>CAMNHF010000011.1 GCA_946538975.1 uncultured Clostridia bacterium | reverse complement strand
CTGAGAGAAAGCGGCTTCTCCTTCCCCCAGACCCCCATCCTCTCCGGAAAGAGCATTCCGGGGGGGGACGGTTGGGGGAAGGTGTGCTTGCAGGCAGAAGGAGGAGTATTCATGGCGGCGACGCTGAGTTTTTCGTGCGGGACGGCGGTTTTGCTGGGGGAGGTGCAGGCAGGCGCGCCGCTGATCGTGCTGCCCTCGACGCCGGAGGAGGCGGAGGCTGCCCGCGCCCTGGCCGGGGATCCGGCGGTCGTGGCCCTCGATGTGGACTGGGATCGCTACCTGAGCCCGTGGCCGGCGGCGGGGGTGTTCCGCGGGCAGCATTTCACGGGGGAGGCGCCTGCCCTGCTCCGGGCGGTCCTGGAGGAGGTGCTGCCCTGGGCGGAGGCGGGCCGGCCGGTGATCCGCTGCGTGGCGGGGTATTCGCTGGCCGGGCTGTTCGCGCTGTGGGCGGCGCGGTCCTGCACGGCCTTTGCGCGGGCGGCGAGCATGTCCGGCTCCCTGTGGTATGAGGGCTGGGCGGACTTTGCGGACAGCCACCCCTGCAGGGCCGGGCGCGTATATCTCTCCCTGGGCGACCGGGAGGGCCGCACCCGCAATCCCCGCATGCGCGCGATCCCGGAGGCCACGGAGCAGGAGCGCCTGCGCCTCCTCCGTGAGGGCTGCGAGGTCACCTTCCACCCCGAGCCCGGCGGCCACTTCGACGACGTCGCAGGGAGGATCGCGAGGGGGATGGGGGCTCAGCTCGGCGGCAATCACCCGAATAAACTGGAATAATCCGGAAAACTGTGCTACAATGAAACATCAGCAGCATTGCCATACAGCCGCGCGCAATCCTGTACGCAGCGTCCCCCATCCCCCAAAGGAGGCCCGACCATGTCAGATTATTTCGGAAAAGACGTGCCGAAGCTCGGCTTCGGTTTGATGCGGCTGCCCAGGAAGGGCCTGTTCACGGATCTTGAGCAGGTCAAGACCATGGTCGACCTGTTCATGGAGGCCGGCTTCACCTATTTCGACACGGCCTTCGTCTACGTCGGCTCCGAGGCCGCGGCGCGCAAGGCGCTGGTGGAGCGCTATCCCCGCGAGTCCTTCACGCTGGCCGACAAGATCAACGCCTTCCTGCTGGCCCCCACCGAGAGCGCGGCCAAGAAGCAGTTCACCACCAGCCTGGAGCGCACCGGCGCGGGCTATTTCGACTACTATCTGCTGCACTCCCTGATGGAGAACAACTACGCCAAGTATGACCGCTTCCACCTGTGGGACTTCGCCGCGGAGCAGAAGGCGAAGGGGCTGATCCGGCATCTGGGCTTCTCCTATCACGCGGGGCCGGAGCTGCTGGACCGCCTGCTGACCCTCCATCCCGAGGTGGACTTCATCCAGCTGCAGATCAACTACGCCGACTGGGACAACCCCGCGGTTTCCTCCCGCGCCAATTACGAGGTCGCGCGCAGGCACGGCGTGTCCATCACGGTGATGGAGCCGGTGAAGGGCGGCACGCTGGCCAATCCGCCCGCGGAGGTGCGGCGGCTGTTCCAGGCCTGCCATCCGGAGCTGTCCTGCGCCTCCTGGGCGATCCGCTTCGCGGCCTCGCTGGACGGCATCATCACCGTGCTCTCCGGCATGTCCAGCATCGACCAGATGAAGGACAACCTCTCCTACATGCGCAGCTTCCAGCCGCTGAACGACGAGGAGCAGCGGATCATCCAGCAGGCCCAGCGGATCCTGGGGCACTCCGCCGCCGTGCCATGCACCGCCTGCCATTACTGCACCGGCGGCTGCCCGAAGGAGATCCCGATCCCGGACATCTTCGCCGCCATGAACAAGCAGCTGGCCAACGGGCAGAATGCCGAGGCGCGCGCGGCCTATCAGGCGGCAGCGGCCCCCGGCCACCGCGCCTCCGACTGCATCGGCTGCCGTCAGTGCGAGCGCGCCTGCCCGCAGCATCTGCCGATCACGGAATACCTGAAGCAGGGCGCGGCCATGCTGGAGTGAGGCCGCCGAAAAAAATATTTTTCCGATTTTTCGCAAAATTCCAAAAATTCGCACGCATCCCCGCAGAGCCCGGCGCGCAAGGGCTCCGCGGGGATTTTTCGTGTGCGCGCAGACGTGCTCTCCGGCCTTGCGCAGCGGGGACGAGGGGGCAGGGGCAGCCGCTTTTGATGGCCTGTCCGGGCTGCATGCAGGACCAGATCGGCCGAAATGTCCGGCGTTGTCGTATGGTGTCGTATGTTGTCGTATTGTGTCGGGGACTGACCTTTTTTGTCGTGCTCCTCCTGTGCTATGATCGGCGCGTCAGGGGAACTCCAGTTCGCCAAATGCGGCGGACGGTGCCCCGGGAAGGAGGTGAATGCGAATGGAACTGACGGAGGAAATGCTGCGGGAGCTGGAATTGCCGGAGGAGGCGGCCGAGAGGATCTGGCAGGCGCACCGGGAGACGGTGGATGCCCTGCGCGCGGAGGCGGAGCGCGCCCGCGGCGAGGTGCAGCGCCTGAACGAGGCCGAGCAGCGCCGCGCGGCGGAGGAAGCCCTGCGCGGGGAGCTGCGGCGGCTGGGCGCGCAGGAGGAGGCCATCCCCCTGCTGACGATGGCCGCGCTGCCCCAGGCGGTGATGGCCGGCGGACGGCTGCAGAACGCGCAGGCCCTGCTGAGTCCGCTGCGGCGGCAGTATCCGGGGCTGTTCCCGGAGGAGCCGGCCCGGCCGCCGGCCGCGTGGCAGCCCGGCCGCAGCAGGCGGGAGGCCATCAGCGCGATGAGCGAGGCGGAGATCAACGCCCGCTGGGACGAGGTGCGCGAGATGCTGCGCTGCCCGTAATCACCCGCGAACCAAACCGGAAGAGAACGCAAGGAGGAAAAAACCATGTCCGTGAACAGCTTTATCCCGAAGGTCTGGAGCGCGAGGCTCCAGGAGAACCTGCACAGGCAGCTGGTGTTCGGCCGGCTGTGCAACCGCCGCTATGAGGGCGAGATTCGCCAGTGGGGCGACACCGTGCACATCGACAGCCTGACCGATGTGGCCGTGAAGCCCTACACCCCCGGCGCCGACATCGACGACCCGGAGACCCTCTCCGGCACCGACCGCACCCTGGTCATCGACCACGGCGCGTACTGCCACTTCCTGCTCAGCGACGTCGACGCCGCCCAGGCCCGCGCCGATCTGATGGACGCGGCCATGCGCTCCGCCGCCCGCCGCCTGGCCGAGGACGCGGAGGACTACATCCTCTCCGTCATCCGCGCGGACGCCGGCATCAAGCAGACGCTGACCGTCCCCGCCGGCGGCATGTATGAGGCCGTGCTGCGCATCCGCACCGCCCTGGACGAGGCGAACGTGCCCCGCAGCGGCCGTGCGCTGGTCATGCCCTCCAGCGTGGAGGCGGAGCTGCTGAAGGATGCGCGCTTTGCCACCGCCGCCACCGTGATGGGCGAGCAGGGGCTGTGCGAGGGCTCCGTGGCGCGGGCCTGCGGCTTCGACATCTACATCTCCGCCGACCTGAACGGCGAGATCGTCGCCTTGACCGAGGACGGCGTGACCTTCGCCCAGCAGATCGTGAAGCTGGAGGCCTACCGCCGCGAGAAGGGCTTCGATGACTGCGTCAAGGGCCTGAGCCTGTGCGGCGCGAAGGTCATTCAGCCCGCCTGCGTGGGCCTGTTCACCGTCACCGCGGCCTGATCGCCGCCATCTCATGCCAACCCCCGGCTGGGGGAGAAAGGAGGCCAGCCATGGCGGTCACCGTCGCTGACGTCATGCGCCGGGTGCGCAACTGCTTCCCGAGCGTCCGCATGGACGGCACCTTCACGATCTGCAATCATCACCTGGACGCGGACGGCCTGCTCCTGCCGGGGGACTGGCTGGCCATCGTCGGCTCCGCGCGGGCGGACGGCGTGTGGCAGCTGGACGAGAACGGCTGCCTGAACGGCCCCGCGGACGAGATCTTTACCGGCAGCGTGTGGCTGCTGCGGCCGCCGGAGGCCTTCCTGCGGCTGTGCGCGGACATCATCGCCTACGACAGCGGCCAGCGCCGCGACGGGCTGCGGCGGGAGCGCTTCGGCGCCTACAGCCTGGAGCGGGCGGTGGACGGCAACGGCCTGCCCATCGGCTGGGAGACCGTGTTCCGCCACCGCCTCCTCCCCTGGCAGCGCATGTACTGGAAGGAGGGGGTCACGTGCTGAGCGATTACTGCGAGCGCTTCCGTCTTTTGCGGGCCGTGGAGGAGACGGACGCGGCGGGCGGGGTGCGCCGCCGCTGGGAGGAGGCGGAGAGCTTCTCCGGTGCGCTGACCCACGCGCTGGCGGTGGAGGGCCTGCGGGAGGGGCTCTGCCGCGCCGCTGCCGGGCCGGTGCTGTATCTCCCGGCGGACATCCCCCTGCGCGAGGGCGACCGGGTGATCCGCTTGTCCGACGGCAGCGGCTATCTCGTGCGGGGCTGCTCCCGCGATTTCGCCAGCCCGCCCGCGCTGGGGCTGTGCGCCGTGCCTGTGGAAAAGGAGGGGGACCATGACTGATCTGAACCGTGCGCTGCATGAGCTGCTGCGCCTGTGCGCCGCGCCCGTGTGGCCGCAGTGCGCCGCGCCGCGGGAGGTGAGCGCGCCCTTCGTGCTGTGGACGGCCGAGGAAGGCTGCGGCCGGTGCGCCGTGACCGTCTCGGCCTGGGCTGCGGGCGGTCTGGCGGAGGCGATGGCCATTCTGCGGCCGATGCTGGACAGCCTGGGCCGGGGCGCGGTGCTGACGCTGGACGGCGGCCATGCCCTGCTGTGGCCGGAGCACTGCGGCGCGAAGCCGGATCCGGGCCGCCCGCTGACCACCGTGGCCACGGTGCGGCTGAAGGGCCTCACCTGGCGGGAAGGAGGCCGGGCATGACGCCGCTGCTGACTGCGCCCCGGGCCGACGGGCTGATCCTCGGTGAGGGCGTGATTCTGCTGGACTTCGACGCCGCGAAGCCGGAGCCGGCGCAGCTGGCCCGGCAGGTGCTGGCGCGGCTGGCCTCGGGCGAGGGCGTGCTGGCCCCGGTGGGGAATGCGACCGCCCTGCTGCGCCCGCTGATCCGCGCCGCTGCCGGAGACGCCTGCCGCCCGGAGGCCCCCGGTGGTCAGCTCTGCGGCGGCTATCAGGCGGAGCTGACGGGCGAGACGGAGCTGCTGACACCGGCAGACTGCGCGGCCCTGCTGCCGGGCTGCCGCGTCCGCAGGGGCAGCGACCGGACGGAAATCTGCCCGCAGGAGGGCGGCGTGCTGGCCCCGCTGCCGCCGCTGACCTGGGTGGGCCGGCAGCCGGAAGGGCTGTGGCTGCTCACGCTGCGCCACGCGGTGCAGACCGGCGGCCTCACGCTGCGCCTGCAGGCCCGGGACGCCGCGCGGATTCCCTTCCGCTTCCTGGCCGCCGGGGAGGACGCCTTTACCCTCCTCTGGGCGGAGACGGCGGACAGTGGGGAGGAGGCGGCCGGATGAGTCTGCATCTGACGGCGCGGATGGACGGCTGTCCGCTGGATGCCCTGCCCTGGCGGCTGCAGGTCACCGATCTGCGGGAGGAGGTCTTGTACCGCGAGGCACGGACCGCGCGGCTGCCGCTGAAGGACGGCCAGTGGGCCGCGCCCCCGCGCCGGGACGCCCTGCGGGTGACGCTGCGCATCCACATCGCCGAGACCGAACCGGAGACGCGCGTCCGTGCGCTGCGGGCCGTGCACCGCTGGGCCTGTGGCGGGAGGCTGGAGGTGTCGACCCGGCCCGGCTGCTTTCTGCGCACCCGCTGCGAGGCCCTGCCGGAGGGCAGCGCCCTGCTCTGGGCGGACGCGGTGACCCTCGTGCTGGCCGCGCGGGAGGTGCCCTTCTGGGAGGAGGGGACGGAGGCGGTCTGCGTGCTGCAGGACGGGAGCGGCCTGCTCCGCGTGGGCGGCACCGCGCCCTGCGAGGCCGAGGCGGAGCTGACCGCGGAGGAGGCGGTCGACCGGGCGGCCCTGCAGATCGGCGGGGAGACCGTTGCCTTCGAGGGGCTGGACCTGTCCGCCGGCGACCGGCTGGTGGTGGGCCACACGGCCCTGGGGCTGCGCACGGCGAAGGTGATCCGCGCGGGCCTCAGCGTGCCGGCGCTGGGCCTGCTGACCGCGGATTCCGGCGACGGCTGGCGCCTGCTGCCCGGGGAGAACCCGATCCGGCTGGACGCGGACGGGGCCTGTGCGGCCCGCGTGACGGCAAGGGGGCGGTGGCTGTGAATGCGGACAGCGTTGTGCTGCTGGACGCGCAGCTCCGCCCCGCCGGACGGCTGCACCCGGCGGCGCTCCGCCTGGAGGAGACCTTCGGCGGCATCGCCACGGCCCGGCTGAACCTCACGGAGGAGGAGGCCGCGGGCCTGCGGGCGGGCAGCTGGCTCCGGCTGCGGGACGGGGCGAGGCGCAGTGCGGGCTGCTTCCGGGTGGAGGGCCTGCGCCGCCTGCCGGAGGACGGGCTTTGCGTGTGCGAGGCGGTTCATGCCCTCGGCCAGCTGCGGCAGGAGGCGGTGTTCGACCCGCTGGAGCCGCCCGCCGGGGCCGGATGGACGCTGCGGGAGATGGCGCGGCAGCTGCTGCAGCGGCAGAGCGGCAGCCTGTGGAGCCTGGGCAGCTGGCCCGAGGGGAACACCTGGCACGCGGCCTTCGGGGAGGAGAGCCTCTGGGAGGCCTTGCTGCGGGCGGCCGCGCTGGCCGGGCCTGCCTTCGGCCTCAGCGCCGAAACGGACAGCCTGCCCTTCCGCCTGCACCTGCTGCCCCGCCCGGAGAGCCTGTGCGACCTGCGCACTGACCGCAATCTGTGCGCGCTGCGCCTCACGGAGGGCGGCGAATGGGCGACGCGGCTCTACCCGCTGGGCAGGGACAGCCTCAGCATCCGCGCGGTGAACGGCCAGTCGCCCTGCCTGGACGCGGCCACGCTGCCCGCCCTGGGGGTACGCGCCGCAGTGCGGCAGTGGGGCCGCCTCAACGATCCGCAGATGCTGAAGGATACCGCGGCCGCCTGGCTCGCCGCCCATGACCGGCCGCAGACGGGCTGCGAGGCCGAGGTGCTCTGCCGCTGGGAGGAGAGCGGCGACCCGGCCGATCTGCCCGCCGCCGGCGGGAGATGCCGCATCCATATGGACAGCGGCGTCCTGCAGGGGCGGATCACGAAGCTGAGCTGGACAGACCTGCGGGAGGATCCGCGCCGATTGCGCCTGGACATCGCGCTGGACGCCGGATGAAACGCCGCAGACAGGAAGGAGAGACCATGGACATCGCAAGACATATCGACACCCTGTGCGAACTGAACCACCCGCTGCGCCCGGCGCACCTGGGCAGCGGCCACTTCCCCGGGGAGCGCGGCGGCTGCGTGATCACCGCGGCGGTCACCCGCGACGGCAGCCCCCTGCCGCTGAACGGCTGCACCGCGGCGGGCTATGTGCTGCGCGCGGACGGCACCACGCTGGTGTGCGCGGCGGAATGCGCCGGCAGCGCCGTGTCCCTCGCTCTGCCGCAGGAGGCCTGGGCGGTGCCGGGCGCCTTTCAGGTGCTGATCCGCCTGACCTGCGGGAGCACCATCAGCACCGTCTTCTGGGGGGAGGGCGCAGCCCAGGCCGGCGGCGGGAGCCTGATGCAGGCCGGCGAGCCGGTGCCCACGCTGGACGATCTGCTGAACCGCATCGCGGACATGGAGGCCGCGGCGGCGAGCGCCCGGGCCGTGGTCACGCAGTTCGCCGCGCTGCAGACGGAGCTGGCGGCGGCGGACGCGCGGCTCCGGCAGGATCTGACCGCCGAGACCCAGGCCCGCGGAGATGGCGACGCCGAGCTGGCGCTGGCGGACGCGGCCGAGACCCAGGCCCGCGCGGACGGCGACGCGGAGCTGGCCCTCCTGATCGGCCAGGCCCTCACCGCCACGCCCACGGCCAACCTGTATGACGCCGCGGCCCGCCTGCCTGACACGACGCTGGGCGCTTCCGGCAGCACGGCGGCCAACACGCGCTATGACGTCAGCCCGATGATCCCGGTGACGCCCGGCGTCCGGTACCTGGCCCGGCACTGGAGCGGCTCCGCCTTCGGCACCGCGGCGGTCAACAGCACCACCTGGGTGGTCTGGGGGCTGGAGGGAGGCAGCCTCACGCGGCTTGGCAGCGGCTCAGGCCTCAGCGGCGGCTTCACCGCGCCGGAGAGCGCTGCCTTCCTGCGCTTTGCCATCGACAAGAGCAAGGTCACCGGCTACAATCCGGCGGAAACCATGGTCGTCGCGCGCGAGGACTGCTTCCCCGACGGCTTCGTCCCCTTCGGCCTGGACTGCGCCTTCGATCCGCGGATCGACAACGCCGCCCTCACCGCCGTCCGGGAGGCGGGCACGGAGGAAGTCCTGCGGCAGGCCATCGCCGACGGCTGCGGCCTCATCAGCCTGACCGCGGACATCACGCTCGGCGCCCGCCTCATCATCCCGGCGGAGTGCTGCTTCACCCTCGACGGGCGCGGCCATATCCTCGACGCCCACGGCCTCAGCAACGCGATCTGCGTCCGGGGGCACGCCGCGCTGCGCCGCCTCACCGTGCAGAACGCGGCGAATCATCTGCTCATCGTCGGCCAGAACGCCGCGGAGGACGGGAGCGCCGCGGCATACAGCGGCACCCTCCTGGCCGAGGACTGCGTGTTCCGGCGGGCCACGGACTCCCTCCTCGTCGCGGTGAACGGCAGCGTGATGACGCTGAACCGCTGCGAGATCTACGGCGCGCTGGCCCCCGCCGCGTCCGGCCGCGTGATTTCCTCGGACGGCGTCTCCGGCAAGGACGACAGCCGCCTGCACGTGCTGCGCTGCCGCATTCACGACTGCGTGGACGAGGGCGTGAGCACCCACGACCGGAGCTGGGCCGAGGTGCGGGACTGCGAGGTGTACCGCTGCGGCTACGCGGTGGACGCGCAGACGCTGACCGCCGCCATGGACGAGAAGGGCGCGCCCAGCTGCTTCGGCGGCATCCATCTGGGCGGGGCCGGCATGGGGGAGGTCATCGGCTGCCACAGCCACGACAACGCCACCTGGGGCATCGGCCTGTACCACTTCAACGGCGGCAACCGCACCGACGTCACCGTCTGCCGGGACAACACGGTGCGCCGCTGCGGCTTCGTGAGCGGCCAGCCCGGCGCGGAGGGCGGCACGGGCGGCATCCTCTGCGGCTTCTGCAATGACCTGACGCTGGTGCACAACACGGTGACCGGCTGCGCGGGCCCGGGCATCCGCTTCGGGGAGGACGTCACCTGGCACCTGCCGGAGCCGGACAGCCGCGGCCTGGCGGCGGGCAACATCCTGCAGGGCAACGGCTGCGACCGCGCGCAGGCGGACGGCGTGATGGAAGGGCTGGTGATTCTCCCGTGACGGCGGAAGCGTTGTGCACGGCCTTCCGGCAGGCGCTGGCGGAGGGCTGGGGCTACATCTGGGGCGCGTCGGGCCAGCGCTGGACTGAGCAGCGGCAGCGGGCCGCGGCGGACGCGGAGGCGGTGCGCTGGGGAAGACAGTGGATCGGCCGGCAGGTGGCGGACTGCTCCGGGCTGTTCGTGTGGGCCTTCCGGCAGCAGGGCGAGCGCATCTACCACGGCAGCAACACGATCTGGCTGCGGCACTGCCGGGCGAAGGGAAAGCTCACCCCGGGGCAGACGCTGCGGCCCGGCACGGCGGTCTTCCTGCTGCGGGGCGGCCGCCGCACCCATATCGGCCTGTACGTCGGCGATGATACCTGCATCGAGGCGCGCAGCACCCGCGACGGCGTGGTCACCTCGCCGCTGCGGCACTGGGACGAATGGGGCGAGCTCAGCCAGGTGACATATGAGGGGGAGGAGATCATGACGGAGGTGCTGAAGACCGGCTGCGCGGGCGAGCAGGTGCGGCAGCTGCAGCAGACGCTGAACGCCCTGGGATGGGCCTGCGGCAGCGCGGACGGCGTGTACGGCGCGAAGACGGCCGCGGCGGTGCGGGTCTTCCAGCGGGCGCACGGCCTGCGGGAGGACGGGGCCGCCGGGCCGGAAACGCGCGCTGCCCTCGCAAGGGCAGAGGAGGAGAGCCTGCCCGGGCTGCGGGAGCGCGTGGCGGCGCTGGAGGCGCGGCTGGAGCGGGCGGGCCTGTGAGAGGAGGAGCATCATGTCCAATGAGATCCTGACCGCGCTGATCGGCTTCGCGGGCACCATCCTGGTGGCCGTCATCAGCTATCTGGGCAGCGCGGCGGGCACGCGGCGGGCGGCGCGGGAGAACATCGAGATCGTCCGCTACCGCCTGCAGGAGCTGGAGAAGAAGGTGGACAAGCACAACCACCTGGTGGAGCGCATGACGCAGGCCGAGGGGCGGCTGTCGGCCCTGGAGACGGCGCAGCGCAGAGGAGGATGAGATACGTGGCATACTGGAGGAAGTGGCTGCGCGCCGCGGGCATCCGCGCGCTCAAGACCATGGCGCAGACCGCCGCGGCCGCCATCGGCACCGGCGCGGTGCTCTCGGAGGTGGACTGGGCGCTGGCCGGCAGCGCGGCCCTGGCCGCGGGCGTGCTGAGCCTGCTGACCAGTCTGGCCGGTCTGCCGGAGGTGGACGGCTGATTCGGGCTCCCTGAACGCGCTGCGTTTCGGGAGCTTTTTTCATGAGATCCGAAAAGCCCTGCCGCGGTCTGATGCGGACAGGGCGCTTTGCCGTTTGGGGAATCGCCTTCAGAAGTGCACGATCTTCCGCCCCACGCGGTAGGTGAACACGGTGACCCACGCGGGCAGACGGAAGGACAGGCCGATGATGCCCCGGTGCAGGGCGCTGTACAGCCGGGGATCGAAGTCGCGGATGGCCTGCCAGGTCTCGCGGTGCATCCGCCGGCTCTCCGGGGTGGCGGCGATGTACTGCAGGGCGTTCAGCGAATAGAGCTGGCCCTGCAGGTTCGTCAGCATGTAGCGGCGCAGCACCTCCGGCAGCCGCTCCAGCTCATCCAGCCGCCAGCTGGTCGCCATCTGCGTGATCATGTTCGTCAGCTGGTCCAGGCGGCGGATGATGTTCTTCTCGTTGATGGACTGGTCGTCCCGGCCGATGTTGTAGGCGTAGACCGGCGCGTGCAGATAGAGCACCTTCTCCGTCCAGGGCAGGGGCTTGTAAATGTAGACATTGTCCTCGTAGAAGGTGTGCTCCGGCAGGACGAAGCCGTGATCGCGCAGCAGCTCCGTCCGGTAGACGAGGGAGTGGATCATGAACTGCTTCGCGGCGGGGAAGGGCCTGCAGTCCGCCCAGCCGGCCAGCCGCCCCTCCGGCATCACCCGGTGGTAGCTGACGGAGAACACATTGCGCCGGTCCGCCTTGTCATAGGTGTAGTCGTGCACGACGAGATCGGCCTGCGTCCCCTCCGCCGCGTGATTCCGCAGCAGCTCCAGCAGCCGGCGCAGCGACGGCCCGTCCACGCGGTCATCGGAATCCAGCACCTTGAAATACACGCCCTGCGCCGTGCGGATGCCCTGATTCAGGCCCGCGCCGTGCCCGGCGTTTTTCTGATGAATCACCCGCACAATGTCCGGATGCTCCCGGGCGCAGGCGTCGGCGATCACGCCGGTCTCGTCGGTGGAGCCGTCGTCCACCAGCAGCACATCCAGCTCTGCGCCGCCCTCCAGCAGGGAATCCACTGCGTGCCGCATATAGGCCGCCGAGTTATAGCAGGGTACCACAACGGTCAGCAGTTTCATCGCAAACCTCCACGCGCCGGCGTCCTGGCCGGATGTGTCCCATTATATCACGAATCCGCCGGATTGCAAGGCGTTCACCGCTTCGGGGGTTTTTCGCCCGCTTCCTGGCGGATCGCCTCCCGCAGCTCGTGCACGCGGCGGCAGATTTCGCCGTACTCCGCGTTCAGGGCTTCGGGGTTCTCGCCCTTCTTCGGGGCGGAGAGACGGGCGAAGAGGCCCATCATGCGCACCTCCAGCGCGGAGAGCTCCGCCTGCCGCGCCTCCCGGGCGGCATCGCGGCTCCGCTCCCGCTCCATCTCGTCAAGGGAGCCCTCGAAGGTCACCAGACGGCTGTCCTCGATGCGGACAATGCGCGTGGCCGCGGCCCGGATCAGCGCCTCGTCGTGGCTGACCAGCAGCAGCGTGCCGCCGTATTCCCGCAGCAGCTCCTGCAGCGCCTCCATCGTGAAGACGTCCAGGTGATTCGTCGGCTCGTCCAGTACGATCAGGTTGCTGTCCGAAAGCAGCACGCGGGCAAGGGCGGTCTTGGCCCGCTCGCCGCCGGAGAGCACGCCGACGGGCTTGTACACGGCGTCGCCGCGCAGCCCGAGACGGGCCAGCACGGTGCGTGCATCCCCCTCCTCCGCGCCGGAGCCGTGCAGCACGTTCTCCAGCACCGTCCGGGAGAAGTCCAGCGCCTGGGCGTGATCCTGGTCAAAGCAGCTCACGCGGGCGGCGGGGTTCAGCTTCACGCTGCCCTCGAAGGCGGTGCCGGGGCGCAGCCGGCCCAGCATCGCGCGGATCAGCGTGGTCTTGCCGGCGCCGTTGGCCCCCATCAGGGCCGTGCGGGAGCCGGAGGGCAGCGCCAGCTCCGTATCCCGCAGTAGGGTGCGCCCGCTCGCCGTCAGCCGCTCGCAGCGCACGCGGGCCGCGATCTTCGCCTGAATGGGCAGGCGCGTGCCCAGCTGCATGCGGATGGCCGGCAGCTCCCGGGGGCGCTCCTTCTTCTCCAGCTGGTCGATGCGGTTTTGCAGGGTGCGGGCGGCCGCGCTCTGGCGGAGGACGGCGTTTGTGTATTCGCGGGTGTGCAGGCGGGCCTCGCTGTTGCCCATGCGGCTGGGGGCCTTGCGCACGGAGGAAGCCCATTCCCGCTTCTGCTGGGCGGCCTGCTGCAGGCGCTGCCGCTCGGCGGTATAGCGGTCATACTCGGCCTGCTGGAAGGCCCTCCGCCGCTCCGCCTCCGCCTGATACGCGCTGTAGCTGCCGGGGAAGTCGGTGATCCGCCCGTCCTCCAGCTGCCAGATGCGGGTGCACAGGCTCTCCAGCAGGCTGCGGTCATGGCTGACCAGCAGCAAGGCGCCGGGAAAGGCCGCCAGGTGCTGCCGCAGGGCCGCGATGCCCTCCATGTCCAGGTCGGTGCCCGGCTCATCGGCCAGCAGCAGCCGGCAGCCGGCGGACAGGGCGCCCGCGATGCGCTGCCGGGTCATCTCGCCGCCGGAGAGCCCCTCCTGACGCTGCGGGGCGCGGAGCTTCGCGGCCAGGGCCGGATCGGCGGCCAGCCGGTTCTCCCCGCTCTGGCGGATCAGCGCGGCCGGCCCCATGCGGCGGATGTCGCCGCTGTCCGGCTGGAGCTCTCCGCTGAGCACCGCCAGCAGCGTGGACTTGCCCGCGCCGTTCTCGCCGATGAGGCCGATGCGGTCGCCATCGAAGATCTCCAGCCGGTCGATGTGCAGCACCTCCCGCTCGCCGTAGGCCTTGCGGATGCCCGCAGCGCTGAGCAGCAGCTTCTTTTCCGCCGGATTTGCAATCGGATTTCTGTTCAATGAAAAACACTCCTTCGTCTGCCGCGGAGGAGCATGAGCACACACAAAGACACGTCTGGCTGTGCGGTCCGCAACCTCCAAACGGCAGCAAAAACACTCTGCCCCACGGCAGATGCCCATGCGCCGAATGTCAGTTGCGAATCTTCATCCGTCCAGCGAGACCTTCCTTTCCCAGTGTCAGGGAGAGCATAGCAGAGGCGGGACGGTTTGTCAAGGGCAAATGAGGGGCCCTTGCGCGTGGCCCCCCGAAGTGCTCTTTAGCCGGGTATCCATAAACCAGTAATAGCCACAAAAACATTCAAAATGGCATCTGGGAACTGGGTTTGGTCAAAATGCAAACAGGCTGTGAGTCAGCGTGTCGTCATGGCGCCGCCGGCTCACAGCCCGTTTTGTTACTCCAGGGTCATTTCAGGGTTTTCGTGTGTACCGCTTCGCTCTGCTGGCCGTAGTACCTTGTGCCGTCGGGAAGCTGCACATAGCTCCATACCTTGAACCAGTAGTCCGTGTCGGGCTTCAGGCCGGTCAGCGTCGTCGAAATCAAACCATTCACAATCGTCTTCGCCCAACCATGTTTTGCAGTCGTCAAAGGGATGTTCCAATACCGGAAAACACGACTATCGCCGTATCCTTTATTCTCCATTGGTCGCATGATGCTTTCCTTCTCCCGGTGCTTTGCTGTCAGCGACTTTCATGGGAGTTTATACCAGTCTTTTTTCGTCTGGCCGGAGGCAGCAGTTCGACCGTCAGCAACTCCTCCGGCACGGGATCATACCGGGGATCAGCAGTCCCTTCTCTGAGCTGCTGTATGAGTTCTGCCGCTTTGGGCATCACATAGTGAACCACGCCGCAATACTTGAATCGCCAGGAAACTCTCCTGATATAATTCGCCATGCTTTGATAAAGCTGGATCTGTTCAGGCAAGGGGTCCCATGTGTTCAGGTAAAGTCGGTCAGTCGTCCAATAAAACCCTGTACTTCCATCAGGGCGAACCCAGAAATCGTGAAATAGCAGTTGAACTCCAAGCCTTACGAGACGGCTTTTTTGTTCATGTGCAATTGGTTCTTTATCTGTCAGTCTTTTTGTCAGGAAATAGTATTCTGGTATTCTTGCATCATCATCGAACACATCAAGATAGCCCCGGCGGTATTCAAACCGGACCAGCTCCGGATACTTTTCCCTGATCTTCCAAATCATTGCATGGACATCCTCTTTCAGTGCATTCACCGGGATTTGTCTGCCCATAATACAGCACCTCTATTCATTCCTAAGCACGTTATTCAGCGGTATCTATAAGGTATGAATACTGTTTTAATTTAGGCTTGTTCGGTAATATCATCAAGCGCATGGACTTCTCTTGATCCTGGAAGTCCATTCCTATTTATCACACCAACCTGTATTGCTATTTCTATGTGAGAATCATAGCAGACAGCTGCATCTGCGTATCTTACCGCCTTATAGCCTCCGGGTGTATTAATGCGATGCTCGGTTTGTATATAATACCCATCATCTGCGATATTGAATCTGGTTGCCGCATCTGTGATTCTGGTGATAGGTTCTTGTATAGATATGTCCCGCTGTGTCGTGCGTCTTGGTCCTGCACGCTCTCCCGCTCTCATCATACTCCGTTTCCACGATCCGGTCAAGCAGATGATCCCGCATCCAGGCAACCTGTTGTCCCTCCTCCGTCTAAAACGGTTGCGCGGCGGGGGAACTTGTGATACAATGGGGGAGAAGCTGTGGATTGAACCGCGCGTGCGCTGAAAGGAGCAGAACCGTGGATTTTATCAAAACGCTGCTGGTATATATGTCGCTCACGTTTGCCATGGGCGTGCAGGCCGCGCCGACGCCGGAGGTAACCGTCGCGCCGACGGCCGCGGCCACCGCGGTGCCGACCGCGATCGTCGCCCAGGCGAAGGAGACGCCCGGCGCGCTGACGGAGCTGGGCACGGCGACGCCGGCGCCCGCCACCACGCCGCCCGCGCCCACGATGACGCCGAACAAGGCGTACGGGGTGCTGCGCTCCGGCGACAAGGGCAACAATGTGAAGAAGCTCCAGACCCGCCTGAAGGAGCTGGGCTACCTGTCCGGCAATGTGGACGGCTCCTACGGCAGCCAGACCAAGAAGGCCGTGGTGGCCTTCCAGAAGGCGAACGGGCTGCACGCCGACGGCGACGCGGGCCCCATCACGCTGACCATGCTGTATGAGAACCCGAACGTCGTCAGCAACCCGCTGACCACCACGCCCTCGCCGGTGCCCACCGCCACGCCGGACGCCAACGGCATGATCCCCGTGGGCGATGATCCCCTGTCGCTGTGGACAAAGATGGGCGACATGAAGATCCTGCTCAACGGCGAGGTGCTCTACCTGCCCAACGGCGCGCGGCCCCAGCTGTGGCGGCGCGGGCGGGAATACATGCTGGACCTGAGCGCGCTGGCCGTGGCCGCGGCGGACTGGCAATTGACCGATCAGGGCGCGGCCGGGTTCGCGCTCTCAGCGGACGGCTATCAGGTGAACGTGAAGATGAAGGATGCCATCGCCGCCACGCACTCCACCGGCGACGACAGCTACTGCGACATGTACAATGTCTGGGTGAACAGCGTCTCCGTCTCCTGCGCCCAGGGCGACCTGGTCAGCGAGAAGGGCACCTGGTACATCAGCGACGGCCTGCTGCAGCGGATGCTGCGCTGCGGGATCACCGTGGATGAGGAGGACAACGCCTGCGTCATCCTGATGGCGGGCAAGTCAGCCGCCGAATCGGAGGACTGACACAGACCGGATGAACGAAAAAGAGCCGCCCGGCTCCCTGCGCATGCTGCGGGGATGCCGGGCGGCTCTTGGCGTTCACTGGAAGAGACGGAGCACGTCGCGGGCGGAGATGAAGAGAATGAAGGCGAACAGCAGCCCCATGCCGACCAGGTTGACCGCGGCCTCCTTCTTCTGGGGGATCGGCTTGCGGCGGATGGCCTCCAGCACGAGGAAGAGGAAGCGGGAGCCGTCCAGGCCGGGGATGGGCAGCAGGTTCATGATGCCCAGGTTGATTGAGATGACCGCCAGCAGGTTGATGAAGGCCTCCAGGCCGCCGGTGCGCACCTCCTGGGACACAATGCTGATGATGCCGATGGGGCCGGAGGTGTCCTCAAAGCCTTCGCCGGTGGTGACCAGCGCGCGCAGCGCCTGCAGGATGGTCCCGCCGGCGTTCACGCAGGTGTTCCAGCTGCCGCTGAGCGCCTCGGGGAAGGAGCAGGGCCGCAGTACCATGGCGCCGCCCTCGTCGGTGCGGTACGCGCCCTGGACCAGGCAGCCCAGGCGGTAGCGGTTCAGCTCCGTATCGAAGAAGGGCGTGACGGAGAGGGTCTGCTCCTCGCCGTTTCGCAGCACGGTGATCGCCAGCGGCTCGCCGCCGTCCCAGGCGCTGATGGCGGCGGTGAAGGCCTCGGTGGAGCCGCTGCCGATGTCCACGCCGTTCACCCGTAGCGGCACATCGCCGCTCTGGAAGCCGGCGGCCTCCGCGGGAGAGCCGGCGGTGACCTCGGTGATCACGGTATCCACCAGCGGCAGGCCGCCAATCCACAGAAAGCCGACGCAGACCACGAGGGCCAGCAGGAAGTTCATGCCCGGCCCCATCAGCACGGTGATCATGCGCTTCCATACGGCCTGTCGCGGGAAGGCGCGCGGATCGTTCTGCTCCTTGCCCTCCACGTCGTCCTCCCCGATGAAGGCGCAGAAGCCGCCCATGGGGATCAGCCGCAGGGAGAAGCGGGTGCCGCTCTTTTTGCTGACGCGGGAGAACAGCTTGGGCCCGAAGCCGATGGCAAACTCGGACACGGCGATGCCGCAGCTGCGCGCCGCGATGAAGTGTCCGAACTCATGCACGGTGACCAGAATGCCCAGCAGCAGGATCGCCGTGAGAATATACAGTATGTTCATGAAACCTCCCAGTCTGCCGGAAGTCCGCTGCGCCTGCCGTGCAGCAATCCGGCGGCTTACAAGCTGCCCTGCAGAAGCCGGCGGCAGGCAGGGGCGTCCAGCACGGCCAGCCGGCCCTGGGCCATATCGCGGGGGCCGCCGCCCTTGCCGGAGAAGGCCTCGCACAGCGCCCTGGCCAGCGGGCGGACATCGCGAACCGCCGAGGAGAGGGCAAACTGGCAGCCGCCTTCGTCCGGGATCAGCACCAGCGCCAGCTCCGCGCCCCGGGCCAGCTCGCCGGCGGCGTGGCGCAGGGAGGCCGGCGGCAGGAATTCCGCCGTGACCACGCGCACGCTTTCGCCAGCTTCGGCTTCGGCGGCGGCGCGGAACAGCGCTTCGCCGATCTCATTCAGCCGGCCGCGCAGCCCGTCGCGCTCGGCCATCAGCCGCTGCACGCTCTCGGGCAGCTCGCCGGCCCTGGCGGAGAGCAGGCGCTGGGCGGCGCGGTTCTCCTGCAGCAGGGCGTTCGCCCAGCGCAGGGCGCGCACACCGCAGACCATGGTCAGCCGGACGCCGCCCTTGTAGTTCATGAGGCCGATGATCTTGACCTGGCCGACGCCGCCGGTGGTGGGCATGTGGGTGCCGCAGCAGGCGCAGATGTCCACGCCCCCGATCTCCACAATGCGCACGGGGCCCTCCAGCGCCTTCTTGCTGCGGTAGGGCAGGCGGGCGAGCGTCTCGGGGTCGGGATACCAGCACTTCACCGGCAGATCCCGCCAGATGGCGGCGTTGGCGGCCTCCTCCAGGGCGTCCACGTCGGCGGGGGTCAGCGCCGCGCTGAAGTCCAGCGTGGTCACCTCCGGCCCGATGTGGAAGCCCACATTGCTGCAGTGGTGCCGCGCGCAGGTGAGGCCGGAGAAGATATGCTCGCCGGTGTGCTGCTGGCTCATCTCCGTGCGGCGGGCCCGGTCGATGGCGCCCTCGACGGCTGTCCCCGGTGTCAGCGGGCCGTCCGCCGTGTGCAGGATCACGCCGCCCTTCTCGTGGACGTCCGTCACGCGGACGCCGCCCAGGCTGCCGTGATCCGCCGGCTGGCCGCCGCCCTCCGGGAAGAAGGCCGTCCGGTCCAGCCCGATCAGCCAGTGTCCGTCCGCCTCCTCGCAGGAGAGCACCCGCGCGGTGAACGTGTCCAGCTGCGGCTGGCTGTCATACAAACGCTCTGTCATCCCATTTCCTCCATCGCCCGGCCCTGTGCCTGTGCTTCAGGGGAAAACATACGCGGACAGGCGCCATCTGTCAAGACGCTGCGTCACATTTTCGGCACGCGCAGGGCCCGGATGGCGTTCAGCACGGCGAGCACCATCACGCCCACATCCGCGAAGATCGCCAGCCACATGCTGCCCAGGCCCAGGGCGCTCACCGCCAGGCACACCAGCTTCACGCCGATGGCGAAGACGATGTTCTCCCGGACGATGCGCATGCACTTGCGCGCGATGGCGATGGCCTGGGGCAGCTTGAGGGGATCGTCGTCCATCAGCACCACGTCGGCGGCCTCGATGGCGGCGTCGCTGCCCAGCGCGCCCATGGCGATGCCCACATCGGCCCGGGAGAGCACCGGCGCGTCGTTGATGCCGTCGCCCACGAAGGCCACAGTCTCGCCCTTTGCCTTGTCCCGCAGCAGCTCCTCCAGCCGGGTCACCTTGTCCAGCGGGAGCAGCTCGGCATAGACGGTGTCCACGCCCAGCTCCGCCGCGACGGCTTCGGCCACATTCTTCCGGTCGCCGGTCAGCATCACGCGCCGCCGCACGCCCGCCTCGCCCAGGGCGGCCACAGCCTGCGCCGCGTGGGGCTTCAGCCGGTCGGCGATCAGCACATGGCCGCAGTACTGGCCGTCGGCGGCGATGTGCACCACCGTGCCCACGGAATGGCAGGGATCGCATTCCACGCTGGCCTGGGCCATCAGCCGCTCATTGCCCACGGCGATCTCCCGGCCGTCCACCTTGGCGAGGACGCCGGCGCCGCTCACCTCGCGCACGTCGGTGACCCGCCCCTTGTCCACAGGACGGCCCAGCGCCCGCTGCAGGCTCAGGCTGATGGGGTGGGTCGACCAGGCCTCCGCGTGGGCGGCGATGTCCAGCAGCTGCTCCTCCGGGATGGCCGCGTGGTGAATCCCCGCCACCTCGAACACGCCCTCGGTCATCGTGCCGGTCTTGTCAAAGACCACCGTGCGCACGGTGCTGAGCGCCTCCAGATAGTTGGAGCCCTTCACCAGCACACCGGCCCGGCTGGCGCCGCCGATGCCGCCGAAGAAGGTCAGCGGGATGGAGATCACCAGCGCGCAGGGGCAGGAGATGACCAGGAAGGTCAGCGCCCGCATCAGCCAGTCCAGCCAGTCCGGGCTCATGCCCAGCGCCAGCCGCACGAGGGGCCCCAGCAGGGCCAGGGCCAGCGCGCACAGGCACACCGCCGGGGTGTACACGCGGGCAAAACGGGTGATGAAGGCCTCCGAGCGGCTCTTGCGGGAGGAAGCGTTCTCCACCATGTCCAGCACGCGGGAGGCGGTGCTCTCCTCAAAGGCGCGGGTTGTGCGGATGCGGACGACGCCGGTCATGCTGACGCAGCCGGACAGGGCCTCGTCGCCGGGGCGGATCGTGCGGGGGCGGCTCTCGCCGGTCAGGGCCGCGGTGTCCAGGGTGGATTCGCCTTCCACGACCACGCCGTCGATGGGCACCCGCTCGCCGGGGCCGACCACGATCACGGAGCCGACCTCCACCTCATCCGGGCTGACCTCCTCGTCGGTGCCGTCCTCGCGCAGCAGGCGGGCGGTGTCCGGGCGGATGTCCATCAGCGCGGAGATGGAGCGGCGGCTCTTGCCCACGGCCACGGACTGGAACAGCTCGCCGATCTGGTAGAAGAGCATGACCGCCACGCCCTCCACGTAGTCGCCGCTTTGCACCCGGCCCAGCACCAGCGCGCCGAGGGTCGCCACCGCCATCAGGAAGCACTCGTCCGTGGGCTGGCGGTTCTTCACGCCCTTCACTGCCTTGCGCAGGATGTCATAGCCGATGACGCCGTAGGGAATCAGGTACAGGGCGAACTTCAGCCAGCCGCCCCAGATGCCGTCCACCGGCAGAAAATGCAGCAGGACCAGCAGGCCCGCCGTCACCGCGATGCGCACCGCCATCTGCTTCTGTTTTTTGTTCATACGCCATGCCTCCTCCGGCCTTTGCGCGGCACAGAAAAGGGCTGCCGCGGGGACAGCCCGGCCCGGAGCTTCTCGCTCACAGGTAGATTTCGCAGTCGTCCTCGACCTTTTTGCAGTTGGCCAGCACCCGGGCCATCACGGCCTTCGGATCGGCGCCCTCCTCGAACTCCACCACCATCTTCAGGGCCATGAAATTCACCACCGTTCCGGCGACACCGGGCGTGCGGCGCGCGGCCTCCTCCATTTTGGCGGCACAGTTGGCACAGTCCACTTCGATCTTGTAAGTCTTCTTCATGTGCATGCACTCCTTGTCCTTCGGCCCCGCCGGTTCACTGAACATATGAATGATTGTTCATATGTTGGCATCAGTATAGCACGGGAAGGGAGGGTTGTCAACAGGGAAAAGAGGCGGTATTGAAACGGCAGTTAGTTTGCCTCTCTTATTTGGGACTGAGATGGATTCTATTTTGCTGCATAGTCTGCACAGTATAAAGTGAAGCATACGATCGCCCCACAAATGACATGATAATTATTTACCCATATTTGATCTTGACTTATTTTGAAACTATAGTATTATAATCAAGAGCTTTCCCGATGCAAAAGTTGAAAGGAGTATTCTGATGAGTAGCCGTCGAATTGCTGTTGCCTTAGTGGTGTTGATCCTCGGAGTTTTGTC
Source organism: uncultured Clostridia bacterium (assembly GCA_946538975.1). GTDB lineage: Bacteria > Bacillota > Clostridia > Christensenellales > Aristaeellaceae > RUG11272. The sequence continues at coordinate 16,129 of CAMNHF010000011.1, read as the reverse complement.
CATTGCAAACGCATTTGCGTTGACCAAGGGTGATTATCAATACAAAGTTCTGAAAGACGGGACTGTTGAAATAACAAAGTATGTAGGCAAGAATCCCCCGTCCCACCTGAAGATTCCGGGCACCATAGCAGGCAAGAAAGTCACCAGTATTGGCGCTGAGGCATTCAGAAATCTTGGCTTTTCTACAAAGAAAGTTACGATACCAGATGGAGTCAAATCCATTGGAAAAGCGGCATTTTATTGGAATATGGGTTTAAACTACGTCGTCATTCCAAATTCCGTGAGAAGTATAGGTGTGTATGCATTTGCTGGATGCCAATTGAATAGTATTGATATCCCCAGCGGCGTTACAAGCATAGGCTGTCAAGCATTCGATTCTTGCTTCTCACTAAAAAAGGCAACAATACCTGAAACTGTAAAAGAAATCACAGGAAATCCATTCACTTGCTGTTATGATCTAGTTGTCTATGTTTCTCCGGACAGCAAGTATTTTGCGATGGTGGATGGAGTTTTGTATGAAAAAGCAACAAAAAGACTTGTATGCTATCCTTTTACCCTTAATAACAGTAAATATGATATACCAGAAGGAACAAAGAGCATTGCTGATTATGCTTTCTTCTGTGTGTATGGCCTAAAGAAGGTCGTTATTCCAGACACTGTTACAACGATTGGTGAGTGTGCCTTGGATCAATGCACTGATTTGGTTGATCTGACTGTTCCGGCCAGCGTAAGTTCCATTGGGAAATTGGCATTTTACGGATGTTCCCCGAAATTGGTTGTGACTGTTCCGCGTGGGAGCTATGCTGCTGGGTATTGTAAAGACAACAAACTGAATTATACGTATCCTGACAATAATAATGACTGGCTGAATAAGCCATAACCAAAGTTGCTGTTCAAGCGGACTGAGTTGTCTTATGGCCGACCGCCCCGGCCCCCCGCAGCCCTCCTCTGCATGCTGTGCCAATTCTCCCCAAACACCATGGCAAAATTTGACAATGTGTCACAATGTTCGCAAGAATTGCGTGCGGCGGTATTCTTTCTGTACTTTTTCAGTTGGCAGCCTTGCCGCAGGGCGGTTTCCTGTGTATGATAAGAAACAGAATGGTGCGGGGGTGAGGCTGTGTCTCTGCGGGATCTGATCGGTGAATGGCAGCGGCGGGAGGGCCTCACGCTCTCCGCGCTCAGCCAGCGGCTGGGCTACGGCAGCAAGACCTCGCTGCAGCGCGTGATGAACGGGCAGGCCCGGGCCAGCAGCGCGCTGCAGCTGGAGCTGCGGCTGCGGGAGCACATCCCCATGAGCCTGGAGGAAACCACCCGGCTGCACCGCGAGATCGGCCTGCTGCGCTTCGGCGAGGCGGACTGGCAGGTGTTCGAGGCGATCTGGGTGCTGCTCAGCGCGCACCGCCTCACGGACCGCGGCGAGGTCAGCATCCGGGTGGTGAACACCGGCGAGACCACCACGCTGACGGAGCACTACGCGGAGGCGGAGGGGCTGGAGGCCTACGTGCTGGGCTGCGTGATCCCGCCCTACGCCCTGCCGCTGGACGAGCTGGTTGCGAAGCCCGGCGCGGTGGTGTATCACGCGCTGGCCTGCGAAAACGAGCGGGACATCATCAACGGCGTGGCGGACGTGCTGCACCTGGTGCCCAACGGCAGCTACCACCTGCGGATGCTCTCGGCGGCGCATGAGCCGACCCGCGGCAATATGATGGTCTGCGAATACAGCCTGCGCGGCCAGCCGATGGAAGATCTGCTGATGATGCACGCCGACGGCACGGCGGATCTGCTGACGCGCCCTGGGAAGGGCCAGCTGCTGAAACTGGTGGGCGTCTACAGCGATTCCTACCGGCCCTTCAAGCAGCCGCTGCAGCAGGTGCTCACTCCCGACGGCTACCTGAGCTATCTGGCGGACTTTGCGGCGCTGGAGCACAACCGCGCGATCTGGTCCATCCGCACGAGCGTCGGCGCCAGCCTGATTCCCGGCGAGCTGATGATCCGGGCCAGCGAGGACCGCCTGCCGGCGGAGCTGCTCGCGCGGGCGAAGCCGATCGCCGTGCAGCGGACGCAGAACACCTACGCCCGCCGCCAGCCCGTGTGCATCGCCTTCAAGAAAAACGCGGTGGAGCGCTTCCTGGAGACGGGCCGCTGCTTCGGGCATTTCTCCTTCATGCGCCCCTTCACCGCGGAGGAGCGCGCGGAGATCCTGGGCGTGATCCTGCAGAATATGCGCGCGAACCCGTATTTCCACGTGTATTTCCTGCGCAATGACAACGCGGTGCGCGATCTGGGCATCACGGCCTACGCGGACCGCGGCCTGGTGCTGCTGCCCGCGGAGGGCGAGGCCCAGCCGCTGGAGCGGTATTACGACGGCCGCCTGCCCAGCCCGGCGATCTCGCGGCTGTTCGGCGAGTTCTTCACCCGGGAGCTGCTGCCCACGGCCTGCTTCACCGAGCATGAGAGCTGCCTGATGATGGAAAGCCTGCTCCGGCAGGCCTGACAGGCCGCAGAACGAAGAGGAAAGGAAGGGGCGCCATGTTCCGCGTGAATGCCTTCTGCGAGGCCACCCGCTTCCGCGCATACCCGCAGCCGGAGGGCACGGCGCTGCTGCCGGCCTCCCGCGCGCCGGGCCGTATGACGCTGCAAATGCAGGCGGGGGCGCCGGAGACCCTGATGACGCCGATGGTGCTGCTGACGGAGGGGGAGGCCTGCTTTGGCCTGCAGGTGCTGTGCCGCGCGGGGGAGCTGCTGTTCCTGCACGGCGGCGAGGTGCTGCGGGACGGGCGCTGCGTGTTTTCCCGCGCGCCGCGGCCGGTGGCGGAGGGAAACGGCCTGCTGTGGCTGCTGCCCTTTTCGGATCTCGGGGAGATGGAACAGTTCTCGCGGGAGGGCGGCCCCATGCGGGTGCGCCTGACCGGCGCCCGGCTGCAGGCCGAGGGGGAGATCCCCGTGGCCGTGCGGAATTTCGTCTTCGCGACCTACAAGGCCTGCCTCGCGGCCATCGACGAGGAAGCAAACGGGAAAGACTGAACGCAAAAGCCTCCCGCGGATCACAGCGCACGGCGATCCGGCGGAAGGCTTTTTGCATGGGCGGCAGGCGGGCTCAGTAGAACACCTTGCCCTCTGCGACGGCGCGCAGGTGCTGGCCGTAGGGGCTTTTTCCGTAGCGCTCGGCGGCGTCCAGCAGGGTTTCCCGGCTGATCCAGCCGCGGATGAAGGCGATCTCCTCCGGCGCGGAGATCGTGATGCCCTGCCGCGCCTCGAGGGTCTGCACAAAGTTGGCGGCGGAGAGCAGGCTGTCCATGGTGCCGGTGTCCAGCCAGGCGAAGCCCCGCCCCAGCAGCTTCACGTCCAGCAGGCCCGCCTGCAGGTACATTTCGTTCAGCGCGGTGATCTCCAGCTCGCCCCGGGCGGAGGGCTGCACCTGCTTCGCCATTTCGCTGACGCCGGCGGGGTAGAAGTACAGGCCCGTGACGGCGTAATTGCTGCGGGGCTGTGCGGGCTTTTCCTCGATGGAGACGGCATGGCCCGCGGCGTCGAACTCCACCACGCCGAAGCGCTGCGGATCGGACACGTAGTAGCCGAAGATCGTGGCCCTGCCTTCCTCAGCCCGGGCTGCGGCGTCCTTGAGCATGCGGGCGAAGCTGTTGCCGTAGAAGATGTTGTCCCCCAGCACCATGGCGCCGGGGCCGCCCGCCAGGAAGTCCTCGCCCAGCAGGAAGGCCTGCGCCAGCCCGTCGGGGCTCGGCTGCACCTTGTATTTGAGGGAGATGCCGAACTGCCGCCCGTCGCCCAGCAGGCCGGAGAAGCGCGGCGTGTCCTCCGGGGTGGAGATGATCAGGATGTCCCGCAGGCCCGCCAGCATCAGCGTGGACAGCGGGTAGTAGATCATCGGCTTGTCATAGACCGGCAGCAGCTGCTTGCTGGTCACCATGGTGAGGGGATAGAGCCGCGTGCCCGCCCCGCCGGCCAGGATGATGCCCTTCATGTGCGTGCGCCTCCTTTCACAGTTTATCGGCTTGAATGATAAAAGACGATCACCTTGTCCTCTGTGTGATATGTTTTCCGCATGGCGCCAAACAGACCGTAGGACCAGTCGCTCTCTTCATTGATGGTTACGTTTGCAACAGTATCCAATAAATCTGATTGGTCTTTTTCAAGATCGTTCAGAGCCACTGCGACGACGTTCTCGAAGCCCGCGCTGTGCAGCGCGGATACGACCAATTGATATGGCTGCCCCTTGTATGCGTCTGCATTGCCCTGCGGGGCTTCCAGCGCTGCGTTGTCCGCAATTGCGTGATAATACACGACTACTTCATCCTGAACGTGATAAACCTTGCGCTGGCCATTCTCCGTCCATTCAGAGTCCCCGGAAATAGTTACCTTTTCTACTTTTCCGACATCGTTCTTCTTGGCAAGATCCAAATCTCTGATGACCTCGGTTTGGATGTTCGCAAAACCTTTATTCTCGAGTGTGTGCAAAACATCGTCCTTCAGTTTATTCTTGTAGGCATTCGATGAGTTTTCCGGAGCCTTTACTGGGGGATTTTCTGGCATCAGGTGATAATAGATTCGTACTTTATCATTTGCTTTGTACGTGTTTTTTCTCTTTGAAATCAATCCTCCTTCTACCCAATCCAAATCTCCGTCGATTGTCACTCGTTCCACTGTGTTGATCTTGTCAGATTCATCAACAAGCAAATCGTAAACAGGGATGCTTTCAACATCGCGGAAGCCTGCGTCACTGAGTGCATTGCTTACGATGGTATAGTTTTCTCCCACATATGCAGATGAGGACTCGACAGGCGGCCGAACATCGGGATTCGCTGCAGATTCGATTCCCTGTATTATTGATGGAATGCCTACTAATGCCAGAATCAAACCTATCAGCAGTAGCATAACCCATAAAAGTTCTTTGTGTTCGACATTGATTTTGTGTATCTCCACCTGGCTGCGCATGACCGCGGCCTCGTCGACGTAGCGTTCTTCGTGGATATTATGCACATATTTCCTTAAAACACCATCATCATATTCCAAAGCATTGCCGCATTTGCTGCATTTTGCCAGCCTTGATTCTTCTCCAAAACTTACGCTGGCTCCGCAGCATGGGCATTTCAAAACTCGCATTCCCATTATGCATCTACCTCTTGCAAATCTGTATCACAGGCATCTTGAAGATTCTGTTGATCTACCCCGTCAGTCCTTCGCCTGCGCGTGCCGCCAGAAAACCCAGATCAGCGCCATGTAGCAGATGGTCTTGGGGAGCATCAGCATGCCGAGGATCGGCGCCAGGCCGGCGCCGACCGCCACGGGGATGTAGAACAGGAAGGACAGCGTCACCAGCAGCCAGACAAAGCGGAAGCGGGGCAGCTCCTCCCGGCGGCGCCAGTACAGCACCACGATCAGGCAGCCCAGCGCCACAAAGGGCACATTGCGGATGAGACCCCAGACCCAGCCGCTGCTATTGACCAGCCAGCCGTTCTGCGGGAAGGCGCACAGGATCCCCCGGAGCGCCGCCAGCGCGTACACGCCGAGCGTCAGCTTTCGGTCTTCCTTCTCCCGGTAGAGCTTCAGCCACAGCCGGTACATGAGCACATAGAAGATTGTCATGGTCAGCGAGGTGACCAGCTTGCCGATGCCCAGCGCCGCGGTGAAATCGCCCTGCGCAAAGTAATTCAGCACCCGCGGCACCAGGTGGAAGGCGTCGCCGCAGCCCAGGATCAGCGTGGCCGTGCCCATCAGGCGGCCGACGCTGTCCCTGCGCCGCCGCAGGATCATGCAGCCCATCACGATCGCGAAGACCAGATAGAGAATGTCGAAGACGCTCTCGCCGTACTTCATGGGGGAACCTCCCTGCCGTGTGATTGAAAAAAGTCTCTTTCCTGATTATACCATCTGCCTGCGGCGATTGCAACGCGCCGCTCAGATTCTGCGGAATTCGCCGTCCCGGGCGGCGTAGTCGTGCACCGGCACCGCGCGCCAGTCGTCCTCGTCCATGGGCCGCATGCCGCTGTTCGTCTGCGCGTGCATGACCGCGCCGTCGTACCGCATGCGGATGAGGCGGATGTCGCCGGAAACGGTCATCTCGCAGCGGTAGAAGGCCTCAAAGGGCACCTGGGGGAAGCGCAGGGCATACGCGAAGCACAGCTGGGGGAACAGCGCCTCCGGGTCCTCGACATTGTCATAGCGCGCGACGTCCTGGCAGCGGTCGATGCAGACCCAGGTGCGCTGCCGCCGCAGCCATTCCAGCGCGGTGCCCCGCGGATCGAGCGGATAGGCGGCGGCTTCCTCCCGCCGGCGGAGCCAGCGGGAGGAGAGCGGCGGGCCTTCCTCAGCCTGCGCCGACCAGGGGAAGTCCTCCGGCGCGTACATCATCTTCAGCATCTCCTCTGCCACATGCATGGCCCAGCGCGCGTGCCGCTCCCGGGAAAAGTGCATCCGGATTGACGCTGTGGTGCCCATGGGCGCCTCCTTCCTGAGCCGCGCAAAAGACAGGCGGCCGGGGAAATTCATTGCTGTCCTGATTATACCATCTGCCCCCGCCGATTGCAATTCCCGATTGCGGCGCATCCATTGACGGCAGACCCGGCCGATGCTATCATGAAAACGGCGCGGGAAGCCGCGCATGGGAAAAGGAGGCGGCGTGATGAAGTACCCGGATGCGTACAAGGGGATTCAGAAGCTGTGGATCGCGGCGCTGGCGAGTCTGGTGATGGCTGCGATTGCGGTGGCTTCGGGTACGCCGGCGGGCCTGACCGGCTGGCGCCCGAAGCTGCAGGAGGGGGAGGCCTTTGCAGCCCTGGCCGTGCTCCTGCTGGGGCTGGCGCTGATGGCGGGCATCGTGGTGCTGATCATCATGACGATCTCCGGCCTGAAGCTGGCCCGGAAGGATGAGCCGGCCTTCCGGAAAGCGCAGTACGCTTTTTATGCGCAGATGGGCGTGGCGGGGCTGGCCGTGGCGACGGTCATGTTTGTCCCGGGGACTGACAGCCGTTTCTTCACCCTGCCTTTGTGGATCTGCTACGCCCTGTTCCACTGCTTCGCGCTGCAGGGTGTTTCGAAGCTGGCCGGACGGTTGAAGGACGAAAAGCTGAAGGCGTCCGCACGGACTGCCGGATGGGCCGTGGCGGCCATCTTCATGGCAGCGGCCATCGCGGCGCTGTTTGTGCCCGCTTCCGGCAGCGCGTGGAACGCCGTCCCGAATGCGCTCTCGCTGGCGGCTTCCGCCCTCTATGCCGTCTTCCTCTACAGGGCCAAGGTCCTGCTGGCGAAATAAACCGGCCGCTACCCCCGCAATGAACGCCCTGCCGTGCTGATGTGCAGATCATCAGTCCGGCAGGGCCTTTGTGTTATTCGGGGGGCAGCGCGACGGTGATGGGATCGGAGAGCTGCCTGTCCACCCGCAGGCGGAAGGTGAAGCGGCCGTTCGTCACCGCGGCCGGGGGCAGCATGCCCTGCACGCAGCCTGTTCTCGTTCGCGTGTCCCAGGCGATGCCCGCCCAGAGGGCCGTGTCGATGGGGGCGCCGCCGGCGTCCAGGAAGACCGGCGCGACGTAGGGCAGCCGGCCCTCCGCGTCCTGCCAGGCGCAGGGCATGCGGCAGTAGACGGCGGCCCCGGTGCGGATGATCTCAATCTGCGAGACGGTGACGCCCAGCGCCTCGATCGTGACCGGCGCGTCCTGCCGCTGCGGAGGCGCGTCCGCGGTGCGGGGCAGGCGCAGCGTGGCCTCGCGGGGCTGGGCGCTGAAGAGGACGGCAAAGCGTACCTCCACCTCCTGCCGGTCCTCGCCCAGGAGGGAGCTGGTCAGGAGAATGTGGATGAGGCCGTCGCTGCCCAGGAAGGGCTGGGCTTGCAGGACCAGGCGGGAAGGGCCGGCGTCGGTGATCTGCAGCTGGCGGATCTGCCGGATGCCGATGGAAGCGGCGTACTCCCGGATGCTCATGCCGGCCGCGTCCGGGTTCAGATTGGATGCGTCCCAGTCCAGGTCCGCCTCCTGAAGGTAGGGGAGAACCCAGATGCCCTCACGGGTCGGCTCGACGCGGATGTCGGCCATCAGGCTGATGCCGTCGAAGAGGTAGGAATCGACGGTGAACACGGCCATGCCGGTCACGGCGGAGGCTGCCGCGGGATCGGGCGTGCGCACCAGCGCGTCGGCGGCCTCCGGCAGGCCCAGCTGCTGCGTGAGGGCGGCGCGCAGGCCGATGGCCACGGCGGCGCTGACGGCCAGCAGGCTCAGGGCCAGCACCAGCGCGGCCACGCGGCGCTTCCCGCGGGAGAAGGCCGCCGGCTCCGCCTCCGGCAGGGCGGCCAGCGTCTGCAGGGTGCGGCTCTCCACGGCCGCGGGCACGCTGCCGTAGGCCTGCCGCAGGGCTTCGGGCTTCGGAAGCTGATGGTTCGGCTGTTTCATGGCGTTTCCTCCTCCCGCAGGACGTCGGCCAGGGCTGCCCGGCCGCGCCGCAGCCGTGATTTCACGGCGTAAAGGGTGACGTGCAGAGCCGCGGCGATCTCCCGCTCGCTCCAGCCCTCCATGTACTTGAGCAGCACCGGGACGCGCAGCTTTTCCGGCAGGCTGTCCAGGGCGTCCCGCAGGTCCGGATCCGGCGCGGCCTCCGGCTTTTCAGGCAGGCGCTCGCCGGGGACCGTCCGCATCCGCTGGCGCTGAATATCCCGGCAGGCGTTGATCACGATGCGCGCCAGCCAGGCCCGCTCCGCGCCGGGCGGCAGCCTGTCCCGGGCCTGCCAGGCGTTGACGGCGGCCTGCTGCACGGCGTCCTCCGCGTCCGGGGCATGACGGAGCAGGCTGAGCGCCAGCCGGTACAGCCCGGGCAGCTGCTCCATGTACAGTTTCGCAAAGGTGCTCTTGTCCATCGGACGCCTCCTTTGGAAGATCTTCACCCTGTATACGGACGGGAGGGCGGAAAAGTGCCGCGCGGAGGACATTTTTGTTTTCTGCCGCCCTGTCCGTCCCAAAAAGAAAACCGTGGGCTGCAAGAAAACCGCCGCGCCCTCCGTTGAATGACTGTCCGGACCGGCGGCGCAGCCGGGGGCGGACGGAAAGGAAGGAATCGCAAATGAAACGCAAATTCACCGCGGGCCTGCTTGCGGCCCTCATGGCGCTCATGTCCCTGCTGCCCGCTGCGGGCGGGGCGGAGATCGTCGGGCGCACGGCGGACGGCTATATCCACCGCTATGTGGCCGACAACGGGCAGGAGATCTTCTTTGCCTCCGGCACGGAGGAGGCCCTGGTGGAGACCGGCACGGACGTCAACTTCGACGGCCATCCCGACCTGGCCGTGGTCACGATCCTGGGCGCGTCCAACGCCTGGTATGAGTTCTACCTCTGGGAGGACGGCCGGTACGTCTATGCGGAGCGCGAGACGGACGACATCATCAACTACAGCCTGATGGACGGGAAGTACCTGGTGTCCTGGAGCAACGATGGCAATGCGGGCATGCTGTTCCACGCGCAGATCTGCCGCTGGGACGGCAATGTGCTCAAGACGGTGCGCACGATGACGTCCGAGGAGGAGACCGTGACGCTGTGGGAGGGCGATACCATGACCACGACGGTGCACCTGGACCGGCTGCACGTCACCGTGCGGGAGGCCGCGGCGGAAGGAGAGCAGGTGATCCTCTGGGAGAAGACCTATGCGCCCCTGCCGGAGGACCCCGCGGCCTTCGACGAGATGGACGCGCACTTCAAGGAAGGGCTTGCGGACAATTGACACAGACCGCAGCGGCGGCGCCGACAGCGCGGAGGGGATCTTTCCGCGCGCGGTGCCGCCGCTTTTTCAGTGAATCAGGCCCAGGGCCAGATCGTTCACGTTGGTGCCGGTGGGGCCGGTGATGACCAGCCCGCCCACGGCCTGCAGGGCGTGGTACGCGTCGTGCTCCTCCATCGCGGCGGCCCAGGAGACGCCCTTTTCCTGCAGCGCGTCCCAGGTGCCGCCGTCCGCATAGCCGCCGGCCGCGTCGGTGGGGCCGTCGGTGCCGTCGGAGCCGGCGCAGAGCAGGGCCGCGTTGGACAGCCCCGCCAAATGCGGCGCCGCGGCCAGCGCCATCTCCTGATTCCGGCCGCCCAGCCCGTGGCCGGACAGGTGCACCACGGTCTCCCCGCCGGCGAGGAAGGCCAGATCGCGGCCGTCGGCGGCATGGCTCCGCAGAATGGCGGCCAGGAAGCTGCCGGCCTCCCGCGCCTCGCAGCAGAGGCGATCCGTGAGCAGCAGCGGCGCATAGCCCAGCGCCCGGCAGCCCTCCGCCGCCGCGCCGCACAGCGTGCTGACATTGCCGACGACGCGGAAGACCGTGTCTGGCAGGGCTTTGGGCGTTTCCTCCATGAGGCAGCGCCGGGCGGCGGGGCTCAGCGCGATGTGAAAGCGGCGCACCACGTCCAGGGCCTGCGCGCAGGTGGAGGGGTCGGGCACCGTGGGGCCGGAAGCGATCATGTCCGGCGGATCGCCCAGCACGTCGGAGAGGGCGATGGTCTCTACCCGGGCCGGGGCGCACCAGCGCGCGAACTTGCCGCCCTTGACGGCGGAGAGACGCTTGCGCACGGTGTTGATCTCCGTGATGCCGCAGCCTGCCGCCAGCAGCTGCCCGGTGAGGGCGCTGAGCTCGTCCAGGGGGATCAGCGGCTGCTCGAACAGGGCGCTGCCGCCGCCGGAGAGCAGGAAGAGCACCGTGTCCTCCGGCTGCAGGGACCGCGTCATGTCCAGGATGGCCCGCGTGCCGGCGAGGCCCCGGGCGTCGGGCAGGGGATGGCCGCCCTCATAGCAGGCGACGCGCGGGATCTCCCCCTCCCTGTGGCCGTATTTGGTCACCACAACGCCGCGGGTGAGCGCCCCGCCCAGCGTCCGGGCCGCCGCGTCGGCCATGGGCCAGGCCGCCTTGCCCACCGCCGCGAGAAAGACCCGCCCGGGGAAAACACGCCCTGAAAGAGCCTGCGCAACCGCGCGGCCGGGCGCTGCCGCGTCGATCGCCCGGCGGAGAATGGCCTCCGCGTCCCTGCGCAGCACGTCGTTCATGAAGCAAGCCTCCCTCCGGCATGTGAGCCGCATCGCATTTGCATCAGAATGATTCTGCCGATGATTTTTCCCGATGAATTTCCTCGGAAAGAGATTCGCCGCGGAAGCCGCAGGCCCTGCTTTGCGCGGCCGCATGAGATTATTTATGAAAGCAAAAGGAGAAGGGCCGCCGCGCATCGAAATTCTTTCATAAACCCTTTCATCAATCCTTTCATCAAAATCCGTGTGCTGCGAAAGGAGATGCAGTCTCATGCAGGCCTTCAATCCCTATCTGCCCAGCTGGGAGTACGTCCCGGACGGGGAGCCCCATGTGTTCGGAGACCGGGTATATGTCTATGGCTCCCATGATGCCTTCGGCGCGCCGATCTTCTGCGTGAACGACTATGTGTGCTGGTCCGCGCCGGTGGACAATCTGCGCGACTGGCGCTGCGAGGGCGTCATCTACCGCCGCCGGCAGGATCCGGGCAACCGCCTCGGCGTGCGCTCGCTCTACGCGCCGGACGTGACGCGGGGGCCGGACGGGCGGTACTACCTGTATTACTGCTTCGACTTTCTGGGGGAGATGGGCGTCGCGGTCTGCGACACGCCCGCGGGGCAGTACGAGTTCTACGGCAAGGTGCACCACCGGGACGGCAGGGTCTGGGGCAAGAAGAGCGGGGAGCAGTTCCCCTTCGATCCCGGCGTGCTGACCGATGACGACGGCCGCGTGTGGCTGTATTCCGGCTTCGCCACCAAGGTGCCCTTCGCGGCCTCCCGCTGGCACAATCTGCGCAACGACGGCGGCGTGGTGATGGAGCTGGAGCCGGACATGGTGACGATCCGGACAGAGCCGAAGGTGCTCTTCCCCACGAAGGGCAGGCCGGGCGCCTTCCCGCACGCCTTCTTCGAGGCCTCCTCCATCCGGAAGGTGGACGGCAGGTACTGCTTTGTCTACTCCTCCGAGCACAATCACGACCTGTGCTACGCCATGAGCGACCGGCCGGACGGCGGCTTCACCTACGGCGGGGTGCTGGTGGATCTGGGCGATCTGTTCCTGGACGGCCGCACCGACGAGGCGCACGCGGCCAACTACCTGGGCAACACCCACGGCGGCCTGCTGAACATCGGCGAGGACTGGTACATCTTCTATCACCGGCAGACCAACCGCTCCTCCTATGCCCGCCAGGCCTGCGCGGAGAAGCTGGAGCGCACGGCGGACGGCGGCTTCCGCCAGGCGGAGGTGACCTCCTGCGGCCTGAACGGCGGCCCCCTGCGCGGCGAGGGGCGCTACGAGGCGCGGATCGCCTGCAATCTGTGGGCGAAGGGCCACGCGACCGGCCGCTACGACGCGCCCCGGCGGAAGGCGCTGTTCCGGGAGCATCCCTATTTCACCCAGACCGGCGGCGACCGGGAGGGCAGCGGCGACCAGTACATCGCCAACATGCGGGACGGCGCGACGGCGGGCTTCAAGTACTTCTGCATTGAGGCGGGCACCGGCCTGTCGGTGGAGACCCGGGGCGAGCGCGGCGGCGTGATGGAGGTCTCCGCGGCGCCGGACTTCGCGCAGATCCTGTGCAGCCTGCCGCTGACGGCCGATGTGTCCGCGGTCTGCCCGCTGGCCCTGGCGGAGGGCGTCCATGCGCTCTACTTCCGCTATCGGGGCGCCGGGGCGGTGGACTTTCTGGCCTTCACCCTCCACAAGGGGACCTGAGCGGACGCTCAGCGGGAATACAGAGGCGGAATGCGCCCTCCGAAAAGGGACATTCCGCTTTTTGCCTGCGCAGGGCCCGCCGGAGCCCTTCCCGCGGTCCGTTGACAGTTCTGATCCCATATGTTACAATTGGAATGAATCATGGGGGAATATCACTCACACCCCATAACAATTGGACAATTGGAGGAGGAGACTGCCATGAAGAGACTGCTCTGTCTGGTGCTTTCTCTGCTGCTGCTCGTGTCTTCCGCGGCCTGGGCGGAGGACGCGCTGTTCACGCCCGGCGTGTACGAAGCGGAGGCTCAGGGCTTCGGCGGCGCCGTGAAGGTCACCGTGGTCGTGGACGAGAACAAGATCCTCGCCGTGGTCATCGAGGGCCCGGCGGAGACGCCCACCCTGGGCGGCGTGGCCGTGGACACGATGGACGACGCGATCATGGCGGCCCAGACGCCCCATGTGGACGGCGTGTCCGGCGCGACGGTGACCAGCGCCGCGATCATCGACGCCGCGACGACCGCGCTGGAGTCCGCGGGCGCGGACATCGCCGTGCTGGACGCGAGGGCCGGCAAGCTGCTGTTCACGCCCGGCACCTACGAGGCGGAGGCCCAGGGCTTCGGCGGCCCGGTGAAGGTCACGCTGACCGTGGACGAGGACGAGATCCTGAGCATCGCCATCGAAGGCCCGGACGAGACCCCCGCCCTGGGCGGCGTGGCTGTCGACACGATGGATGACGCGATCAAGAGCGCCCGCACGCCGAATGTGGACGGCGTGTCCGGCGCGACGGTGACCAGCACCGCGATCATCAGCGCCGCGACCGAGGCCCTCAAGGCGGCCGGCGCGGACATCGCCGTGCTGGACGCGAACCGGTTGGACACGGCCGAGGAGACGGTCAGGGAGGAGAAGACCCTCGACACCGGCGTCGTCATCGTCGGCGCGGGCGGCGCGGGCATGGCGGCCGCGATCATGCTGAAGCAGGCCGGCGTGGACTTCATCATTCTGGAGAAGATGCCCTACGTGGGCGGCAACACCACCAAGGCCACCGGCGGCATGAACGCCGCGGAGACCCATTATCAGAAGGAACAGGGCATTGAGGACTCCGTGGAGCTGTTCTATCAGGACACGATGAAGGGCGGCCACGACATCAACGACCCCGAGCTGGTGCGCACCCTGGCGGAGAACTCCGCCGCCGCCATCGACTGGCTGGACACCATCGGCGCGGATCTGCCGAAGATCTCCTTCTCCGGCGGTGCCTCCACCAACCGCATTCATGCGCCCGCCGACGGCAGCGCCGTGGGCAACTATCTGGTGGATAAGTTCTACGCGAAGCTGAACGAGATGGGCGTCAGCGTGATGCTGAACACCCGGGCCACCGAGCTCATCATGAAGGACGGCGCGGTCGCCGGCGTGAAGGCTGAGGGTCCGGACGCGAACTACACCATCAACGCGAAGGCCGTCATCCTGGCCACCGGCGGCTTCGGCGCGAATGAGGACATGTACACCCAGTACCGCCCCGATCTGAAGGGCACGGTGACCACCAATGCCCCCGGCGCGACCGGCGACGGCATCGTGATGGCCCAGGCGGTCGGCGCGGCCCTGGTGGACATTGAGCAGATTCAGCTGCACCCCACGGTGGAGCAGACCACCTCGATGCTCATCACCGAGTCCGTGCGCGGCGACGGCGCGATCCTGGTCAACCAGAGCGGCCACCGCTTTGTCAACGAGCTGCTCACCCGCGACGCCGTGTCCGCGGCCGAGCTGGAGCAGGAGGGCTGCTACGCCTACATCCTGTTCGACCAGCATCTGCGGGACAACCTGAAGGCCATTGAGAAGTACGTCACCAACGGCCTGACCGTGCAGGCGGATACGATCGGGGAGCTGGCGGAGAAGCTGCACATCGACCCCGCCGTGCTGACGCAGACCCTCGCGGACTGGAACGAGTGCGTGAAGAACCAGAATGACACCGCCTTCGGCCGCACCACCGGCATGGAAAACGACCTGAGCACCCCGCCCTACTACGCGATCCAGATCGCGCCCGGCATCCATCACACGATGGGCGGCGTGAAGATCAACACGGCGGCGCAGGTCATCAGCACCGAGGGGCAGCCGATCCCCGGCCTCTTCGCCGCGGGCGAGGTGACCGGCGGCGTCCACGGCGGCAACCGCCTGGGCGGCAACGCGGTCGCGGACATCGTGATCTTCGGCCGGATCGCCGCGCAGAGCGCGATGGACTATGTGAAGTGAGACAGGCGGCGGCCCTGAGCCGTCGAAAAGGAAAGACCGAATCAGAAGGATGCAGCCCGGCTGTGTCCTTCTTTTTTTGATAACGGCCTCCCGGCGGGATGCTGCGGCGGCTCCGGCAGGGATCCGGGAGAGGAACGTCCCCGTGTTGTCTGGTTTCTTCGACGCGCAGGCGTCTGAGAAAATACACCCGCATTGCGGGAAGCAAAAAAACAGGAGGGATCTTCTCATGAAGAAGCTCACAGCTGTGCTTCTGACCCTGGCGCTGGTGCTGACCAGTGTCGCTGCGTTCGCTGCGACCCCTGTGGCCGCCACTGAGCTGGCCTACAAGGGCACGCCGAAGCTCATGCACTTCTCGACCTCCGAGGAGTCCGAGGGCAACGGCGGCTCCGACGGCTTCCGCACCACCTTGGCGGCCTGGAAGGCTGCGCACCTGGACATCACCCTGGAAGAGAACGTGCTGGCCAACGCCGAGTACAAGACCACGATCGCGCAGTACGCCAGCGCCGAGGACCTGCCGGATGTGTATCTGCTGCAGGGCATGAACACCATTGCCTGGGCGGACAAGAACGCGCTGGATCTGACCGACATCATCAAGGCGTCCCCCTATTATGCGGACTACAACACCGCCTACTTCACCCCCTTCACCGTGAATGGCAAGATCTACGGCTATCCGGTGCTGACGGGCGGCACCTGCACCGTGGTCATCTATGACAAGGCGATGTGGGCCGAGGCCGGCTTCGAGACCTTCCCGGGCACCTGGGAGGAAGTCGAGCAGGCTGCCGAGTATTTCTCCGGCAAGGGCATTGACGCCATCGCCTTCGGCAACGGCGGCAAGTGGCAGATGAACTCTGACTTCATCTCCACCCTGGGCAACCGTTACACCGGTCCCGACTGGTTCGCCAGCCTGATCGCCAAGGGCGGCGCGGCCTTCACGGACGAGCCCTTTGTGGCGGCCCTGAAGGAGACCAAGCACCTCTTCACCGAGACCAAGATCTTCAACGACGACTTCAACGTGGTCACCAACGAGGATGCTCGTGAGTACTTCATCTCCGGCGACGCCGCGGCCATGATCGGCGGCAACTGGGACGAAGCCTACATCTGGCAGGTTCTGAAGGACACCAACGAGGAGAAGTTCAACAACATCGGCTTCGCCGTGCTGCCCCAGCCCGCCGACGC
>CAMNHF010000010.1 GCA_946538975.1 uncultured Clostridia bacterium | reverse complement strand
CTGAGAGAAAGCGGCTTCTCCTTCCCCCAGACCCCCATCCTCTCCGGAAAGAGCAGCGTGGGGTAGGTCTTTTTTCATTGGATATGCGAACAGCCGCCGACAACAGCACAAAACCATAATTGTGCGACACCTCGATCTCCATTGGGAAGCAAGCCTTGCGACCTGCGCCTTCCTCAGCCGTGATCCCGTGTCCAAAAGCGCTCGCAGGGGGTCTGGGGGGGCCCACGCGCAAGGGCCCCCCCAGGACCTTTTGCCTACTTTTCGGTCACGAAAAGTAGGACTACAACGAATCACGCAACAAGCCGTTCACCAAGAAAACCGTGGGAAACACGGTGTTTCCGGGGGAAGGCAACCCTTTTCGTGGCCGAAAAGGGCTTTCCTTCCCCCATGCCCCCATCTTTCCGAAAAGGCCGTTCCTCTGGGACAGGAGGTGATCTTTTCATCATGCATGTGAAGCCGGACAGATTCATGCGCAGCCTGCCGCACGGCCTGAGCAGCAACTGAATCCAGGGTGGGGCGACGGAAGAAAATGGGAATGCTGGCGGCGGGCTGATTGATTTCCGGCTGTTTTTCGGGTATAATGATCGCAGTGAAAAAAAGCGGCCCGATAAGGAGGAAACACCTGTGCGCAGAATGCTCCCTCTGCTCCTGACGCTGGCGCTGCTGTGCGCCCTGCCCCTCGGCGGCGGCGCGGAGTACGCCCTCAATTCTGTCACCTGGAGGAAGCCGGTGCTCGTGGAGCGCATCGAGCAGATCACGCAGCCGATCCTGCGGCTGGCAGTCGGCAACCGGCTGCGGCTGGACTGCCGGGTGTTGCCGGAAAACGCGGACAATCCCGTCCTGCTGTGGTCATCCTCCAATGAAGCGGTCGCGGCCGTCGACGGCGGGATTCTCGTCTGCGTGGGGGCGGGCAAATGCATCGTGACCGCAGAGGCGGCGGATGATTCCGGCGTGCAGACCCAGTGGCGCGTCACGGTGGAAGCGGCGAAGGTGCAGGCGATCCGTCCGGTCACCCAGTCGCCCTGCCATCTGCATGTCGGCGACACGATCCGCCTGGAATACCGCATCGAGCCGGAATCCCTGCAGGGGGCGCCGGTCACCTGGCGCTCCTCCGACGAGCGGGTCGCCACGGTGACGGACGGCGTCGTGACCTGCGTGGGCGAGGGCAAGTGCTCCATTACCGCTGCCGCTGTCGGCACAGCCGTTTCCCGCACATGGCAAATCCATGCGGCGGAGCATTTTCTCTGGAGGGGAGCGCTGACGGAGACCGCTGCCATCCCCGGCACAGACCTGACGCTGCGCCTGCCGGAGGGATGGTATCAGATGTACGCGGACGATGAAACGGGCCAGGCTGTATATGGAAAGGACAGCGCGCGGACTTCCATTTTCTGCTTGCATCAGCCGGATCTGGATCCTGCGTTTGTCGAGCGCTTCTCCATGGTGGCCGAAATGCTGGAGCGGGAGCCCGAAACGGTGATGAGGCTGTTCGAGGAGAATATCCCCATTCCCATCTCTGGCGTCGATCAGCTGACGATTGAGCCGGTCCTTCTGCAGGAGAACATCACCGTGCTCACGTTCCGGTTCATCGTGTCCGATCCGGAGGCGTTTCCGATGCTCACCCAAAGATGCTGCGTCGCGGGCGGACTTTTCTTCCGCGGAGACGAAGCAGTGGCCATTGAGATGCAATCCACAGATGAAACGCTGCTGGCGGAAGGCGCCGCGACGGAAGCTCCCTTCACCGGGGATGCGGTCTCCATCCTCTATGAGGACTTCCTCGCCATCCTTGAGACCCTCTCCGCCGGACTGTGACCGGACGCAGCCCGCGGCGCGGCAGTCGGGCCCATCCATCCCCCCACTGACAAACGCGATAAAGAGGAGGAATGCACATGCGCAGAATGCTCTCCCTGCTCCTGACGCTGGCGCTGCTGTGCGCCCTGCCCCTCGGCGGCGGCGCGGAGGAGCGGGTGCAGCGGATCCGTCCGGTCACCCAGTCGCCCTGCCATCTGCATGTCGGCGACACGATCACTCTGGAATACCGCATTGAGCCGGAATCCCTGCAGGGGGCGCCGGTCACCTGGCGCTCCTCGGACGAGCGGGTCGCCACGGTGGCGGACGGCGTCGTCACCTGCGTGGGCGAGGGCCGCTGCTCCATCACGGCCTCCCCCGAGGGGCCGGCCAACTCCTGCTCGTGGCAGATGCATGTGGCGGAGCACTTCCTCTGGGACGGCGAGCTGACGCAGACCGTCGCGATCCCCGGCACAGACCTGACGCTGCGCCTGCCGGAGGGCTGGAGCAGGCAGGCTGCAATGGGCGGGGCGCAAAGTACAGTTTACGGCAACAGCATGATCATGTTCATGGTCATCACGCATACGGTTCAGATGGCTCCTGTCATGCGGAAACTGATGCTGAGCGAGGACGCTGTCCGCAGCACATTCACGGAGCAGTTCGGCCTTTCTCCGGAGGACATCTGCGGCTTCCGCAGGCTTGCCCTGGGGAAGGAACTGGAGGCCGCGGTAATCGCTTTCAGCGTGACGGATCCCACCGTGCTCCGCGCAATGGGAAGCGGTCGGCAGATCTGCATTGCGGACGCCGTGTTCTTCCGGGGGGACACACTGGTTGAACTGACCATCAATTCCGTGAACCCCACCCTGTATCAGCACAATACCGCGCAAGGGGGCACCACCCTGACCGACGACGCGGGTGACGTGCTGTATGCAGACTTCCTCGCCATCCTGGAGACGCTTTCCGCCGGAGAGTAACCGGCTGCAGCGATTCTGAACGACCGAGAAGGAGGCTTTTTCATGACAGAGCAGCGCAGACCCAAGTACCCCAAGTGGTTCCACAACTTCATGATCTTCTTCTTCCTGTGGGCCTTCGCGGCCTTTGCCGTGCTCTTCGGAGTCCGCTTCATCAGGGATGCCCTGGAGAACGGCAGCAGCGCGCTGGTGCTGCGCATCATTGTCAATGCGCTGCTCATCGGGGTGGGGCTCTTCGCCGTGAAGGTGCGCTTTGACATGGCCGCCTATCGGGAGAAGGCCCCGGTGGAGGTGCTGATCCTCTGCCTCGCGGCCGCGGCGCTGTGCCTCGCGAACTACTGGGTGGATGACATCTCGGGCGAAGATCGGCGGTCCCACCTGCTCTCCACCGCCGGCATCCTCGCGCTGTGGGGCATCGGCGTGTACCGCTACCTGCGCAGCGTGCCGGACGTATTCGTCAAGTGAGCGCTGCCCCTTCCTGCGGCCCGGGAAGGGGCTTTTTCATGATGCTTTTTTGTGCTCCGGCCGCCGATGTTGTTTGTTTTTCCGTTGCAATTTGCCGGAAAACAACGTATGATAGAGACAGCAAATCCCATGCTTGCAAAGGAGGTTCCTGCCATGATCTGGTTTGTGAACGCCGCGGCCGGCCTGGACGGCAACGGCACGAAGGAGCGGCCCTTCCGCCGCATCGGCGAGGCCGCGAAGATCGCGCAGCCCGGGGATGAGGTGCTGGTCGCGCCGGGCGTCTACCGCGAGTATGTGAATCCGGCCCGGGGCGGCACGGAGGAGAAGCGCATCACCTACCGCAGCGAGGTGCCGCTGGGGGCGGTCATCACCGGCGCGGAGGAGCTGACCGGCTGGACAAGGCTGGACAACGGCCTGTGGACGGCGCGGGTGCCCACCAGCGTGTTCGGCGGCTACAATCCCTACACCACCTGGGTCTACGGCGACTGGTATTTCGCGGGCAAGTCCAAGCACACCGGCGCCCTGTGGCTGAACGACCGCATGCTCTACGAGGCGGCGAGCGTGGAGGAGGCCGCGGCGGGCGCGGTCTATCCCTGCTCCTGGGTGCCGGAGGAGAGCACCTGGAAGTGGTATGCCGAGGCGGACGGCGACGAGACCGTGTTCTACGGCAACTTCCATGACCTGAACCCGAACGAGCAGAAGGTGGAGATCACGGTTCGCCGGGAGTGCTTCTTCCCGTCGGAGACCGGGCGCGGCTACATCACCGTCAGCGGCTTCACAATCTGCAAGGCGGCCACCACCTGGGCCCCGCCGGCGGCCTTCCAGGACGGCATGATCGGCCCGCACTGGTCGAAGGGCTGGATCATCGAGGCCTGCGAGATCTACGGCAGCAAGTGCGCCGGCATCGGCCTGGGCAAATACCTGGATCCGGACAACGACCACTACTTCACCGTGAAGCATCTGAAGAGCCCCACGCAGATGGAGCGCGACGCGGTCTGCCGCGGCCAGTACCACGGCTGGCTGAAGGAGAAGGTGGGCGGCCACATCGTCCGCCGCTGCAACATCCACCACTGCGAGCAGGGCGGCATCATCGGCCGCATGGGCGCGGTGTTCAGCGTCATCGAGGACAACCACATCCACCATATCAACAACATGATGGAGCTGGGCGGCGCGGAGATCGCGGGCATCAAGCTGCACGCGGCCATCGACGTCGTCATGCGGCGGAACCACATCCACCACTGCACGATGGGCATCTGGACGGACTGGGAGGCCCAGGGCACCCGCATCACGCAGAACCTCCTGCACGACAACCAGCGCCCCGCCTTCGCGGAGATCCTGAAGGGCGGCATGATGAGCCAGGACATCTTCGTCGAGGTCGGCCACGGCCCCACGCTGATCGACAACAACATCCTCCTCAGCGAGGTCTCCCTGCGCATGGCGACCCAGGGTGTCGCGATGGTGCACAACCTGATCGGCGGCTCCTTCACCTCGGTGGGCGGCGGCACCGGCCCGCGCTACACCCCCTACCACATCCCGCACCGCACCGAGGTGATGGGCTTCATGACCATCCTCCACGGCGACGACCGCTTCTACAACAACATCTTCGTCCAGCAGGGCACTGCCGAGGCGGCGACCGTGCTGAGCGACTCCGCCCCGGAGAAGTCCTTCCAGGAGAACCGCACCGTGGGCACCTTCGAGCTGGAGGAGTATCCCACGTATGAGGAGTGGATCGCCCAGTTCGATCTGGACACCGACGTGCCGAACATGATGAAGCTCGCCCCCGCCCATGAGGGCAAGCTGCCGGTCTGGATGGCGGGCAATGTGTTCATCGGCGGCGCGAAGGCCAGCCGCCATGACCGCGGTGCGAAGACCGTGCCCGGGAGCGTACGGCTGGAGCTGACGGAGGAGGACGGCCATCCGGTGCTGAAGACCGACCTGTACCGGGCTGTGGGCGATTTCTTCGCGGGCCTCATCACCACCGACACCCTGGGCCGCGCCTTTGAGCCGGAGGAGCCCTTCGAGAATCCGGACGGCACGCCCATCACCTTTGACACCGACTATCTGGGCAATCACCGCGGCCTGCGCATCCTGCCGGGCCCCTTCGCCACGGCGGAGGACGCGGAGAAGCCGCTCTGGTAAGGCGGCCGGCGGGGGAGCGGTCTCTCCCGCCGCGCCTTTCTCCCTCAAAAAGGAGCCATGATGACGAAACAAGACCGGAAACCCTCGCTGCTGCGGCGCTTTCTGCCCTATTACCGGAAATACTGGAAGACCCTGCTGTTCGACCTCATGTGCGCGGCGCTGACCACCCTGTGCGAGCTGGCGCTGCCGATCATCGTGCGGGAGATCACCGGGCGGGCCTACTCCCCGGAGGGGCTGGCCTCGCTGACGGTGCCCTTTGTGCTGCGCGTCGGCGGCCTCTACATGGTGCTGCGCGTGATCGATGCGGCAGGCAATTACTTCATGCAGTCGGTGGGCCACATCATGGGCTCCCGGCTGGAGACCGACATGCGCACCGATCTCTTCCACCACCTGCAGCAGCTCTCCTTCAGCTATTTCAGCACGCACAAGGTGGGGCAGATCATGTCCCGCATCACCTCCGACCTGTTCGAGGTGACGGAGTTCTGCCACCACTGCCCGGAGGAATTCCTGATCGCGGGCGTGAAGATCCTCGTCAGCTTCGTCATTCTCATCCAGATGAACGTGCCGCTGACGCTGATGATGTTCGCGGTGCTGCCCTTCATGATCTTCTTCGCCTGGCGGTACAACCGCAAGTTCCGCGCGGCCTTCCGCAAGCGCAACCAGCAGGTGGGCGAGATCAACGCCCAGGTCGAGGACAGCCTGCTGGGCATCCGGGTGGTGAAGTCCTTCGGCAATGAGGAGCTGGAGGAGCGCAAGTTCGACGAGGGCAACCGGAAGTTCCTGCAGTACAAGGCCGTGTCCTACCGGTACATGGCGGAGTTCGGCACCTCCAACCGCATCTTCGACGGCCTGATGTACATCATCGTGGTCGTGGCCGGCGCGCTGTTCCTGCGGGCGGGCACGCTGACCGTGGCGGATTTCGCGGCGTACCTGCTGTTCGCCAACATGCTGCTGGCCTCCATCCGCCGCATTGTGGAGTTCATCGAGCAGTTCCAGCGGGGCATGACCGGCATCGAGCGCTTCTTTGAGATCATGGACGCGCCGGAGGAGATTGCCGACGCCCCGGACGCCCGGGAGCTGCGTGACGTGCGCGGGGAGATCACCTTCGACAATGTGGGCTTCCACTACGCGGACGACGACAACCAGGTGCTGCGCCATCTGAACATGCGCGTCTCGCCGGGGCAGTCGGTGGCCCTGGTCGGCCCCAGCGGCAGCGGCAAGACCACGCTGTGCAACCTGATTCCCCGCTTCTACGACGTCACCGAGGGGCGGGTGCTGGTGGACGGGCAGGACGTGCGCTCCCTGACGCAGCGGAGCCTGCGCGCGGCCATCGGCATGGTGCAGCAGGACGTGTACCTCTTCTCCGGCACCGTGCTGGAGAACATCCTCTACGGCCGTCCCGGCGCCACGCGGGAGGAGGCGGTGGAGGCGGCCCGGCTGGCCGGTGCGGACGAATTCATTGCCGCCCTGCCCAAGGGCTACGACACCTATGTCGGCGAGCGCGGCGTGCGCCTCTCCGGCGGGCAAAAGCAGCGGATCTCCATCGCCCGCGTATTCCTGAAGAACCCGCCGATCCTGATCCTGGACGAGGCCACCTCGGCCCTGGACAACGAGAGCGAGCGCCTGGTGCAGCACTCGCTGGAGCAGCTGGCGAAGGGCCGCACCGTGTTCACCATCGCCCACCGCCTCACCACGATCCGCGGCGCGGACGTCATCTGGGTGCTGACGGAGAACGGCGTGGAGGAGGCCGGCACCCATGCGGAGCTGATGGCCCGCGGCGGCCTCTACAGCAAGCTCTACCAGATGTACACCGCGGACGCATAACGCGCAAGGAGCGCCCATGAGCAAGACAAAGGAACGCATCCGGGACAGCCAGCTGCGCTATCAGCAGGGGCTGGGCCAGAATTTTATCTACGACGAGGACCTGCTGGAGACCATCGCCCGCCTGAGCGGCGTCAGCCGGGAGGACGACGTGCTGGAGGTCGGGCCCGGCGTGGGCACGCTCACGCGGCACCTGTGCCACCTGGCGGGGCGCGTGCGCTCCGTGGAGCTGGACAGCAGGCTGATCCCCCTGCTGCGCGCCTTCCTGCAGGAGGAGGAGAACTTCAGCCTGATCGAGGGCGACATCCTGAAGCTGGACCTCGCGGAGGCCACCGCCGATTTCCGCCGGCCCTTCTCCGTCGTGGCGAACATCCCGTATTACATCACCACACCGCTGATCACCCGCCTGCTCACGGCGGAGCTGCCCCTGCGGCGGCTGGCGCTGATGGTGCAGCGGGAGGTGGCGGACAAGATCCTCGCGCAGCCCGGCGACGAGGGCTGGGGGCCGCTGGCCCTGCGCTGCCAGTACCGGACGGAGCCGCGCCTCGCCCTGGAGGTGCCCGCCCGCTGCTTTACTCCGCCGCCCAAGGTGGACAGCGCCTTCGTCGTGATGCCCCTGCGGGAGCGGCCCGCGGTGGCCGTGCGCTGCGAGGCGGACTTCTTCCGGGTGGCGCAGGCCGGCTTTGCCCTCCGCCGCAAGACGATGACCAACGGCCTCATCGCCGCCTTCCACATGGAGCGGGAGGAGGCGCTGCGCCTGATGGCGGAGGCCGGGCTGGACGAGAAGGTTCGCGGCGAAGCGCTTTCGATGGAAGAGCTGGCGAGGCTCTCCGATGCGTACACCGCTTTCAGGGAGGAACACGCATGAGCGAAGTGACCGTACAGATCCGCTACCACTGCGCCGAGCTGGAGCGGCTGTGCTATGTGGACGGCAAGTCCGACTGGATTGACCTGCGCGCCGCGGAGGAAGTGACGATGCGCGCCGGGGACTTCCATTACATTGATCTGGGCGTCTCCGTCCGCTTGCCCGCCGGGTATGAGCTGTGGGTGGCGCCCCGCTCCTCCACGTTCAAAAACTTCGGCATCCTGATGCCCAATTCGCCCGGTATCGTGGACGAGTCCTATTCCTCGGACGAGGACGTGCTGAAGATGCCCGCGCTGGCCATGCGCGACACGGTCATCCACGTGGGGGACCGCATCTGCCAGTGCCGATTGATGCCGCACCAGCCGCACATCGTGTTCGAGGAGGTGGAGAGCCTCGGGCACAACACCCGCGGCGGCTTCGGCTCGACGGGAAAGCGGTGACCGGCAGGGGAGAAGCCGCCGGAAATGCCGAACAAAAAAGCGTGACCCGCAGGATTCGGGGTCACGCTTTTTGGCTGTCTGCTTACGCTTGCAGCGGGAGATAAATCAGCAGGAAGACGCCGGCCAGCGCCAGATCCACCGCGGCGATCAGCAGCAGGGGACGGGTGTCGGTGCGGCGGCCGCCGTGCTTCATCTGGCGGTAGTCGTAGAAGGTCTTGGGGTCGCCCTCCTCGTCCATCGGCCGCCGGAAGCGCAGCAGGCGGATCAGGCGGCGGGCCGTCCAGCCGAAGAAGTCGAACACGCCGTCGTCCGCCACAAACACCAGGCCAGCCGCGCACAGCAGCAGGATGCCCGGCACGAACAGGGCGTCGCACAGGTCCGACAGGCGGGCGGCATAGCCGGTCTCGGCGAAGAAGCCGCGCGCGGTCAGCACCCCCAGGGAAACGGCGATGCTGACCAGCACCCACACGGCCCATCTGCTCAGCCTCTTCACAGCCCCAGCTCCTTGCGGTACCGCTCATACTCCTCGGTATTGCAGCGGATGAAGTGGCCGGGCGTGATCTCCCGCAGGGTCGGCCCTTCCTGGCTGTAGTCATGCGCCTTGTCGGGGTCGTAGCTGATGCGCTGCCGCTGCTTCTCATAATGGGGATCCGGATAGGGAATGGCGGACAGCAGGGAGATGGTGTAGGGGTGCAGCGGATGGCGGAAGAGCTCCTCGGAGTCCGCCATCTCCACCAGATGGCCGTAGTACATCACGGCGATGCGGTCGGAGAAATACTTGACCACGGACAGGTTGTGGGCGATGAACAGGATGGTCAGGCCCATGTTGTTCCGCAGGTCGTTTAGCAGGTTGATGACCTGGGCCTGGATGGACACATCCAGGGCGGAGATCGGCTCGTCGGCGATGATCAGTTCGGGCTCCATCACGATGGCGCGGGCGATGCCGATGCGCTGGCGCTGGCCGCCGGAGAACTCATGCGGATAGCGGTCGGCGTGCTCGCGCACCAGACCGACCAGGTCCAGCATTTCGTAGACCTTCTCGTCGATGTACTTCTTGTCGCGGATGCCGCGGATGGTCAGACCCTCGGCGATGATCTCGCGGACCGTCATGCGGGGGTTGATGGAGGCGATGGGATCCTGGAAGATCATCTGCATCCGTGTCATGATGCTGTTCTTCCGGTCGGCGGCCTTCAGCTCCATCTTGTAGCGGGCCGTGCGCTCCTCGGCTGCGGCGCCGGAGAGGGTCTTCATGTCGGCGGTGTACGCCTCGGTCAGCGCCTTCTTCTGCCGCTCCCGGTAGATTTTCGCGGCGCGTTCCTTCTCCGCGGCGGACTTCAGCGCGTCCAGCTGCTTGCGGTCGATCTCCTCGTTCAGCTCGCGGCGCATCCGCGCGACATCCTCGCGGTACTTCGCGCGCAGCTCGTCCGCGCGGTCGGGCTCCTTCTTGCAGGCCGCGTCCAGGCTGGCCTTCATGCCCTTCACGCGGGCGGTGAAGTCCTGCCGCAGGGAGCGGACCAGGGTCTTCACGCCGTTCTGCGTGGAGGAGATGTGCAGGCCGTGGAAGGTGACCGTGCCGTCGGTGGGATCATACAGGTTGATGATCGTGCGGCCGGTAGTCGTCTTGCCGCAGCCGGACTCGCCGACCAGGCCGAAGACCTCGCCCTTGCGGATGTAGAAGCTCACGTCGTCCACGGCCTTGGTCACCATGGGGCCGGAACGGAAATACTGCTTCAGGTGATCCACCTGCAGCAGAATGTCGGGATCCTCCTGAATCTCGGAGAGGCCGGCCTTGCGCACCATGGCGTCGTTCATCAGCCGGCGCACCACGAAGGACAGGATAATCAGCACAATCGCGGCAATCCACAGCCACATCCAGGCGGAGCACACCGCCCAGAAGGGCCCGATGATGCCGATCTTCGAGCGCTCGTCCGCGGAGGCCACCACGGTGCCCGCGTACTCGTCGAGGAAGGCGTCGTAGCCGCTCTTCGTGAGGCCGTCCACCGTGTCCTTGTAGGTGTCGAGCAGGGTCACGGGGGAGCCGTCGAACGCGGTGCCGGCGTCGATCACGGTGCGCATGGCGGTGGCCAGGGCGGCGGTGTTCGTGACGTTCCGGTTCGGATAGCGCTCCTGCAGCTTCGCCTGCTGCGCGGTCAGGAAGTCGCGGAAGGAGCCGTTCCCCTCCGCCCAGGCCGCGAACTCGTCCAGGAAGGAGCTGGTCTCCGCGTGCTCCTCGGCCTGCACCTCGATCAGGGCCTGCTGGTAGGCCTCCGCGTCAAAGCGGGTTTCCAGCCAGCTCTTCGCGGGGATGGTGCTGCCGCCGGCGGCCTGATCCGCGCGGATCATCTTTTCCACCGTGCGCAGGAATTCCAGATACGTGCCTGCCGCCTCGCCGTGCTCCGCGGCATAGCTTTCATAGAAGGCCGCGACGTCCGGCTCGCAGGAGGCCGCCTTCAGCCCGGCCAGCTTGCCGCCCTTGCCCTTGGGGGGTGCGTTCAGGCTGTCCAGGAATTCAATCACTTCGCGGGCCGCGATCTGATCCGCCTGGTTCTCCGCCTGCTCGTGGATCTCGCGGTAGCCCGCGCGGTCAAACTCGCCGTCGAAATAGGCGATCACGCCCTCCAGCTCGCTCTCCTGCAGCTGGGCTTCCTTCGCGGCCGCCGGCGCGGAGAAGTCCGCAAAGTGCTCCTTCACCGCCGCGCTGCGCTTGTCGGAGGGGAGGGCGCTGTTGCCCGCCGCCTCGCTCAGGGCGCCGAAAAAGTCCGTGTCGAACCTGAAGCGGTCGATGATGCCGGTGGGCAGGCCGAGCTGGCTCAGCCTGGTGCGGAAATTCCCCCACGACGCGGAGCTGGTGGAGACATTGTAGATGCTCAGGGCCACGGCGATGATGAGCAGGGCCACGCCGATGTAGCGCAGGGCGCCTGCGATCCGGTTAATTCTGCGCAAGGCTCACGCCTCCCTTCTCCGCCTTTTCCCGCTCCAGGCGCTGCATCCGCTCGATGCGCTCGGTCACGATCTTCGGCGGATCCACGTGCGGCGCGTTCGGGTGCAGCAGCCAGGTGGCCGCCCAGTGGGTGTCGCTGACGTGGAACATCGGCGGCTGCTCCTCGAAGTCGATGGCCATGGCATACTTGTTGCGGGCCGCGAAGGCGTCGCCCTTGGGCGGCAGAATCATGTCCGGCGGCGTGCCGGGGATGGCCTCCAGCTTCTCCTTCGTCTCCAGGTCGGGCATGGAGGAGAGCAGGGCCCAGGTGTAGGGATGGCGCGGATCGTAGAACACGTCGTCCGCGGTGCCGTACTCCACGATCTTGCCCGCGTACATCACGGCGAGGCGGTCGGCCATGTTCGCCACGACGCCCAGGTCGTGGGTGATGAAGATGACGGACAGCTGGCGCTGCACCTTCAGCCGGTTGATCAGCTCCAGAATCTGCGCCTGAATCGTCACGTCCAGGGCGGTGGTCGGCTCGTCGCAGATCAGGATGTCCGGGTTGGCGGACAGGGCGATGGCGATGACGATGCGCTGCCGCATGCCGCCGGAGAACTCAAAGGGATACTGGCTGAAGCGGCGGTAGGGCTCGGGGATGCCGACCTCCTCCATCAGCTCGATGGCGTGGTGCTTGGCCAGCGCCTTGGAAATCTTGTGCGCGTACTGGCTGGCGTACTCCACCAGCTTGTCGACGAGGACGGAGGCCTCGCGGCTGTAATCCTTCTCCACGCTGCCGGCGGCGGTGAAGCGGGCGGCGAGCTCGTTCATCGCGGTCACGATGTTGCCCTTCGCCGTGCCCAGGTTCACCAGGTTCAGCGGGATGACGCTCAGCGCTTCCTTGCCCTTCGCCTCCAGCTGGTCGTGCCGCTGGGTGTCGCGCTGGAAGCGGCGCTGCTCCTTCGGATTGGTCTTCACGCCGTAGAAATAGCGGTTCAGGTTGGCCCGCACGCTGGAGGAGAACACCCAGGAGGCGCTGTCCTTTTCCACGGCCATGCGGTTGATTGTCCGCTCCACGGCCTCGGCGGCGCGCTTGCCCGCGGCGTAGCTCTCCTTGCGGTCCAGCACGTCGCGCTCAAAGACCGGGCGCTCCTGCTGGAGCACCTTCGCGGCGTTGGCCATCTCCGCCCTGGAGGCTTTGTCGGCAGCCTCGCAGGCCTTGGCGGTGTCCTGCAGGAACTTGTCCATGAAGCCGTCCGAAAGGATCTTCCGGGCGGTGGCATTCAGCTCGGCCACATTGCCGCCGCTCAGCTGGCTGCCGTGGGCGCGGGCATAGGCGATCGCGACGAAGTCCGGCTGCTCCGTGGGCTCGGCGACCGGCTTGAGAATGGCCTCCGCGCGGTCCAGCACGGCGGTCAGCTCCTCCTCCTGGCCGATCTGATAGCTCTTGGCATAGTGGCCGATGTCCCCGGCCACCGCGCTGAATTCCGCGCTGCCCTCGGGGATGACGAACTCATTGAACACGCGGCGGTTGGCCTTGACCATGCGGCTGAGGGTCTCGCGGACGGCCTTCTCCTCCTTGCGGCGGATGCGCATCCGGGTCTCCTCCACGCGGTCCCACGCCTCCACGGCGCTCTCCCGCGCGGTCTGGTAGCGTTCGGTCAGGTCCATGCCCTGCTGCACGATGGCGCGGAAGGCGGCTATCTGCTCCTCGGCGTTCGCCACGCCGGCCTTCTTCATGTTCTCCTGCAGCAGCTGCAGCAGCATGTTGTAGCGCTTCTTGCCGTCGCGCCGCCGCTCCTTGTTGTTCAGGATCATGGCCTCGGTCAGCTGCTGGCCGATGCGCATGATGGGGTTCAGGGCGGAGAGGGGATCCTGGAAAACCATCGCCAGCTTGTAGCCGCGCAGGGTGTGGAAATCTTCCTCGGGGATCTTCAGCAGATCCATGCCGTCGTAGATGATCTCGCCGTTCTCCACCATCGCGTTGCCGGCCAGGATGCCCATGATGGCGCGCGCGGTGACGGACTTGCCGGAGCCGGACTCACCCGCGATGGCCAGGGTCTCGCCGGCATTCAGGCTGAAGGAAATGTCGCGGACTGCCCGGACGGCGCCGTTGTTCGTGCGGAAAGAAATGGTCAGGTGTCTCGCTTCCAGCTTTGCCATCACGAATCAGCTCCTCTCAGCGAAGGATTGAAGGCGTCCCGCAGGCCGTTGCCGAACAGGTTGAAGGAAATCTCCAGGATGGAGATGAAAAGGGCGGGGAAGAGAATCACGTGGGGGAAGGTGCTCAGCACGACCTGGCCGTTGGCCAGCATGGTGCCGATGGAGGTCATGTTGGAGGTCTCCAGGTTGATGATGCCCAGATAGCTCAGCATGGACTCGGAGAAGATGACGCCCGGGATCGCCAGCACGGAGCCGGTGATGATGGTGCCCAGGGAGTTGGGGAAGATGTGCTTGAAGATCAGCCGCCGGTCGCTGGCGCCCAGGGTGCGCGCGGCGAGCACGTACTCCTGGCCCTTGAAGCGGTAGAACTGCATGCGCACGCGGTAGGCCATGCCGATCCAGCCGGTCAGCACGAAGGCAAACAGCAGCGAGAGCAGCGGGCCCACCTGCTTGGCCAGATGCAGCTGGAACAGCGTCGCCACCACCATGAAGGGCACGGAGGAGAGCACGTCGGAGATGCGCTCCATCACCATGTCCACCGCGCCGCCGTAATAGCCGGCGATGGCGCCGTAAATCGCGCCGATCGTGAAGTTGATCAGCGACACGGAGATGGCCAGCAGGAAGGACAGGCGCGCGCCGGAAGCCAGGCAGGAGAAGATGTCCTGGCCGTAGGTGTTCGTGCCGAAGAGGAAGCAGGGCGTCTGGCCCTCCTGATAGCGGAAGTATTCGTAGTAGTCCACGCGCACGCGGTAGCCGGTCTGGTTCTTCATCGCGTAGACGTACCAGCTGTCGCCGTTCGCGCCGCCGTCGTCACCGGCTACGCGCATGCTGCTGGTGTAGTCGCCGCGGGTCTTGTTGTCGGTGGTCAGATAGTTCGGGATGAAGTTCCCGTTCTCATCCAGCTGCGGCTCGCCCTTGGTCGTGCGGCTCTCGTTGATGAGCTTGTACCAGTAGTTGGCGCCCAGGTTGCCCTGCAGGAAGTCGGTGTTGTAGGTCTTCGCGAAGGGATAGCAGACCTGGATGCCCGTCCGGTCCTGGTATTCCAGCAGCTCCTGATACTGCTCGGCGGTCAGGTTGACGTAGGCGAAGCCCACCTTCAGGTAGGTGTCGACCCGGATGTCGTGGTAGGTGATGCCGTTCGCGTCCACATAGGAGCGGTACTCCTTCATGATGATGTCGCGGCCGGTCTCCACGCCGATGGAGCGCAGATAGTTGTAGCTGTCCTGGTTGTCCGTCTCGCGCTTGCCGCCGTCCCAGAAGCCCAGCGGCGCGATCAGCTCGTTCTTGGGCAGCACGGTCTGGTAGTAGCCGGAGCGGAAGGTCGTGTCATAGTGGCTCAGGAAGGGGACGACAACCGCGAAGATCACCAGAATGATAATCAGCGCAAAGGCCACGACCGCGCTCTTGTTGCGCACGAAGCGCAGCCACGCGTCGCCGAAGTAACCGATGGCCTTGGTCTGGATCTTTTCGTCGTGGATCTTCTCTTCCTTCTTCACGAAGGTGAACTGCTCCGCCGGGATGACGGGAAGATTCTGATCTTTCATCACTTTTTCGACCCCATTCTGATCCGCGGATCAATCAGTCCATAGCTGATGTCATTGACCAGGGTGGACATCAGACCGATGGCGGTGTAGAAAACGCTCAGCGCCATGAAGAAGTTGTAGTCACGGACGTTGATGGAGCCGACATAGAGGTTGCCGACGCCCGGGATGCCGAAGATCTTCTCAATGATCAGCGAGCCGCCGAGGATGTCGATGAAGGTGCCGATGATCATCGGCAGAATGACGACCATGGCGTTGCGCAGGGCGTGGCGGGAAATGGCCTGCGCCTTCGTGAGGCCCTTCGTCCGCGCCAGCAGCATGTAGTCGCCGGTCAGCACCTCGCTTAGCTCCGCACGGGTGTAGCGGGTCAGGCCGGCAATCACGCCGAAGGCCAGCGACATGATCGCCGGGATCATCGTATAGAACATCCGCCAGCTGAACAGCGAGCCTGCCTCGCTGAGCGAGGCCAGCTGCAGGGGGAACCAGTTCAGCTGGAAGCAGAAGATATACTGGATCAGGAAGGCGTACACATAGCTCGGCACCGAGATGAACACCATGACCAGGGTGGAGATCAGGTGATCCTGCCACTTGTTCTTCTTCAGCGCCGCGTAGATGCCGAAGGCCAGGCCCAAGGGGATGGCGATCAGGATGGAATACAGATTGACCAGCACCGTGTAGGGCAGCTTCTGCATCATCACGTCCCAGACGCCGAGGCCCTCGTACATCTGCTCGCCGACGCCCCAGTCCCATTCGGTGATGATGCTCTTGAGGAACAGGTAGTACTGCACCATGATCGGCTTGTTGTAGCCCAGCTTTTCACGTTTGGCCAGGATCAGGTTGATGTCCTTGCCCATCTCGCGCACGGCGGGCAGCGGAAGCAGCTTGACCAGCACGAAGCACATCGTCGTGATGATGAACAGTGTCAGAAACACCAGCAGGATGCGCTTTGTGATGTATTTGCCCATCCAATCTCCTCCAGTGGGAATCGCTCTTCCCTTGTATTGTCCGGCATGCCGCGGTACGGCGCCGATGCGGCCGGGACTTCTCCCGGTCGGCGGGGCTGAGAAACAGCGCGTTTTTCCCAGCCGCGCCAACCGACAGTTTCTGTCAGCGCTTTTTGATGAGACGCAACCGCGGGCACGGGGTAACCCCGTGCCCGCAGCCGCATTACACGGTAGGATTGCTGAGGTTGATGGAATTAATACACCAGCTCGTTGTTGGCGATGTACTCAGCCCACGCCGCGTCGTCGTAGTTGTAGGTCATGAACGCGATGCCGCCGAAGCCGATCAGGTTGATGTATTCGTCGCACGCGGACTGGACCTTCTGGCTGTCCATGCTCGCGGTGTTGCGGTAGTACACGGACGTGGTGGGATACCAGTTCATGAAGGCCGCTTCCAGCTGAGCGTAGAAGGCGCAGCGGGTGTCGTAGTCATACGCGGTGAACTTCTCCAGCTCGGGGATGACGGACTCGGGGGTGCTGTTGTCCGCCCACAGGGCCCAGTTCTGCAGGGTGTTGGAGACAGGCTGGCCGTCCACCACGAAGTTCACGATGATCTTGGAGGTGTCGTAGCCGTATTCCATCTGCTGGCCGGAGCCGTCGGCAGCGTCGCAGTAGCACTCGTACAGGATGGTGAAGGGGCTCATGGAAGCGCCGCCCCAGGTGGTGAAGATCATGTCGGCGCCGCCGGAGTAGTTGGTGTTGTAGTAGTCGGAGTCAACGGTCATCTTCAGGGAGACCTTGCCCTCGAAGCCGGAGCCCACGCAGGCAGCCTTCAGATGGTCGTTCAGGTAGTTGAACATCTTGACGTAGATCTCGTCGTTCTGATACACGCGGAACTCGATCTCCACGGGGGACTCGCCGTCGTAGATGCCAGCCGCCACAGCCTTGTCATAGGCGACCTTCATCAGGGCCTGGGCCTTCTCCACGTCGTAGCCGGTCATGGCCTCATAGGCCTCGTCCAGCGTCGCGTAGTCGGTGCCCTCGCCGTAGGCCACGTCGAACACCTTCAGCAGGCCGGCCTTGGCAGCGTCGTTGCCGCGGTAGGTCTCGCCGGTGAAGGGGTTGTAGCAGTACAGCTCGTTGAGCAGACCGAAGCCGGCGGTACCGGCGGCGGTGTAGGCGGTGGCGAATTCCTTGCGGTCATAGCAGTACGCGAAGGCCTGACGGAACTCGTCGATCACCAGCACCTGGGAGTTGGTGCCGCGGGAGAGCAGCTTCTCATAGTTGGTGTTGAAGGACAGCTTGGTGGTGTAGCCGTTGTTGGGGCCGTACTTCACGTACTGGGAGGTGCCGTACTTGTCCAGGTCGTCGCTCTGCAGCGCAATGCCGTCGATCTCGCCCTTTTCAAAGGCCAGCATGGCGGTGGCGTGCTCGGCAATGACGGTCACCTTGATTTCGTCGGTCTGATACTGGCCGAGGTGCTTGCCGTCGCGGTAGCCGTACCACTGCTCGTTGCGGGACAGGGTGTATTCCTTGTCCAGCTCGAAGCTGGTCAGCTTGTAGGGGCCGTAGGAGACGGAGTTCTCCAGGGAGCGGCAGTAGGTCGTGGTCACGGTCGTGGCCTCTTCCTCGGTCTGCACCTGCTGGCCGTCCGCGTCGAAGAAGGACTTGCAGGACTCATACAGGGGCTCATAGACCAGGTAGGAGGAGGACAGGTTGTAGGGCAGATAGAAGGCGGCTTCTTCCACGGGGTTGGCCAGGATGAAGTCGATGGTGTAGTCGTCGATCACCTTGAAGCCGACGTCTTCCCAGCTGGTTTCGGGAGCGATCGCGGCGGTGTACAGGTACTGAGCCTGATAGGACTCGTAGGGAGCGCCCGCAGCCAGATAGTTGTCGAACAGGTACTTGGCGGACACCCAGTCCTCGTCCTTGCCCTCTTCGACGGCCGCGTCGCGGTACATGGTCTCGTCAGCGATGCTCACATACTGGGGAGCAGCATTGCCTTCCGCGTCCGGCGCGCCGGCGATGCCCCAGAAGCCCATGTCCAGGTAGACATCGGTGCCGGCGGCGATCAGATTCTCGGCGGTGTCGGTGATCAGATCGTAGCTGGTCTTGCCGCTGTACAGGTAGTTCTTGGCGTTGTACACCACGAACTGGCCCGCATAGTAGCTGTCAGCACGGCGGTTGAGCATCTTGGGGTTCAGCAGCTGCTGGATGGAGTACTCGAAGTCCTTGGCGGTGATCTTCTCGCCGTTGTCCCAGGTCGCGTCCTGGTTCAGCGCGATCCGCCAGGCCTTGCCGGTCTCGCCTTCCGCCACGCCCAGCTTGCCGACATACTCGGCAGTGACGTCGACGGGCATCTCAGCGGCCAGCTCGCAGGTCACGGAGTAGCCGGTCTTGTCGCTGTTCAGCGCGAAGCTGTAGAAGCCGGAGGAGATGTAGTCCAGCACCGCGGAGTCGTCGTTGGTTTCCCAGGACAGCGGATCCCAGTTCATGCTGGAGCCCAGGTTCGCGGTGTAGTCGTTGAAGGTGTAGAACTTCTCGTCGGTGTAGTCCTTGCCCTCGATGCCGCTGTAGACGTCGAAGGTCACGGTGCCGCCGCCTTCGCCGGCCTTGGCCGTGGTGATTTCGCCGGCGTCGTACACGCGCTCGCCGGTTTCATAGCTCGCAGCAGGTGTGAAAGCGCCTTCCGCCATGGCGGAAACGCTTGCCAGCAGCATGCACAGAGCCAGCAGGATGGACAGTGTCTTCTTCATGTTTGCAGCCTCCTTTTAGATTTTGGGCTTTGCATATTATAATGAGTTTTTCCCACGCTGTCAACAAAACCGGCAGTATTTTTCTTGTGCATTTTTCATGGAATTCTCATGAAAGCGCAATCCGGCCCGTATATTATGCGCCTACCGGAAAAGCCCGCAGGGGCGCACATGGCGTACCTGCGGGCCAGGGGAGGGTTTCGTGCGGGAGGGGTCAGAGCTTCTCCGGGGCCTTTCTCCCGGAGGCGCCGAGCAGCCAGGCGGGGAGGCTGAGCTTCTTGCCGCGGCTGGAGAGCACCACGCTCTGCAGCAGGATGAAGAAGCACAGCATCGCGCCGGTGGTGATGGACTGCCACCAGGGCTCCCGCAGGCCGGAGGTGACTACAATGGACTTGATCGTGGTCAGGGTCAGCACGCCGAAGAGGGTGCCGATGACATTGCCCACGCCGCCGGTGAGCAGGGTGCCGCCGATGATGGAGGAGGCGATGGCGTTCATCTCCGCCGCGGTGGCGTTGGTGGCGTTGCCGGCGCCGGTGTGCATCATGAAGACAAAGCCCGCGATGCCGGCCAGGACGCCAGAGATCAGGTGGGCCAGGAAGCGCGTCCTGCGGACGTTGATGCCCAGCATCAGAGCACTCTGCCGGTTGCCGCCCACGGCGTAGAAGCCGCGGCCGGTCTTCCCCCAGCGCAGCAGGACGAAGATCACGGCCACCACCGCCAGGGCGATGATGACGCCGATCTCCATCTTGGCGGGGATCAGGACGCCCTTCCGGTTGGGGGAGCCCAGCCAGGGGATCTCCAGGCGCTGCTGCAGGGCCTCGATGATGCTGCCGGTGGCCTTCTGCGGCTGCACGCTGATGATAGTGATCATGCCCCGGGCGAAAAACATGCCGGCCAGGGTGATGATGAAGGGCTGAATCTCCAGGTATGCGATGAGCGCGCCCTGGACCAGCCCGAAGGCCAGGCCGATCCCCAGGGCCGCCAGGGCCGCCAGGAAGATCCGCGTGCCGCCGGAGATCGCCGGATCGGGCAGCAGGCTTCCGTTGAGGATCATCACCCCCACCATGGCCACCAGGGCGGTGACGCCGCCCACGGAGATGTCGATGCTGCCGGCGATCATCACCACGGTGAGGCCGCAGGAGATGATGATCAGGAAGGCGTTCTCGTTGAGCATGTCGAAGACCTGCTGCGGCTTGAGGAAGCCGCCGCCGAAGGCCAGCATGGCGATGACATACATCCCGAGGAAGATGCCGATGGTGATGCTCATGAGCAGGATGGTGTCCGTGATGGGCTCACGCTTCTTCACGGGGGCGACGGGCTGCAGCTTCGTCATGGTCAGGCCGCCTCCTTTCCGGCATTGGACGCAGACTTCCTGGCGGCCAAACGGTTTTTCAGGGAGCCGAACCAGGCCTTCACCACGGGAGAGCCCAGCACCACCAGCAGGATGATTACCACGGCCTTGTAGGCCTTCACGTCGGTGGAGGAGACCTTCATGGCGTACAGGGTGATGGTCAGGGCCTGGATGACATAGGCGCCCAGCACCGAGCCCACCATCTTGAACTTGCCGCCGCCCAGGCTGTTGCCGCCGATGGCCACGGCCAGGATGGCGTCCATCTCCACGTTGAGCAGCAGGGTCTCATGGTTGATGAGCTGCAGGCGGCTGACGCCGATGACGCCGGACACCGCGCAGCACAGCCCCAGCAGGACGAAGGCCAGCAGCTTCATGCCGATGGCGTTGATGCCGTTGAGCCGGGCCGCGCCTTGGTTGATGCCCACCGTCTGCATGTAGAGCCCCATGGTGGTGAAGCGGAAGACCAGGCCGAAGAAACAGCCCATCAGGCAGACGATGAGGATGGGCGTGGGCACGGGGATGCCCGGGATGAAGCCGCCGATCGCCTTGATGATGGCGCTCTCCACCGTGGGGGTGGCGCCGCCGTTGATCCAGTAGGCGATGGAGCGCCCGCAGGTGAAGAGGATCAGGGTGGCGATCATGGGCTGGATGCGGAACACCGACACCAGCGTGCCGTTGAAGGCTCCGAAGAGCATGGCCACCGCGCAGCACACCGCGAAGCCCCCCAGCACCAGCCAGGGATTGATCTCCGGGCCGCTCTTGAGTACCTTCACGAAGGCGCTGCCCGCGATGGCGGCCAGGCAGCCCACGGAGATGTCCTGTCCTCCGGAGGCCGCCGTGACCAGGGTCATGCCCATGGCCAGGATCACCAGCTCGGAGGCGCCGTTGAGAATGCTGATGAGGTTGCCCTGGAGCACCGGGTTGCCGTCATTGTTGGTGGCCAGCTCCACCGAGAAGAAGCCGGGATCCCGGAACAGGTTGAAGATGATCAGCAGTCCCAGGGCGATCAGCGGCACCAGGAGCTGCGCATTGTTCTGGAAGAAGGAACCCTTCCTTTTCGGCTTGCCGCTCATCTCACTCGCCACCTCCCGCAATGGTGTACATCACATGGTCCTGGGTCAGCTCGTCCCCGCTGAGCTCGCCCACGATCTTCCGGTCCCGCATGACGATGAGCCGGGAGCAGGTGCGGAGCATCTCCTCAATCTCCGAGGAGATGAAGGTGATGCTCATCCCTTCCTGGGCCAGCTGGAGCACCAGGCGCTGAATCTCCGTCTTGGTGCCCACGTCGATGCCCCGGGTGGGCTCGTCGAGGATCAGGTATTTCGGATGGGTCAGCAGCCAGCGGGCCAGGATGACCTTCTGCTGGTTGCCGCCGGAGAGGGACTTGATGGGGGTGTCGGTGGAGGCCGTCTTGATGTCCAGCGCCGCGATGTACTCGTCCGCAAAGGCCTCCTGCTGCGCCCGGCTCATGGGGTGGAAGAAGCCCTTCATCACCTGCAGGGCCAGGATGATGTTTTCCCGCACCGACAGATCCGCGATGATGCCGTCCCGCTTGCGGTCCTCCGGCAGATAGCCGATGCCCTGATGCATGGCCTGCACGGGGCGGGTGATCTTCACCGGGGCGCCGTCCACGGTGACACGGCCGCCCGTCACCCGGTCCGCCCCGAAGATGGCCCGGACGCTCTCACTGCGGCCGGAGCCCAGGAGGCCCGTGAAGCCGTTGACCTCGCCCCTGGCGATGTGGAAGTCGAAGGGCTTCGCCTCCGTGCTGGACAGGCCCTCCGCCCGGTAGACATCCCCGGCCTCCTGCGCGGCGGCGGCATCCCGGTGCATGACGGACAGGCTCTCCAGCTCCTTGCCCATCATCTTGGCCACCAGCTCCACCTGCGGCAGCTTCTCCACCTCGTATTCGCCCACCAGCTCGCCGTTGCGCAGCACGGTGATGCGGTCGCTGACCTCGTAGACCTGCTCCAGGAAGTGGGTGACGAAGATGATGCCCACGCCCCGGCTCCGCAGCTCCCGCATGAGCTTGAAGAGCATGGCCACCTCCTTGTCGTCCAGGGAGGAGGTGGGCTCGTCCAGGATCAGCACCTTGCAGTCCGTGTCCACCGCCCGGGCGATGGCGACCATCTGCTGCACCGCCAGGGAGCAGCTGCCCAGCTGCTGCCGGGGCCGGGCCGGGATGCCCAGGCTGTCCAGAAGCGCCCCGCTTTTGCGCACCATATCCTTCCACCGGACGCCGATGCCCTTGCCCCGGCCGATGTACATGTTCTCCGCCACGGTGAGGTTGGGACACAGGGTGATCTCCTGATACACCGTGGAGATGCCGAAGCCGGCGGCCTCCTGGGGAGAGTGGATGGTGATGGGCCTGTCGATGCCCTCGACGCAGATCTCCCCCCCATCCTTGGGATAGACGCCGGTGAGCACCTTGATCAGCGTGGATTTTCCCGCGCCGTTCTCGCCCATGAGCGCGTGGATCTCCCCCTTGCGCAGGGTGAAGTCCACATGGCTCAGGGCGCGGACACCGGGAAAGGACTTGCTGATGTCCCGCATGGTCAACACAATCCCGTTCTCCATCCGTTAGCCTCCCTTGCCCGGCTCGCGCCGGCTTTGATGGAAAACGCGGTGCGGACCGCGGATTGCTCCACGTATCCACACCGCGCCTTCTGTTCAGAGATACGCCTGTCTTGTCAGGAGATCAGCGTCGGCTTACTCGCCCAGACCGTAGGCGGCGATGTCTTCCTCGGTGATCTCGCGGGCGTCGAAGCCCTTCTCCACGGAGATGATCTGCTTCAGCTCGTTCAGGCCCTCGATCTCGCCGTCGGCCTCCAGGGTCTGGATCATGTCGCTGATGACCTGCGCCTGGAAGGGGCTGCACTGGCCGTCGTAGTTCCAGCTGCCGGCCAGCAGTTCGCGCAGCGCCCACTTGTTGCAGTCGAAGCCCATGACCACGACCTTGCCGTTCACGCCGTGGGTGATGCCGGCCTCGTCCAGGGCCGCCACAGCGCCGCGGGCCATGCCGTCGTTCTCGGCATAGATGACGTTGAAGTCCTCGCCGGAGTTGATGACGGACTCGACGATCTGCTTCGCACCCGCCTCGTCCCAGGTGGCGGTCTGCTGCACGACCTTGGTCATGGTGCCCGCCTCAAACTGGGCGTCCAGCGCGCCGGTGCGGCCCAGCTGCGCGTCGCTGCCCATGGCGCCCTGGATGTGCACAACCTTGTACTCCTCCAGGCCCAGGCTCAGCAGCCAGTTCACAGCGGTCTCGCCTTCCTGCGCCATGTCGGAGACGACAGCCGCAGCGTACAGGGCGGGATCGCAGTCGATCATGCGGTCGAAGAGGAACACGGTGATGCCGGCTTCCTGCGCGTCGCGGAGCACGGCGTCCCAGCCGGTGGTCTCAGCGGCGGAGATCAGCAGGTAATCCACGCCGTCGGTGATGAACTGGCGGGCGGCAGCCAGCTGCTCGTCGTTCTTCAGGCTGTAGTAGGTCTTCGCGCTGTAGCCGTTCTCCGCGGAGAACACGTTCTCGAAGTCCTTCACGTTGGCTTCGCGGTAGCCGGACTCAGACGGGGGATTGTTCACAATGCCCACGGTGATTTCCGCCAGGGCGGAGACGGCAGTGAGCGTCATGACCATGGCCAGCACCATGGCCAGCAGGATCCGGGCGTACTTCTTCATTGTCTTGGCCTCCTGTCTTTATTCGGGCTTTACGCAGCCCTCTCTCTGCTTCCTATTATATCAGGGACGCGCACGGATTGCATGGAGTTTCTTTCGGCAGTCCTGCCAACTATTTACGCCGCTGCGCCGCTCCGGCGGGCCGGGGTGCAGCTTTTTTTCGGCGGACCGGTGTTTTTTTTCGGAGCTTGTGCGCAGCTCTGGCGAAAGATGAACAATATGGTATAATTCATGCAGTTTCACATGCAATACAGGGGGTGAGACCATGCCGGGGAACCGCGCCGAGCGGAACAGCATCCGCTGGCAGATCAACCGCTCGCTCTTCATCATCCTGGCGGCCACGGCGGTCATCATCGCCGTGCTGAGCCTGATGCTGATCTCCATCAATCAGCAGTACGCCGGGGCGCTGCTGTGCGCCAACACGGCCGCGGGCTTCAACAAGGCCTTCAAGAGCACCCTGGACCTGGAGATGTACAATCACGTGATCCGGCCCCGCACGGAGCGCTCGGTGGAGGAGCTGCCCATGGCCGAGCTGGACGCCGCCGAGGCGGTGCTGCAGCAGCTGGAGGAGACCACCGCCCTGCCGGACAACCGCTGGCGCATCCGCAGCATGCTGAACATGTGCAGCAACCTGCGCGGCTACATGATCGAGATCGCGCAGACGGACTCCTACGACCTGCGCATGGAG
Organism: uncultured Clostridia bacterium; assembly: GCA_946538975.1. Taxonomy (GTDB): domain Bacteria; phylum Bacillota; class Clostridia; order Christensenellales; family Aristaeellaceae; genus RUG11272. The sequence goes on along the minus strand of CAMNHF010000010.1, from coordinate 12,946 downwards.
CTGCTGGAGCGGAACATCCGCGGCGAGACCGGCCTGACCGCCCTCATCGAGAAGTACATGCACGACTTCATCGACGACGAGGTGGAGGAGCTGGCCCGGCTGCGCGCCGCCATCAGCGTGCAGAGCACCTGGCTGATCGTCACCACCGCGGTGCTGGCCGCGCTGTTCGCCGTGGTGATGACGCTGCTCTCCCTGCGGCTGACGCGGGGCATCACCACCTCCTGCAGCGACCTCGCGGCGAAGGCGGCCCGCCTGGGCTCCGACGATTTCGCCAGCGAGCCGATCCGGACCGACATCACCGAGCTGCGCGTGGTGGACGAGAGCTTCGACCGCATGGCCGCCCGCATCAGCGCCCTGATGGTGAAGCAGCGGGAGGATCAGCAGTCCCTGCACCGGGCGGAGCTGGAGCTGCTCCAGGCGCAGATCAACCCGCACTTCCTGTATAACACGCTGGACTCCATCGTGATCCTGGCGGAATCGGAGCGCAGCGAGGACGTGGTCAGCATGGTGACCAGCCTGTCCACCTTCTTCCGCAACTCGCTGAACAGCGGCAAGGACATCATCAGCCTGCGGGCGGAGCTGGCCCAGGCCACCAGCTATCTGGAGATTCAGCAGATTCGCTATGCCGACGTGCTGGAATACAGCATCTCCGTGCCGGAGGAGGTGCAGGACCTGCGGGTGCCCAAGCTGATCCTGCAGCCGCTGATTGAGAACGCGCTCTACCACGGCATCCGCAGCCGCCGGGGCCGGGGACGGATCACGATCACGGGGGAGAAGGCCGGGGACGAGCTGCTGCTGCGTGTGCATGACAACGGCGCCGGCATGAGCGCGGAGGAGCTGCGCGAACTGCAGCAGGGCATCTATCAGGATCACCACAGCGGCCTGGGGCTCAAGAATGTGCATCAGCGGATCCGCCTGTACTGCGGGGAGCCCTACGGCCTGTCGTTCAGCAGCGTGCCCGAGGAGGGGACGACCGTGACCGTGCGCCTGCCCGCGCGGGACGGAGGGACAGCCTTCATGGCGGAAAAGGAGGCGGAGCAATGAACCGCGCAGCCCGATGGATGGCCCTGTGCTGCCTGCTGGCGCTGGCAGGCGCGCTGCTGTGCGGCTGTGCCGGCGGACGGCCGGCTCCCGCGCAGGACGGGGCGGAAAGCCTGGTCGTGGTGGGCTTCTCCCAGGTCGGCGCGGAGAGCGACTGGCGCAACGCGAACACGCTCAGCATGCAGCAGGCGCTCTCCCCGGAGAACGGCTACCGCCTGATCCTGGACGACGCCCAGCAGAAGCAGGAGCGGCAGATCACCGCGATCCGGAATTTCATCAATCAGGGCGTGGACTACATCGTCCTGGCGCCCACCACCGAGAAGGGCTGGGACACGGTGCTGGGGGAGGCGAAGGCTGCCGGCATCCCGGTCATCATTGTGGACCGGATGATTGAGGTGGCGGACACCAGCCTGTTCACCTGCTGGATCGGCTCCGACTTCCGCCGGGAGGGCGACACCGCGGTCGCCTGGATGGAGGAGCACCTGCAGGGCCCGCTGCGCATCGTCCATCTGCAGGGGAACATCGGCTCCAGCGCCCAGATCGGCCGCACCGAGGGCCTGGACGCCGGCCTGGCCGCCCATCCGGAGTGGGAGCTGGTCTTCCGCGGCTCCGGTGATTTCACGCAGGCAAAAGGCCAGGAGCTGATGGAAGCGCTCCTGGCCCGGGACACCGGCTTTGACCTGATCTATTCGGAGAACGACAACATGGCCTACGGCGCCATCGACGCGCTGCGCGCGGCAGGCCTGGCCCCGGGGCGGGACGTGACGATCCTCTCCTTCGACGCCTCCGGCCACGCCCTCCGCCTGATTCTCTCCGGGGAGATCAACTTCGACGTGGAGTGCAATCCCCTCCACGGCCCCCGGGTGCAGGCGGTCATCGAGCAGCTCCGCCGCGGGGAGACGCCGCCCAAATTCACCTATGTGGAGGAGACTGCCTTCGACGCGGAGGGCCTCAGCGAAGCGGTGATCGACGGCCGCGGCTACTGAGCCTGATGGCTGGCCCGGTACTCCTTGGGGGTCATGCCCTCCACCTTGCGGAACACATGGCTGAAGTAGTTCGGCTCGTTGTAGCCGATCTCCATGGCGATGTCGGAGAGCTTCATGCCGGTGGTGGCCAGCAGGGTTTTTGCCCGTTCGATGCGCAGGGCGGTCAGATGGCTGATGAAGGAATGGCCCATCGCCTGGGAGAAGACCGTGCTGAAATGGGCGGGGCTCATGCCCACATGATGGGCCACGCTGATCAGGGAGATGTTGGGGTCGCAGAAGTTCTCCGCCACATACTGGCCGGCGCGCAGCACCACCGGGCTGGGCTTGGGCTCGCCGCGGCCCTCCTGCCGGAGGGACAGGGCCCGCTGCAGCAGCTCCTCCGCCGCGGCGCGGAAGGTATCGCGGCGGGCGGCGGCGCTCAGAATGTCCGTATCCCCGGCGACCTGGGCGGCGGTCTCCCGCGGATCGGCGCCGGGGCTGCGCTGGCTCACCAGCTGCACCGCCAGCTTCATCAGCTCCACGAGGGCCTGGTAGCGCATCAGCAGGCTGTCGAAGCGGCCGCCGGGCTCGTCCAGCGCCTGCTCCAGCAGGGCGGGCACCTCGTCGGGCGCGGCGCGCTGCAGCTTGCGGAGGAAGTCCTCGCCGAAAATGCCCTGGTAGGAGACCAGCTCCGCCGTGACCTGCGGGCCGTCGCTGATGTTGATCACCTGCCCCGCGGAGACGGCGCCGGCCTGCTTGAGCAGGTAGGAGGCCATCCGCACGGCCTCGCTGATGGCGCCCAGCCGCTGCACCGCCCCGCTGATGACCCAGGTGGTCACCGGGCAGAGGGCCTGCAGCTCGTGCCGCAGGATGCCGATCTGCTGGTAGATGCGCTCGTCCAGGGCCTCGGGATCGTTGTCACAGGCCAGCAGGGCCAGCTGATCCGGGGCCTGGAAGAAAAACAGGGTGTTCTCCGCCCCCGCCAGCGCCTTGTCCACTGCCTGCCGCAGCCGCCGCGGATCCACGTCGAGGCTGTCCAGATAGCCCACCGCCGCCAGATAGTGGCTCCGCACCAGATCCAGCTGCAGGCCCGCTGCCTGCTCCAGCAGGGCGCCCGTGTCCGCCCCGCCGTAGAGCAGCCGCTGCAGGAACTGCTGCCGCAGCGCCTCCCGGACCTCGTCCCGGTCGTAGCCGTCGGGCAGGGGGGCCTGCTTTTTTTCCTGCTCAATCTGCGCCGCCACGGTCTCGATGGCGCGGATCAGCTCCGCCTGCCGCACCGGCTTGAGCAGGTACTGATCCACCCCCAGGGTGATCGCCTGCTGCGCAAACCCGAAGTCCCCGTAGCCGCTGATGATGATGACCTTCAGCCAGGGCATCCGCGCCTTGATATGCCGGATCAGGCCGAAGCCGTCCAGAAAGGGCATGCGGATGTCCGTCAGCAGGATGTCCGGCAGCAGCTCCTGCATCATGGCCAGGGCAATCTCGCCGTCCGCGGCCTCCCCGCACAGAGAGAACGGGCCCTGCATCTGCTGGATGGTGTTCCGGATGCTCTGCCGGATCAGCGTCTCATCCTCCGCCACAAATACCTGGTACATCTGCCTCTCCCTCCTGCCGTACCGTCTTTCGTTTTCTGTCAGGGAAATTATACCACGGAACGCGCCCGAAGACAACGGCCCGCAATACACCTCAATACGTCAAAACCGGCCCCCGGGAGGGCCGGCACGTTTTCATCGCGGGGAATGGCTCAGAGGCTGCCGCCGAGATTGTCCAGGGTGTCGATGACGACGACGCAGTCCTCGGTCACCGTCATCATGACCAGCTGCATGATGTTCTCGGGGATGGCCACGCAGCCGCCGGTGTAGGGCTTCAGCGGGCCGAAGCAGTGCAGGAAAATCGCGGAGCCGCGGCCCGGCGTGCCCTCCTCGTTGAAGCTGATGTTCAGGCAGTAGCGGTACTGGTAATCGTAATCCACAATGTGCTCGCTGTCGGCCAGGGCCAGCTCCGGCACCTCGCGGATGTCCACCATCTGGTTGTACTGGCGCTCGGGATCGCCGGACCAGTAGGCGTACTCGTCCACCTGGGTGTAGGGGATGGAGCAGCCCACATCCGGGGCGATGCCGAAGGCCTTGTTGAAGCGGTACACGCCGATGGGCGTCTGGCCGCAGCCCTCCTTGTGATCCGCGTCCGGGCACAGGCCGTTTTTGCCGACGAAGCCGGGCGTGGAGAGGTACTGCATCCAGCGGCCCTCCTCATCCCGCATGTGCATGGAGACGGTCGCCGTGGTCTTGTCCATGCCGAGGCCGGCCACCACGAAGAGCTGCCGGGTGTTCTCGTCCTGGGCCTGGGGCAGGTTCTTCACCCAGTCGGGGGATTCCTGCGGCTGCGGCACGGAGGAGTACAGGCCGCCGAAGAGCATGGTGAGCAGGCTTTCGCCGTCGGCGGCATCGCTCATGACGGAGGAGACGGCGTTGTAGCTGATGCCGTCGCAGCGGGCCGCCTTCACGGTCATGCCGTCCAGCAGGGCGTAGGGATCCTCTACGTCGTCGCCCAGGGTTTCTTCAAAGTCGAAGGAATACTCGAACAGGCCGTTTTCCAGGAAGAAGCAGGTCTCGTCCTCCGAGTATGTGTAGCCGTTCGGGGTAAAGCCCTGCGCCAGCAGCTCGGAGCCCTTGCACCCGACCAGGGCGTCCAGATCCGCCTGGCTGATCATCCCGGCGGAAAGATCCTCCACATTCACGATGGGCAGATCCGCGATGAGGCTGCGAATCTGCTCCTCGGCGTCGTCGCCCGTCGCGTTCATGCAGGCCTCGCTGATTTCCTCCGTCATCGCGGCCGTCACGCGCAGCGGCACGCCGGCCAGCATGAAGGCGCAGACGTAGCGCTCCCCATTGTACATGGACATGGGCCGCTCGACGGCCAGATCCAGGCAGCTGCCCAGGGTCAGCGGCGCTTTGTCAAAGGCGCGGCCTTCGCCATTGCCCTCTTTCTTGTCCTCCCAGCGGAGCCGGCCTTCCGGATCGATAGTGAACACGGCCGAGCCGTCGCTGTAGACGAGGGTTTCCTCCGGGAGCTCGAACTCGTCGGGAATGGTGGTGTCGGCCTTCCGCCCGCTCTCCGTGCAGACGAGGCTGTCCGTATCGGCGTCGTACACGCAGGGATAGATCCACACCGTGCTCTCGGTGGCGCCGTTGGAGCCTGAGATGGTGACCAGGAAGTCCTCGCCGGTCTGCCAAATGACGGCGGAAATCCGCTCCTCGTTCCACTCGCCCACAAACGGGCTGACCGCGCTTGCCCCCTCTTCGCCCAGGGCCGCGCCGCACAGCAGCATCGCCAGAACCAACAGAGCTGCCAACAGCTTCTTCATGGCATATCCTCCTTTTCCGCAGTTCGCCGGAGCCTCGCCCGGCGCTGCCATCAAGGCCATTATAGCACGGTTTCGCGGAAAGCACAACGGAGGGAGAGAAGGGAAAAGGACGCGCCCCACGGTGGAGGGGGGCGCGTCCGGGAATGAAATGGAAGGTGCTGTCCTGTTCTTTGAGAAGTTACTTTGCCTGCCTGATGGCTGAGCACAACGGAGGGAGAGAAGGGAAAAGGACGCGCCCCACGGTGGAGGGGGGCGCGTCCGGGAATGAAATGGAAGGTGCTGTCCTGTTCTTTGAGAAGTTACTTTGCCTGCCTGATGGCTGAGTAGTAACCCTGATTCATCATCGGTTTTCCCGGAACATCGAAATGCCGGGGATCAGTCGGAAACATGGAGAGTCGTATTTTCGGTTCTCCGGGTTGTTTTCCCGGATCCATACGATGTTTTGGTGTGAGTGGAGTGACGGACAACTCTGGCTTCTTCACAGTACCTGCAGTTGGTTATTTCTGTTAGTTTATAGACGTATCTGGTATATGGTGTGCGGACTACATCAATCTCATTCTTTCCCGCAACCGTCCCGTAGCGGTGACCAAATGCAGTGCCGTACTGGGTGACGTCAGGGGTTGCCCCCATCGCACGGGCTTTGTCCAGTGCCTGCTGGCCTGTTTCGCCGGAAATGTAGCCTTGTTTTGTTTTGACCCGGGTAGAAACGTGTTTTTCTTCAACCACTTCACCCATATAGGTTCCCAGCAGCTTGCCAATATGGGTGGTCGATTCGCGGGACAAATAGCAGCCGCAGACAGGGCACTTCCTGAGCCAGCAGTAGAGAAGACTGGCCAATGACACCAGCATGGTCAGTCCGGTGCCAAACAGCGCAATTGTCATGACGCCATTAGGCGGAAAGTGACTGTCCACGGTGCCTGCAAAGGCCTGAAAGCTTTCCACCGCTTTTTCCGGAAGATACGCCTTCAAAAATGAAGGCTGTCCTCCGGCGTCGCAAAGCGGCGACAAACCCAGGCAGAGGATGCCTGTGCAGGCATGCACCAGAACATGGATCCAGAAAGTTCCGCGGAAAGCCCCCTTGTATCTGTTGCAGAAACTGATCGGTCCGAACAGGGCCCAGATTACGCCTACGCCGAGGAAGGCCAGTACAAAGATCAGAAGTGTCAGCGGGATGGGGATTTCGTTATTGATTCCCTTCCCGATCAGCCAGCCGAGAGGAATCCAGACTGCAGCTGAAATCACGAACATTGCTGCCGGTGCGATGATCGAACGCAGGATGTTTCCGCGCGAGGGCTTTTTCCGGCCGGGGCCGGAGTCTTGGTTCATCCGTCTTACGTTGAGACCGACTCTGATGAGATTCAATACGGCATAGATGACGAAGATCGCAGCCGCCAGCAAGGCAAATCCCCGGAACAGCCCTTCCGGCGGTTTGTCCGTGAAGCTGTCGTGAAGCATACGCAGCGGCGATGACAGCACGCCCGTCGGATACTTCTGAAGCGCAGAAAGCGAGCTGTGGCCTGTGGTGACAAGCGCCGCGTAATCAGCCATGAAGATGATGCAAATCAGCGCGAACAGGGTCCGCATCAGAAGGAAGCGGTTGGCATACACGTTTTCCTCCACATTATCGCTCCGGAAAATCGCGATTACGCCGAGCACCTGCATGGCAAGGCCCAGGATGATGGGAAGGACGTTATAGGCAAAAGTGCCGCGCTCTGCAAATTGGATGAAATAATACATCGGAGCATACAGCGCGCGCTGGACAGCCTTGCATTCAGCCGGAAGAAACGGAAAAACACCTTCTGTCGAGCCGTACATAAACAGCACCATAAAGGTGCTGGCTGCTGCGCCAAGAACATAGAGGCCTACCAGGAAAGCACGGAATTTTCTGTAGGGATTCCATTCTTCATCTCTCATGACTGCACCTCCGGATACGTGTTGGCCTGCACGACGGACAGGCTGGGATCACCTGCCACGCTCCCTGCCGTGTCTCCAATGCTCTGCCGCAAAATGGTCTTCCTGCAGCGTCATGCCTGTTTTCCCATCAACTCATCCACAGGGGCGCCCCACTCGCCAATCTCCTTGCGGAAGAAGAACAGAAGCACAACGATACCGATCCCGACCCAAATCATGGTTTATCCTCCTGTTTCGTGTTCTGATTCTGAAGCCCCGGATTGTCAATGGAATGATAACATGTTTCCGAGGATTATGCAAGGCCGGGTTTCACTTCGCGCTGCGGCGTACAGGGGGAGAAGGGAAAAGGACGCGCCCCACGGTGGAGGAGGCGCGTCCGAGGAGGAAATGTGAGGTGCTGTCCGATTTATGTGAGATCGTTTCCGGCACATCACAGACGGCACCGGACTCAGCGTGGAAGAGACGCTCAAGCAGAAACTCTTTAGTCAGCCAGTGCACCGGCGACAATCTCGATCAGGTCACTCATCATGCTTCTGCTGGTTTTGTAAGACGGGCTCAGCTCATCGGCTTCAAAAACTGACGCAAGCAGTGTTCTCGGCATGGTGCTTTCCGTCACAATGAGGCTTGCTTCTTTTGCAACCTTGTCATAATAGATCACAACCAGATGGCTGTCGTCATAATAGCCGGTCACCAGCGCCGTTCCCCAGCGGCCGACGTAGGTATCGTTGGCAAGAAGCTCGCCGGCATTGATGCTCTCCCCGATGACGTTGCCGTCATCCAGGGCTGCATCGAGCAGCAGAGAAAGCACCAGGTAGGTGCGGTACACTTCGTTGGACAGGATCTCGCTTGTTGTGTACTCGTCAAAGAAACTGGCAGTGAGATTCAGCGCGAACGGAATCGAATTGGATTCGCCCAGCGCAGAAACCGTCACGGAACAAAGCATCACAGTGAGCAGCAGAATGCAGATTGCCTTCTTCATGATTGGAACACCTCCAAAGCGTGCGTGGCCGAACTTGCACGATCCACTTACTGTATGTGGCATCTTGACAGGACAATATACTGTCCGCTCTTGACCGTAACCCATGCGGAGTTTTTGAAAAGATCGTTGTCGACGATGTCCGTCTGCCGACTGTCGTTGTAGATGCAGTAATACCCCGAGGTGCCGGAAGCGGCGATCAGCTTGTAGGTTCCCGGCATGAGATCATAACCGACCTTCAGCATCGTTCCGTCGCGGTCTGTCCGGATCGTGTAGGATGCATAGAAATCAGTCGAGTTGACCGCAATGCATCGCGACAGTTTCAGATACTCTCCGTAACGGACAGTGATGATGGAATTCGTTTCGAACAGGTCATTGGCAATGATGCTGCGGCCATTCGCATCGGAACTGATCTCGAAGTAGCCTTCATAATCCGATGAGCTCAGCAGAACATACTCGCCGGCAGCAATGTCGCTTCCGACCCTGTACTGCCCTTCATAATACACCCTCATCCCTTCGAAGGGATTGCTGCTGGCAGATGCAGTACAAACAACTGCAGCAAGAATCACCGTCAGCAGGGCACAGATCAGAATGCTTTGCTTTCGAATCAATGCGTCTCACCACCTGCAATACAATGAGAAAAAACAACCGGCTGCCTTTCTGTCGGCCACACCTCCTCTTGTCCGTTTTTGCAAGCTGATCTGTGTGCAAATCACCTCCAGTTGCCTTCCTCCGTTCTGTACAGCCGGCGTGTTCATGGTCCGGCATTCATTCCCGGCGGATCAATCCGAATCGAGAATCATGGCAAGCAGATCAATCATGTCATTGGGATCAACTTTATAATGGACGGTGACATCAAGCGTCTCGATGACGCTCATGACGAGGCTTGTTGAGCCGCGGCCGACAAATCCCATGTAGAAGCCCTTGTTGGTCTCCTTATCCACCGTAACAGCGATGATGTGATCACTGCCGCTGAAAATAGCGACCATGCTGCTGCCCTTGCGGCCCACATAGATTTCATCGTGCAGCAGGAGTTCACCAAGATTCTCATCTTTTTCCAGAAATCCTGCCAGCTTCGCCTCCATAGACATGACCATGGCAAACATGGCCCGCAAGGAGTCATCTTTCATGATCTGGGAGACGGTCATGTTATCCAGGGCGGACATGAGCTTCGCATCAAATTCCTCAACGCCCTCGTGAATTGTCAAAGCGGAGGCCGGAACCTGGCAGAGCAGTGTGAGAAGGAAAACAATGATGATCAGGCGTTTCATGCAAACCTCCTGTGCTTGTATTTGCCGCGGCCGGTGATTTGGTCAGTATTTGGTCATGGATGCAAGCATGCTATGATTTCCCTGTCATCAGAATGCTGTTGAAAGAGTCGATTTTGTTCTCGTTACGCTGGCTACTATTTATTATTGTACAGATCACGCAAAAAGTCAATAACAAATCTCAATCTGTTTCAATTCAGATCATTGAAGATCATTGAGAACATTGAGATCATTGGATCCATGAATCCCCACCCAGAAAGGGGGCGTTCTCGTGGATTACATCAGAATCATGCGCGATCTCCGCGAGGACGCCGATCTCACGCAGCAGCAGGTGGCGGATGTTTTGGGCACATCTCAGACCATGTATGCCCGCTATGAGCACGGGGCCAACGAGCTGCCCATCCACCACCTGATCACCCTGTGCCGGCTGTACGGGGTCACGGCGGACGCCTTTCTGGGGCTGTCGGCGCCGCCGGCCGGGAAGAGCGCAGCGAACCAGTGAGCACGGCGGGCTCTTTTTTTTGTGCCCGCGTTACCGCTCAGTCAGCGGGGCCTGATGTGCCAAAGCGGATCCGGCTGCGCATGCTTTGTGAAAGAAATCCTCCTGCCCCAAGGAAAGGCCTTTGGGATGGGCAGGGGGCCTTCCCCCATACCGCTGAGCTGCAGCGTGCCCCGCGGCCGCGCTTGACATTCGCCCGCGCATCGGCCATAATGCACGGAGAAAGAACAAAGGGAGGGGATGGCGTGTCCTGTCCGATTGCCCATGTGAAGCCGGGCTCCATCGCGGACCGGCTGGGGATCCGCGCGGGGGATGTGCTGCTCTCCATCTCCGGGGAGCCCATCATTGACCAGATCGACTATCAGGCGCTGACCGCGAAGCGCTCCTTTCCGCTGACCGTGGCGCGGGACGGGCGCGAGATCACCGTGCAGGTGAAGAAGCTGGACTGGGAGCCGCTGGGCATCACGCTGGATCAGGCCATCGTGCTGGCCCCGCGGCCCTGCGCGAACCACTGCGTCTTCTGCTTCATCGACCAGATGCCGCCGAACCTGCGCAGCACCCTCTACGTGAAGGACGACGACTGGCGGCTGTCGCTGATGATGGGCAACTTCATCACGATGACGAACATCTCCGACCGGGAGTTCGACCGCATACTGCGCCGCCGGGTCAGTCCGCTGTACATCTCCGTCCACGCCACCGATCCGGAGGTGCGCGTGCGCATGATGAAGAACCCCCGCGCCGCGCAGCTGATGGACCGGCTGCGCATGCTGGGGGAGCACGGCCTGCGCTGCCACTGCCAGGTGGTGCTCTGCCCGGGGTGGAACGACGGGGCCGTGCTGCGGCGCACGCTGGAGGATCTGGCGGGCCTGCATCCCACGGTGCAGTCCGTGGCGCTGGTGCCGGTGGGGCTGACGAAGTTCCGCGAGGGCCTGGAGCCGATCACGCCCTATGACGCTGCCTCCGCGGCGGCCCTGCTCCGGGAGGCGGAGGCATATCAGCGGGAATACATGGCGCGGCTGGAGACCCGCTTCGTGTTCCCCTCGGACGAGTTCTACTGCCTCGCGGGGGAGGAGCTGCCGGACGACGAGGCCTACGAGGACTTCCCGCAGATCGAGAACGGCGTGGGCATGCTCCGCATGTTCGAGACGGATCTGCGCTTCGCCGCGGAGGAAACCCCGGTCGCGCAAACCCCGCCCCGGCGGCTGGTGATCGCCTGCGGCACCTCCGTGGCCCGGACGATGCAGCGCTGGTGCGACACCTTTGCCCCCGCGGGCACCGAGGTGAGGGTGCACCCGATCCTCAATCGCTTCTTCGGCGAGAGCGTCACCGTCACCGGCCTGGTGACCGGCGGCGACCTGACGGAGCAGCTGCGGGACGAGGACTGCGACGAGATCCTGATCTGCCGGAACATGATCCGCAACGAGGGCGATCTCTTCCTGGACGACATGCCGGTGGAGGAGGTGCGCCGCCGCCTGCCCGCGCCGCTGCGGATCGTCGGGAACACCGGCGAGGCATTCTGGCGGGCGATCGCCGGCCTGTCGGGCGACAGGGCCCCGTGGGAATGAGCGGCTTTCCGCGTCATTTTCCGCATGTGCGGAAGGATCCGTGGAAGAAAACGGGCCGCGGCTTCGTTTGAAAGGTGAACACACCTGCGGGGGAGGAAAAGGGCATGAAACACATCGGACTGCGGATGACGGCGCTGCTGCTGGCGGCGGCGCTGCTGTGGCTTGGCCTGCCTGTCGGCGCGCGGGCCGCGTCGGATTACCTGATTCCGGACAGCGACCGCCGGAAGCTGACGGCAGCCGAGCTGTGGGAATGGGACTACGAGTCCCTGGGCTACGTGCTCAACGAGATCTTCGCGCGGCACGGCTACGTCTTCGAGCGGGGCGGCAAGTACGACCTGTACTTCTCCTCGAAGTGGTGGTACGTCCCCAACAGCAACCCGAACAACGACGAGGCCTGCTATCCCCAGCTGAACAGTGTGGAGTGGCATAACGAGAACCTGATCAAGCAGGTGCGCAGCGACATGAAGTCCCGCGGCACCACGAATCCCTCCGGCCGCTCCATCTGGGATGAGCAGCCCCAGCCCACCGGCCGCCCGGCCGCGGTCACCAGCCGGCCCTCGGTCAGGCTGGACGTGCTGAGCGATTTCTATCCGGTCACCCTGGCCCCCGGGCAGAGCCTGCCGGTCTACGCGGCCCCCTCCAATCGGAGCTGGCGCGGCGCGAACGGCAAGGCCGCCGTGGGCACCACGGGCAATGTGATCTATTCCTGCGGCTGGGACGGCAGCTGGCTGATGATCCTCTACCAGGCCAGCGCGGGCTATGGCCGGGTGGGCTACATCGACGGCCGCGCGGTGGAGGGCGTCATCGCGGAGGACCGCGACCTGAGCCCGGCCTGGAGCCGCATCCCCGCCACCGTCGTGAAGGCCTGCGACGTGACCGACGATCCCGCCGGCTGGCGGCAGAGCAGGCTGCGGCTCCCGGAAGGGGCGGAGGTGCTCTATCTGGCGGCCTTCGTCAACGGCGCGGGCAGCTGGGACTACATCGAGACCACCCTGGACGGCAAGACCTTCCGCGGCTTCATCCCCGCCGGCTGCCTCGTGCTGCAGACTGAGGGCGACGAGTGGAACGGCTGACGGACATGGCAAACGGCTCCCTGCGGCTGCGGGGAGCTTTTTGCGTGTGCCGGGCATGGCACAATTCTTGCAGGTGAAAGTCCTGCCGCGGGTATTTACCGCCAAGCGTAGCGAACCGCAAGCTGCTGTCAGCAATGGCAGGAGGGGAGGAAGCGGTGTAGCAAAGCCGAGGAGCCTACGAACAGAAACCGGATACAAGGCTAAACGGTGGGCAAGGTTGCGCAACAAACCGAAGCCCGAAAGGTAAACGTAAAACCGAAGCAGTAAATCCGGAGGTTGTGCGG
>CAMNHF010000009.1 GCA_946538975.1 uncultured Clostridia bacterium | reverse complement strand
TCCGCCATTTCCTTTTCCAATAGGCGGAACACATTGGCGATCAGGTAGCCGTCGGCGACCGCGTGGTTCATCCGGACGCTGACGGGCATGAGCAGCCTTCCGCCTTCCTCGCGGTATTTTCCCCAATTGATGATGGGCAGAAAGTACAGGCAGCCGTCGGGCAGCTCGATGTTCAGGGCATCGCAGGACAGCCAGGAGATATAGGAGGCGTCAAACCAGTTGGGATGGTTCGCGGTGTCCAGGCCGTATTCCCGTGTCTGCCTGGCCCGCTCCACATCCCGAAGGGCATGGCGGTACTTTGCCTTCTCACACACCCGCGACGATCCTGCGAATGCTCTCCCAATCGGCGCACCTGCGATAGTTTTGATTCGGGAAGGCACAGTCCCTGTTCCACGGCCTGTCGAACACCAGCACCTTCAGCTCCGGCAGATGTCCGAAAAACCTGAATGCCCTCGGAGAATCCTCCACCGCGTAATCAAACTTCATCCTGTAATAGTCTTCGAGCTCCAGCGATTGATGACTGCTCCCGAACAGGGAATCCGTTCCGTATTTGTTGAGGCAGTACAGCCTGGCCCTCTCCAGTCCATGCTCATCCAGCCATCTGCGGGAGGGCTCATGCACACTTGACGGGCGGCCGGTGATGACCGATACCTCGTGCCCGCTGGAAATCCATTCGTTGAGAGTCTCCGCAGCCCCCGGCGTCGCATCATACGACAGCAGGATCTCCGGCTCGTGCCCCCGCAGCATGAACCGCCGGTATTGCTCCGCATCCAGGTCAAAGGACTTGTCCATGTCAAAATCATGCATCTGCTCATAGGGAACATGCTTATCGAACATCTCCAGCGCAAGCCTTGAGAAGGCCCTTCCCGTCTCGCACAGGCAGTCGTCAAAATCCACATAGATTCGCATGATTTCATCGTCTCACTTTCTCAGGCACCATTTCCGTCAGGATACTTCGCCCCATAAACCGCAGCAAAATGCCGGCTGAAAGCTTCGATCTTCCCGATCGCATCCTCTGTTTTCTCCGGCTCCCGGTCGCACAGGTGGATGAGGGCGGAGATCGGCGCGGTGTAGGCAAAGGCCAGCATGGCGGGGTCATCCTTTTTCAGCAGATCTTTGTCCATCATGCCGGAGAAGATGCGCGCGAACATCTCCGTCAGCCCGGTCAGGAAGTGCTTGGTCGCCAGATCCCGCGCGCGCTCGTCCCAGTACTGCTCCAGGGTGAGCACCTTCCTCGTCTTCACGATCTGCTCGTCGTGGATCGTGAGATTCACCATCCGCATGGTCATGGAGACGAAATCTTCCAGGGAATCCGGCACAGGCGGCAAATGCTCGGCGGAGCCAAAGCGTTCCCCGTAATAGGCGATCATCCTGTCCAGCAGGGCATTCCAGATCGCTTCCTTGCTCTCATAGTGCTTGTAGATGCCGGACTTGACCAGTTCGAGGGACGCGGCCAGCTCCCGGATGTTGGTGCCCTCATATCCCTTTTCCGAAAACAGATCCAGCGCTGCCATCAGGATTCTTTCCTTCGTGTCTTTTGCCGTCATAACCTCCGCGTCAACATAAGTGACCCTTCGGTCGCCTATTATAGTGAACGAAAGGTCACTTGTCAAGGGCGCTGCCTGAATTTTCCATACGCGGCGGAGCGGCGGATCAAAGGAGGCTCCGGGGCATTTCCGGAGCCTCCTGAGAGGAAAAACGGCCCGGCCGTCGAATTCTGATTCTATATCCGTATGATTGAAGCATCCCGCATCAGGAGCGCATCGAAAGGAGGGAGGGCGCATGCCGATCCGCGTGGCGATTGTGGAGGATGACCGGGAGGCGGCCGGGCAGCTGCAGGCCCATCTCAGGCGGTATGCGGAGGAAAACATGCTGCAGTTCCGCACCCATATGTTTGAGCATCCGCTGCTCTTCCTGGAGCCCTACACCGCGGACTATGACCTGGTGTTCATGGACATCCAGATGCCGCTGATGAACGGGATGGACGCGTCCCACCGGCTCCGGGAGCTGGATCCGAAGGTGGCCCTGGTCTTCGTCACCAGCCTGACCCAGTATGCCGTCGAGGGCTACGACGTGGGCGCCCTGGCCTACATCGTCAAGCCCTTCAACTACTATGATTTCTCGCTGAAGCTGACCCGCATCCTGGAGCGGCTCCCGGCCCACGAGGGAGAGGACATCCTGGTGCCCACGGAGGTGGGGCAGGTGCGGCTGAGCTTCGACAGCATCCGCTATGTGGAGGTGCAGGGCCATCACCTGATCTACCACACCAGCCGCGGGGAATACACCCAGTACAGCACCTTGGCCAAAGCGGCGGAGAAGCTGGAGCCCTACGGTTTTGCCCGGTGCAACAGCTGCTACCTGGTGAACCTGCACTGCGTGGAGGGGGTCCGGGGCTACACGGTCACGGTGGCCGGAGAGGAGCTGCGCATCAGCCAGCCCCGTAAGAAAGCCTTCATGCAGGCGCTCGGCGGGATGATCGGCCAGACGCGCTCCTGATCCACCGGCGGCCTTCGGGCCGCTTTTTCGATGGAGTTTATGCCGCGAGTCCGGGAGTTTGTGCTGTTCATGTTTCGCGGCCCTCCGGAATGCACTATGCTGAAGACGGAAAACACCGTTCACCGCACAGAATCGACGGAGGGAATGCCTATGAAGAAACTGCTCACGCTCCTGCTGGCCGCAGCCCTTCTCCTGTCCTCCCTGGCGGCAGGCGCCGATCCCGCCGCTGCCGACGCGCCGCTGCTGCTGGACAGCGCAAGGTGGATCTGGTCCGGGGACCGGGCGAACAATGTATGGGTCTGCTTCGTCAGGAGCTTTGACCTGGAGCGCGTGCCGGAGGAAGCCCCGGCGGAGATCGCCGCGGAAAACAAATATTTCCTGTGGGTCAACGGCCAGGAGGTCGTCTTTGACGGCGGGATGAAGCGCGGGCCGAACCCGGCGGACGGCTTTTTTGACACCGTGAACCTGGCGCCCTACCTCATCGAGGGGACCAACACCCTCTGCGTGCTGGCCTGGTTCTGGGGCGTCAAGGGCGAGGATCAGCAGAGCTACAGCAACGTGCCCGTGGACACGGCCGGGCTGATTTTTGCGGCGGACGTCGGCGGGCAGCGCATCGTCACGGACGGCAGCTGGAAGGCGCACCGCCACGCGGCCTTCCTGGACGACACGGCGCTGGGGGTTGCCCAGGCCAACTACCGCTTCCCGGAATACAATGTGTACTACGCTGCGGCGGAGGATGACTGCGCCGGCTGGACGGAGCCGGGCTTTGACGCAGCCTTCTGGGCGGCTGCGGAGGTTCGCGGCAGCTATGGGGATGCCCCGTGGAACGCCCTTCACCGCCGGCCGATACCGCTCCTGCGGGTGAGCGAGCAGCGGGACTATCGCAACAGCGGGGACTTCGCGGACACCTGCGCCGGGGAGGATCGCCAGCTGGAGATGCTGCTGCCCTGCAACGCCCAGATCCATCCGGGCCTCACGGTATCCGCCGGACAGGAGGCCGTGATCACCATCACCACCGACAACACCGCCGCGGCGCAGAGCCTCACGACCACCTATGTGACCTCCGGTGCCGGGGAGCAGACCTTTGTCTCCCCTTCCTGGGTCAGCGGCATGCGGGTCATCTACCACATTCCCGCCGGTGTGACCGTGAAGCGGCTGTTCTACCGGGAATCCGGCTATGACACCGAGATTGCCGGCGCCTTCGCCATGGGGGATCCCTTCTTCGACGCCCTGTGGGAGATGGGCGCGCGGACGCAGTATGTCTGCATCCGGGAGACCTTCATGGACTGCCCGGACCGGGAGCGGGCCCAGTGGACGGGGGACGCCGCCAGTCAGATGCGGCAGATGGTCTACTGCCTCGACCCGTCCGCCTACGCACTCTTCCCCGCCATGCTCTCCCAGAAAGTCGCCTGGATCACCCCGGGCAGCGGCAAGGGCAAGCTGGACAACCTGATCCCCACGGTCACGCCCATCAGCGGGGAATTCTACGAGCTGCCCGCGCAGGAAATGGCCTGCATTGTGAGCGTCTGGGACTATTATCTGTACACGGGAGACGCGGAGGCGCTGGAAATCATCTATGAGCCGGCCATCCGCTATCTGAAGCGCTGGAAGCTGGGCCCAAGCGGCCTGGTGAAGCACAAGACCGGCCAGGGGCTGGTGGACTGGCAGGATACGGGCGCCCAGGTGGACACCAAGGTCAGCGAGAACGCCTGGTATTACTGGTGCCTCGTCACGCTGGAGAAGATCGCCGGCGTGCTGGGCGTGGAGGAGCCCTGGCTGCGGGAGACGGCGGACACCATTGCCGCAGGCTATGAGAGCCTCTGGGTGGAGGGCGTCGGCTACACCACCACTGCCAGCCCCGATGACCGCGGCAACGCCCTGGCGGTGCTGAGCGGCCTGGCCCCGGCGGAGCGCTGGCCGGTGATCCTGACGGTGCTGCAGGGCACGCACAAGGCCAGCTCCTACATGGAGGCCTACGTGCTGGAGGCCCTCTTCCGGATGGGGTATGCCGACGAGGCGCTGGACCGCATGGAGGCCCGTTACGGAAACATGGTCTCCGTGAATCGGGAGAAGGGGATCAGCACCCTGTGGGAGTATTTCGACGAGGGCATGGGCACCTGGAACCACGCCTGGTCCGCCAGCGGCGTGTATCTCCTTCCCGCATGGGTCGGCGGCGTGCGGCCCACGGCCCCGGGCTGGGAGACCTGCGTCATCGCGCCGGACTTCAGCCATTCCGGGCAGGTCAGCGTGAAGGTAAGCACGGTGAAGGGGATCATCACCGTATACGGCACCGCCCGGGCGCTGGAAGTCACCCTGCCCGAGGGTGTCACCGCGGAAGTGCGGCTGCCGGGCATGGAACCGGAGACGGTGAGCGGTGCTGGGACGCACACGATCCGCAGGGAAGAACCCTGAACCCCACGCAAAAGGACGCGCTGCGTGTTTGACGGCGCGTCCTTTTTGCTGTGCGCAGGGAGCTGTGTTATTCGGCCTTCTCCGGCTTCCGCAGGGTGATATAGAGCCGGAAGATGCCATTGCGGGCCTCCATGGCCATGCGGCCGTGGTACTGCTCGGCGATGTAGCGCATGCTCATGGTGCCGAAACCGTGGCGGTTCACGTCCTGCTTGCCGGTATAGGCCACGCCGCCGCGGATGTCCGGCTCCTCCGCATAGTAGTTGGTGACGGTGACGGCAACCTCCTCCCCCAGGTCCTCCACGTTCATGCTGATGATCCGCTGCTCGGGGTCCTCCACCTTCCGCACCGCTTCCATGGCATTGCGCAGGGCATTGGAGAAGAGGGCGTAGATGTGCCGGGTGCGCATGAAGGACAGGGCCCTGCCGTCCGCCAGGCAGGAGAGTTGGATCTGATCCCGCCGGCAGGCCAGCTGGTTCTCGTAGAGCACCACGTCCAGCACCTCGCTGCCGGTCTTGATGGTGCTGTCGTAGATGTTCATGGCCTCCTGCAGCGACCGGACCTCCTCGTCCGTCAGCCGCCCGGCCAGGTTGGCCAGCTGGTGCTTGAGATCGTGGCAGCGCATGTTGATGAGGGCAATATTCTCCCGGTTCTGCTCATACTGCTTGCGCTCCTCGGCCATGACACGCTCCATCACCGCCAGCTCCGTGCGGGCCTGCCCCTGGGAAACGATGCCGGAGCGGATCAACAGGATCAGCAGGGCCAGAGCCAGCGCATAGCCCCGGGAGATGACAAACAGCGGTGGGCTCTCCCCGCGGTACTCCTGGGTGAAGGTCGCGAACAGCGTGATCAGGATGAGGATTGCCGTGCTGAGGAGGGCGATCTGACGCATGCTCCGCGTATCGTCGGAGTGCAGGCGGCGGCGCCCGAAGATCAGATACACCGACAGGGTGAGCAGGAAGCGGATCAGGAGATAGACCAGCAGATCCCAGCCCATGTCCCCGGTGGTGAAAAAGAGCAGAGCCGCGGAGGTGTCGACGCCAAAGGGAATCATGAGCAGATCGTAAACCGTCGCCACGATCTCCTCCGCCGCCACCGCCGCGCACCAGGTGCTCAACACCGAAAAGGGGTGATCGTCCAGGATCAGGAAGAGCACCGGCAGGGTGAAGCCGACGTTGATGAGCATCACCGGCAGCCTGGTGGCCGCGTCCGGCCAGTGGGTTCGCATCCAGACCGCCGGTGCCAGCAGCGCCAGCCAGATCCCGATCGATACCAGGATTCGCGGCCAGAGGGGCCTGCGCTTTTTGATGGGAATGGCGAACAGCAGGGCGGCCATCCAGAACTGCAGCTGGGTCATGCCCACGGTAAACACCTGCCGGGTGTAGATCCCCGCCAGATTCGCAATCAAGCTGTACAGAACGCATCCCTCCTCCCGCTGCCTGTATTTCAGTAACAAGAGTATATCCCCGCCCATCGTCCGGGTCAAGACCTGGTTTCCCGTGGCTTTTAGTTTATGCCGAAAACTTGCAGCTTATGCGGTTCCGGTTGCGGTCCTCCCGCATCAAGGGTATAGTGAAGCCATCAACCGGGGACACCGGACGGAATGAAGGAGGAAATCCCGATGAAAAAGCTGATTGCCCTGCTGCTCACCCTGTGCATGATCCTCTCTGCCGCCTCCGTGCTGGCCGAGGACTGGACCGCCCACGAGGGCTGGCTCGAGGAAGACTGGGACGCCAAGGCCGTGAAGTACCAGTTCACCGGCGAATGGGAGCTGGCCGAGTACAACATCCACTTCGTCTTCCTGATCAACCTCTACGAGGACGGCTCCGCGCTGGTGGACCAGCGCAGCATTGCCTCCGCCTCCTCCTACTGCCAGTTCGGCTACTGGTCCGAGGAGCAGACCGAGGACGGCAACGAGATCGCCTTCGACACCCTGTACTGCACTTCCGTGGACGGCACCGAGCTGGTGGCCCACGAGTACAGCTTCGAGCTGTATGAGGAGGAGGACGGCAACTACTCCTTCGGCTACACCTTCGGCATCGCTCCCGGCCAGTACTTCCGCGATGTGGACGTGGCCGGCGGCGCCGAGATCACCTATGCCACCCTGGCGGCCTTCCATGAGGCGGTGGACGCGCCGGCTGCCGAGTAATCAGACCCACAGCAGCGGGAGGTTCGGCACGGCCGGATCTCCCGATTTTCGACGGAGGGAAGCGCAATGAGCGAGAAACAGAAGAACCGCCGCAGCCTGTGGCTGGGCCTGTGGTGCCTGGCGCTGGTGCTGGTCATCCTCATCAACTGCTGGGCCACCACCTACGCCCTCAGCTGGGACAGCGTGCTCACGGGCTATTTCGGCATCATCGAGGACAGGAAGCCGGAGACAGAGGAATCCCGGGAGAAGCCGCAGCGCTTCGCCGATCTGGACGCCCTGCGGGAGGCCGAGCGCGCCGCGGAGCTGGAGATCGTGGACGAGGGCGTGGTGCTGCTGCGCAATGAGGACGGCGCCCTGCCCCTGGCCAAGGGCAGCAAGGTCAGCGTCTTCGGCCAGACCGCCCAGATGTGGATGACCAAGGAAAAGCTGACCAACACCAAGGACACCGTGTTCCTGGAGTCCCTGGAGGCGGCGGGCCTCACCGTCAACGGCTCCCTCCGCAAGATGTACAAGCAGAGCAAGCACACCAAGTGGGGCAACGGCGCCAACCTGGGCAACGGCGGCATCGCCGGCACCTGGGCGGTGGACGAGGTGCCCGTCTCCGAATACAAGGACTCCGTGAAGGAGAGCTTTGCCGAATACCATGACGCGGCCATTGTGGTCCTGACCCGCGGCGGCAGCGAGGGCGGCGATCTGCCTCGCTACATGGGCCGCTACGAGGGCAGCGACGAGGACGACTACCTCTCCCTGAGCCCCGAGGAGAGGGACCTGCTGGCCATGGTCGGCGCGGCCTTCGACCGGGTCATCGTCGTGCTGCACACCACCAACGCCATGAGCATGGCGGAGATCCTGGATCCCCAGTACGGCGTGGACGCGGTGCTGTGGGTCTCCGGCACCGGCGAGGACGGCGTGCAGGAGCTGGGGAAGATCCTCACGGGCGACGTCAACCCCTCCGGCCGGAACATCGACACCTATGTCTATGACAACTTCTCCGCCCCGGCCATGCAGAACTTCGGCGACTTCCGCTTCACCTCCGGCGGCAAGCTGATCGACGCCACCACCACCACCGTGGGCGGCACCTACTCCTATCAGCACTATGCCGAGGGCATCTATGTGGGCTACAAGTACTACGAGACCCGCTACGAGGACAAGGTGCTGGGCACGGCGAACACCGGCGACTACGACTACGCCGCCACCGTGGCCTACCCCTTCGGCTGGGGCCTGAGCTATACCGCCTTCGACTGGTCGGACTTCCAGGCCACGGGTCCCGACAAGGACGGCAATTTCACCCTGTCCGTGAAGGTGACCAACAGCGGCAGCCTCCCCGGCAAGGACGTCGTGCAGCTGTATCATCAGGCGCCCTACACCGACTATGACCGGGAGAACGGCGTCGAGAAGGCGGCCGTGAACCTGCTGGACTTCGGCAAGACGAAGCTCCTCCAGCCCGGCGAGTCCGAGACCCTGACCATCACGGCGCGGCTGGACGACATGAAGTCCTACGACAGCCGGGGCCACAGGACCTACATCCTGGAGGCCGGCGACTACTACCTGACCCTGGCCCGGGACGCCCACGAGGCCGTCAATAACATTCTGGCCGCCAAGGGCTTCACCGCTGCCAACGGCATGACGGCGGAGGGCGACGCCTCCCGCGTTTACCGCCACGCCCAGGGCGAGCTGAAGGTGCTGGACAAGGCCGTGACGGGCGGCACGATCGCCAACCAGTTCGATGACTGCGTGCTGGAGGATGCCGTGTACCTCTCCCGCAGCAACTGGGCCGCCATGGACGGCGACGGCCTGCGCTACGCCGACGGCAGGGTCGAGGGCGTGTCCGAGACCATGGACAGCACGAAGTTCGCTTATACCCACGAGGCCGCGGAGTGGATCGTGAAGGCGCTGACCAGCGAGGGCTGGGATGTGGCCGGCAATCCCCTGGCCATGGACGACGCCGCCTGGCCCGAGGTGAAATACGGCCAGTCCGGCGCGCTCAAGCTGGAGGACATGGTGGGCAAGCCCCTGACGGATCCGGATTGGGATCGCCTGATTGCCCAGCTCACCCAGGCGGAGCAGCTGGAGATCATCGGCAAGGCCATGTATGTTACCCCCGCCATCGACAGGATCGGCAAGCCGGTGACCAACTCCCTGGACGGCCCCCAGGGCATGATCGACTACGTCTCCGGCGGCACCGGCTACCAGTTCACCGACGAAAACATGCTGGGCGCCACCTGGAACAAGGAGCTGGTGGAAAAGATGGCGGATCTCACCTCCACCGAGTTCACCATGAAGGGCGTCACCGCCTGGTGGGCGCCGGCAGTGAACATCCACCGCACCGCCTTCTCCGGCCGGAACTTCGAGTACTACTCCGAGGACGGCACCTTCACCGGCATCATGGCCACGGTGGCCGTGAAGGCTGCGAAGGCCAACGGCGTCAACTGCCAGGTGAAGCACTTCTTCCTCAACGACCAGGAATTCAACCGCGGCGCGAACGGCCGTCTGGCCCCCTTCTGCGGGGAGCAGGCCATCCGCGAGATCTACATGAAGCCCTTTGAGATGGCCATCGTGGACGGCGGCGCGGCGGGCATCATGCTCTCCATGGCCCGCATCGGCACCCGCATCGCCCCCGGCAGCTGGGCCGTGTGCACGGGCATCCTCCGCAACGAGTGGGGCATGACCGGCGCCATCATCACCGACGCCCAGTCCCTGACTCCGAAGGAGGCCGAGCAGGCCCTGGCCGCCGGCTGCGACCTGGTCTGCACCACCCGCATGACCGAGTACCCGGACAGCACCCTCGCCTCCCGCGGCGGGCAGTACGCCCTGCAGACCGCAGTGAAGCACACCCTGCACATGCAGGCCAACAGCGCCTCCTTCGACGTGAAGGTTGCCACCGGCTATCCCATCTACAAGCTGCTCCTCATCGCCTACAACGTGCTGACCGTCATTTACATGGCCTGGGCGACGCTGGAGATCGTCCACAAGCTGTACCCCGAGAAGAAGCTGCTGAGCAAGAAGGGCTTCCGCATCCTGCGGATCGTCCTGGGCACCCTCGGCATCATCATCCTGGGCGTGCTGCTCTGGATGTTCTTCACCACATGGCTGCCAGTGCTGCAGTTCGCCCTGCAGACGGCGGTCTGACGATACCGCGAAAGCTCAATACAGCCGGTTTCCGCATGCGGGAGCCGGCTGCTTTCGTTCGCAGAAACGCAAGAGACGGCTTTCGCTCTGTATTGGCAGCGGACGCAGGTCAGCCCATGTCCGCGGATCCCGGGTTCATCCCACCGCCTGCGTGATTTCCTTCCCGTGCGCAACCGCCGGAGCATTTTGCAGAATTATATATTGACACAGTGTCAGTAATGTGCTATGATTCAGATGATGACACGGTGTCAGTTTTGTTACAGGGAGGGATAGGCATGTCCAGAGGATCGCCGGAGTTGACTGCAGCCCGCAAGGAGGAAATCATTGCGGCCTGCGCGGAGCTGAATGAAACCATGAGCTTCCGGGAGATCACGATCAAGGAGATCGGCGCAGCCACCAGCTTTACGCGCACCTCGATCTATAACTACTTCGAGACCAAGGAAGAGATCTTCCTGGCCCTGCTGCAGCGGGAGTACGAGCTTTGGGTGGCCGCCATGGACGCGGTGATGGCCGAACGGGCCGCCATGACGCGAGACGAGCTGGCCCAGGCCCTGGCCCGCACCCTCACGGACCGGCCGCGGCTGCTTCGGCTGCTGTCCATGAACCTGTACGACATGGAGGCCAATTCCCGTCCGGAGCGGCTGGCGGAGTTCAAGGCGGCCTACGGAGCCTCCCTGGATACCGTGGGCCGCATGGTGGAAAAGTACGTGCCGGAGATGGACGGGGCAGCGAGGCAGCAATTCCTGTATGTCTTCTTCCCTTTCATCTATGGCATCCATCCCTACACCAGCGTGACGGAGAAGCAGAAGGCCGCCATGGCGCAGGCGAAGATCCCGTATGTATATCAGTCCGCCTATGACCTGACCTATACCTGTCTGAAGAAGCTGCTGAACGTGAAGGAGGCTTAATTCATGAAATACACCAAGCTGGGCCAGTCCGACCTGACCGTTTCCCGCGTCTGCATGGGCTGCATGGGCTTTGGCGACGCGGGCCAGGGCCAGCACGCCTGGACGCTGGACGAGGCGCATTCCCGCGAGATCATCCGGCATGGACTGGAGGCGGGCATCAATTTCTTCGACACGGCCATCGCCTACCAGAGCGGCACCAGCGAGCAGTACCTGGGCCGCGCCCTGCGGGATTTTGCGAAGCGGGACGAGGTGGTCATTGCGACGAAATTCCTGCCCCGCACGCAGGAGGAGATCGAGAACGGCATCACCGGGCAGCAGCATATCGGGCGCATGATCGACAAGAGCCTGCAGAACCTCGGCATGGACCATGTGGATCTGTATATCTACCACATGTGGGACTGGCGGACGCCCATCGAGGACATTCTGGACGGCCTGAACCGGGTCGTGCGGGCAGGCAAGGCGCGGTACATCGGCATCTCCAACTGTTTCGCCTGGCAGCTGGCCAAGGCCAACGCCATCGCCGAGCGGGAGGGCTGGGCAAAGTTCATCTCCGTGCAGGGGCACTACAACCTGATCTTCCGCGAGGAGGAGCGCGAGATGGTCCCCTGCTGTCAGGAGGAGGGCATCGCCCTGACGCCCTACAGCGCCCTGGCGTCGGGCAGGCTCTCCCGCAAGCCCGGCGAGACCTCAGAGCGGCTGGAAAAGGATGCCTACGCGAAATTCAAGTACGACGCCACCGCGCAGCAGGACGGCGTCATCATCGGCCGGGTGGCGGAGCTGGCGGAGAAGCGCGGCGTGACCATGACGGAGGTCTCCCTGGCCTGGCTGCTGACCAAGGTGGCCTCCCCGATTGTAGGCGCGACGAAGTTCCACCACGTGGACGGCGCGGCCAAGGCGACCGACCTGACGCTGACAGAAGACGAGATCGCGTACCTGGAGGCGCCTTACGTGCCCCATCCGCTGGCGGGCGTGATGGCGCAGAACCGGCCCGAGAACGCCCACAATCAGCATGTCTGGTCTACCGGCAATCAAAGGATCTGAAGAAATAATTGACAAAGCATCACGGGGAGCAGCGGCAGACCTGCTCCGTCCGGCAGGCATGAGGAGGCAAAAGCCATGAAAGAAAAGATTGTGCAGACCGCGGGCAGGCAGCAGCTGGGCGACTTCGCGCCCCTGTTTGCCCATCTCAACGACGACGTGCTCTTCGGCGAGGTGTGGAACGACGACGCCATCGACACGAAGACCCGTTGCATCATCACCGTGGTCACCCTGATGGCCTCCGGCATCACGGATTCCTCGCTGACCTATCACCTGCAGAACGCAAAGGCCCACGGCGTGACGAAGGCGGAGATCGCCGCCATCATCACCCATGCCGCCATGTATGCGGGCTGGCCGAAGGGCTGGGCCGTGTTCCGCCTGGCGAAGGAAGTCTGGAACGAACAGGAATGACAGAAGGAGGAAAACACCATGAAGAAAGCAGCCGCGATTGTGATGGCCCTGATCCTGCTTGCGCTTGCCCTTCCCGCCTGCGCGGAGGAAGCGGCAGCCGAACCCGCCAGCCATATTCTGATCGTGTATTTCTCCGCCACCGGCACCACCCGGGGTGTGGCGGAGAAGCTGGCGGAGGGGCTTTCCGCCGACCTTTATGAGATCGTCCCCGAGACGCCCTACACCGATGCCGACCTGAATTACGGCAGCGCCCAGAGCCGCACCTCCGTCGAGATGAACGATCCGGCCTGCCGCCCGGCCATCCAGGGCGAGCTGCCCGAGCTGGCCGCTTACGACACCGTCCTGATCGGCTATCCGATCTGGTGGGGCGATGTGCCGCGCATCGTCTCCAGTTTTGTGGAAAGCGTGGATCTGACCGGCAAGACCCTGGCGGTGTTCTTCACCTCCGGCAGCTCCGGCCTGGGCAGCAGCATGCGGCACCTGGAGGAGCAGGCCGGCGCGGGCACCTGGCTGGCGGGCCAGCGTTTCACCTTCCGCACCACCGTGGAGGAGCTGACGCAGTGGGCGGCCTCCCTGGGCATTGAACCCTGAGCTGCCCTCCCGTCTCGCATCTTTTTTTCCGTGATGGCGGGACCCGGGCGGCGTATCATAAGCTGAACGCCCTTGCATAAGGAAACCGCGCGAGCCGAATGCCGGGAGATGCATCATGGCGCGAAGGAGATCACCGCTTCCCGCCGGATTCTTTCGGGACGACTGCATCCGGGCGCGCAAAGGAGGGAATTCTGCGTGGCCTACAGCGAACTGATCAAGAGCTTCAGCCGGATCCGCGACTATATGCGGGAGTTCTATGTCTACGGCTTCAAGAGCCGCGACGAGTTCGCCCGAAAGAGCGCCCGCTCCTATGACGATGAGCGCCGGCGGCTGGAGAGCTGGCTGGGAGACGCGATGCGCTTCCGGCAGACAGCGGACGGGAAGAATGTGTTCATCTCCATCGACAGCCGGATCTCACGCCACAATCCGCTCTACGCCGCGTGGAAGGCCAAGAGCTTTACGGACGGGGACATCACGCTGCACTTTGTGCTGTTCGATATTCTGGCATCTCCCGGGATCTCGCTGACGCTGGCGGAATTGATGGACCGGATCGACAGCTGTCTCCGGCAGTTTCAGCATCCCCGGCTGTTTGACGAATCCACCGTGCGCAAGAAGCTGAAGGAATACGCGGCGGAGGGAATCATCGAGACCGAAAGGCGCGGAAAGACCGTATACTACAGGCGGTCTGCCGGAGAAAGCATTCCAGGCAGCGACATCCTGGATTTCTTTTCCGAGGCAGCGCCCTGCGGCGTGATCGGCTCCTTTCTGCTGGACAAGGCGGATCGGAGCGAGGACCATTTTGCCTTCAAGCACCATTACATTACCGGGGCCATGGACAGCGAGATTCTCTGCACGCTGTTCATGGCCATGCAGGATCAGCGCATGATCACGATGGAATCCATCAACCGGCACAAGGACCGCATCACCGAAAACCATGTGGTTCCGCTGCGGATCATGGTGAGCAGCCAGAGCGGCCGTCAATACCTGATGGCCTATACGCCGCGTTTTCAGCGGATCACATCCTTCCGGACGGACAACATTGTCTCCGTGCGCATCGACGAGGCCTGCAGCCGGTTTGATGAGCTCCGCGCCAGGCTGGACGGGATGATGCCGCATCTGTGGGGTGTCAGCACCCAGAGCCGCTCGGGGCAGCGGCTGGAGCATGTGACGTTCACCATACGGTACGAGGACTCCGAGACGCACATTCCCAAACGGCTGGAGCGGGAAAAGCGCTGCGGGACCGTGGAGCACCTGGACCGGCATACGAGCAGGTTCACCGCCGACGTGTTCGATGCCAGCGAGATGGTGCCCTGGATCCGCACCTTTATCTCCCGCATTGTCGACATCTCCTTTTCGGATCCGGCCCTGGAGCAGCAGTTCCGGGATGACCTGCGGCAGATGTACGCAATGTATGGTCTGGAAGGAGATGAGGGCGGATGATCTTCAGCGAACTGTACAGCAGCTATTACAACGCGGTTGCGGCCATACTGAAGGCCGCCTGCGACCATCCGCTGCAAAAGGACGAGCTGCGGGCACTGATCCGGGAGCATGCCTTCGGAGAGAGCCTGCTGAGCATTGAGCCGCCGCTGACGGAGGAGAGATGGCAGCTGCTGAAAAAGGATGGCACCACGCCGATCCGGCATGCGCCGTCGATGCCCCTGACCCTGCTGCAGAAAAGGTGGCTCAAGGCCATCTCCCTGGATCCCCGGCTCCGGCTGTTTGGCGATGATCTGCCGGAGTACCCGGACGTGCAGCCGCTGTTCACCCCTGCCGACATCTGCGTGTTCGACAAGTATCTGGACGGAGACCCCTATGAGGATGAGGCGTACATTCAGCACTTCCGGCTGATTCTGGCGGCGATCAGGACCAGGACGCCCCTGCGCATCGACGCGGTCAACCGGAAGGGCAGCATTGTGCACCGGACACTGCTGCCGGAATGCCTGGAGTACTCCGAGAAGGATGACAAGTTCCGCGTGATCGGCTCCGGCTCCCGCTTTGGCAGCACCGTCAACCTGGGCAGGATCATCCGCTGCAGCGTCAGCACGCGCCCCATGGCATTCCAATCGCATCAGCCGAACCCGCCGGCGAAAAAGACGGTCGTGATGGAGGTGACGGATCAGCGGAACGCGCTGGAGAGGGTGCTCATGCACTTTGCCCATTTTGAGAAGGAAGCGGAGCGCCTCGACAGCGACCGCTACCGGATCACCGTCGCCTATGACCAGGAGGACGAGACAGAGCTCGTGATCAGGGTTCTGTCCTTCGGCCCGATGGTGAAGGCGGTGTCGCCTCCGGCCTTTGTCGACCTGATCAGGGAGCGGCTGATTCATCAGAAAAACTGCGGGCAGGCATAGCTCGCAGCTTTTTTTCCGTGATTCGCTCGGGCAGACAGGCTATGATGGACTTGCAAACGGAAGCTGGCATCGGAAAGAGAGAGCGCCCGTTGCAGAAAGACGCATACAGCAATTCATCAACAATATGCCGGGCTCTCCGAAGCCCGGCTGATGCCGAAGGGCTGCGTCTTGCAAAGGCACCAACAGCAAACAGTGAAAGCGAATGGTACGCAGCTGACTCATACTCAGCGTTCGCGGGTTCGAATCCCGCTCAGACGGTGCCTTGGAATCGGAATCGCATGGCGGAGGAGGGAGACACATGCTGGATTATCTGAAGGACGAAGCAAACAGGACAGTGACGGAGAACGGCGCCGTGACGTACGCGTCCACCGGCTCCGACTGCCTGGATCTGTTCGCTTCCATCGGCGCGCTGCGGCGTGAAAAGGAGGAGGCAATCATCACCCGCTTTGTCCGCGCCTGGACGGAAAACCCCGGCACGGCCATGAAGCTCCTCTTCTTCGCGAGAGATGTGCGCGGCGGTCTGGGCGAAAGGCGCGTATTCCGCGTGATCCTGAACTGGCTTGCCGTCCATGAGCCTGCCTCGGTCCGCAGGAACATCGCCTTTGCCGCCGAATATGGCCGCTGGGATGACCTGCTCACGCTGATGGGAACGCCCTGCGAAAGGGAGATGCTGTCCGTCCTGAGGGCGCAGCTGCAGCAGGACATGGACAAGCTCCGCCACGGAGACGCAGCCGTATCCCTGCTGGGCAAGTGGCTTCCGTCCGTGAACGCGTCCAGCTCCGCCACGGCTGCCATGGCCAGGAGGCTGGCCAGAGCCTTCGGCATGACGGAGGCAGAATACCGGAAGACCCTTTCGGCGCTTCGCGCGAGGATCCGGATTCTCGAGAACAACCTGCGCGAGCGCGACTATACCTTCGATTACGGGCAGCAGCCGTCCAGAGCGCTGTACAAGTACAGGAGGGCCTTCCAGCGCAATGACGGAGAGCGCTACGCCGAATTCCTGTCGCGCGTCGAGAAGGGCGAGGCCCGGCTGCACGCGGATCATGTCGCCCCCTATGAGCTGGTTGCGCCTTATCTGACCTGCTGCAGGCGCGAATCCTTCATGCGGAGCATCACCCCGGAGGAAGCGCGGACGCTGAATGCCAGCTGGGCTTCGCTGCCGGATTATGGCAGCAGCGAAAACGCGCTGGCCGTGATTGATACGTCCGGTTCCATGTACGATGACGCAAAGCCGCTGCCGGCCGCGGTCGCGCTGTCCCTGGGCCTGTATTTCGCCGAGCACAGCCGCGGTGCGTTCCGGAACCATTTCATTGAGTTCTCAGCCCGCCCGCAGCTGATCGAGGTCAAGGGAAAGACCTTTGCGGACAGACTGCGCTACGCCGCGTCCTTCAATGCGATTGCGAACACCAACCTGGAGGCGGTGTTTGACCTGGTGCTCCGCGCCGCTGTGGCAAACCATGTGCCCCAGGAGGAGCTGCCGGCGAAGCTGATCATCATCTCAGACATGGAATTCGATTCCTGTGTCGACAACGCCTCCGCCATCAATTTCAAAAACGCCCAGCGGAAGTATGAAGCGCACGGATACCATCTGCCGCAGATCGTCTTCTGGAACGTCGCGAGCAGAAACAGGCAGCAGCCTGTGACGATGAACGAAGAAGGCGTGGTACTGGTTTCCGGAGCCACGCCCCGGCTCTTCTCCATGGTTGCCGGAGGGGTGCTGAATCCTTATGCATTCATGATGGATATTCTGGAAAGCGAACGCTATGCACGGATTACCGCATAGACGAGAACAGGATGTGATGAACAATGCTCACCATCAAGGGAAAGTACGCAACTGCGCAGTGCTACGCCAGGGTGATCGAAGACGAGGCGATCGAGCAGATCCGGCGCATGTGCGACTATGAGCTGACGGAGGGCTGCCAGGTCCGCATTATGCCGGATGTGCACGCCGGCAAGGGCTGCACCATCGGCACCACCATGACCGTCCGGGACAAGGCCTGCCCGAACATCGTCGGCGTGGACATCGGCTGCGGCATGTACACGGTCAGGCTGGCGGAAAGGGAAATCGATTTCCCCAGGGTGGATGAAGCCTGCCACTATATCCCCTCCGGGATGCGCGTCTGGGATGGACGGATCGAGCACTTTGACCTGACCGGGCTGCGCTGCTTCCGGGAGCTGCGGGACAGCCGGCGGCTGGAGCGCTCCCTGGGCACGCTGGGCGGCGGCAATCACTTTGTGGAGATTGACCGTGCTTCCGACGGCACCTTCTATCTGGTGATCCACTCCGGCAGCCGGAATCTCGGCAAGCAGGTGGCGGAAATCTACCAGCAGCTGGCCATCGACCTGCACAGGGGGAAGGAGACCTTCTTCCGGCAGCGGGAGGAGATCATCCGGACCTACAAGGAGCAGGGCCGCAGGGCAGAGATCCAGGCGGCGCTGAAGGCACTGCAGGAGGGGTACGAAACCCGGGCGCTCGCGATCCCGGAGGATATCTGCTGGCTGTACGGGAGCTATCTGGAGGACTATCTGCACGACGTGGAGATCTGTCAGCGCTTCGCCCGCAGGAACCGCGAGCTGATGGCGGAGGTCATCCTGCAGAGGACCGGCATGACGGCCGTGGAGACCTTCCACACCATTCACAACTACATCGACACGCAGGAGATGATTCTCCGCAAGGGCGCCATTGCGGCCCACGCCGGCGAGAAGGTGCTCATCCCGATCAACATGCGGGACGGCTCCGTGCTGGCGGTGGGGAAGGGCAATCCCGACTGGAACTTCTCCGCGCCCCATGGCGCAGGCCGGCTGATGTCCCGCAGGGCCGCCCGGGAGAACCTCGACCTCGAGGCATACCGTACCGCAATGAGCGGAATCTATTCCACCTCCGTGAACGCCGCGACCCTGGACGAAGCGCCGATGGCCTACAAGTCCCTGGAGGATATCATCGACGTGATCCGCGACGCAGTGGATGTCATTGAAGTCATGCGGCCCGTCTACAACTTCAAGGCCTCGGAGGAGGATGTGCCCTGGAAGAAGGCAGATCAAGCGGAGCCCGCCGCCGATTCCCGGGGGTGAATCGCCGGACAGTTTTCAGAAAGGGAAAGCAGGGCTGCTGCGCGTTTTCGCGGCAGCCCTTTCGTATCCTGGATGAGCCGGAGGCGGCCCTGTCTCCCGCGGGCATCATCCGCCTGATCCGGAACATGGACCGGCTGGTCCGCAAGGAATCGCAGTTTATCATCTCCACGCATTCCCCGATGCTGATGGCCTTCCCCGGCGCGGAAATCTACCAGATTCAGAAGGATGCCATTGTCAGCCTGCCGTACGATGAGACGGAGCACTACAAAATGACCGTCCGCTTCCTGCGCAATCCCCAAAGCGCTCTGGAGGATCTTCTCGGGAAGGCGAAGGAGTGACATACGGCCTCCGCAATCGTCCCGCGAGCCGCCGGCACAAGCAGCAGGCACCATGTGCACCGCGCCATCCTCTGCTGCCTCGCGGCTGGCCCCGGATCCCGCGGGAGCACCGAAAAAGCCCAAATCCGGAAGCATAACGCTGCCAAATCCGGGCTCTTTTCTTATTCAGTTTTTCCGGGGAAACGGAATCCGATTGCCTGTCAGCCCGGGGCGCCGCCTAAGGCGCATGGGCAGAGGCGGCTTACTGCTGCGCCTCGCTGCGGCGCAGATGCCAGCGGCGGACCGCCTTTTCGATCTCCACGATGGGCAGCACCGTCAGGGCCAGCGCCATGGCGAGCAGATACTCGGTCATGGTGATGGGCTGGAAGGAGAAGGCCTCATTCAGGAACGGGATGAAGATCACGGCGGCGGTGATCAGCAGGGAGAAGGCCAGCGTGCCCCAGAGCCAGAGGTTCTGCTTCTTCAGGCTGAACAGGGACGCGGTGCGGGAGCGCATGTTGAAGGAGTGGAACACCTCGGTCATGCTCAGGGTCAGGAAGGCCATGGTCATGCCGGCCGGGGACTCGGCGATCGCCCAGGAGCCGCTCTCCAGCCGATGACCCACGAAATAGCTGAACACCGTCATCGCAGCGATGATCAGGCCCTGGAAGGCGATGTCGAAGCCGAGGCTGTTGGCAAAGATGCTCTCCTTGCGGCTCCGCGGCGGGCGCTGCATGACGTCCTTCTCCGCGTCCTCCATCCCCAGGGCGATCGCCGGGAAGGTGTCGGTGATCAGGTTGATCCACAGGATGTGCACGGGCTTCAGGATGGAGAAGCCCATCAGCGTGGCGGCAAACACGGCCAGCACCTCCGCCAGGTTGGCCGACAGCAGGAACTGGATCGCCTTGCGGATGTTGTCATAGATGCGGCGCCCTTCCCCCACCGCGGAGACGATGGTGGCGAAGTTGTCGTCGGTGAGGATCATGTCCGCGACGGATTTCGTCACGTCTGTGCCGGTGATGCCCATGCCGACGCCGATGTCCGCGCTCTTGATGGAGGGCGCGTCGTTCACGCCGTCGCCCGTCATGGCGGTGACCATCCCCAGGCTCTGCCAGGCATTGACGATGCGCACCTTATTCTCCGGCTGCACCCGCGCGTAGACGGAATAGCGGCGCACCTCGTGCGCGAAGATCTCGTCCGGGATGGCGTCCAGCTCCGCGCCGGTGATCGCCGACTGGCCCGGGTTCAGAATGCCCAGCTCCCGCGCGATGGCGGTGGCGGTCACCTTGTGGTCGCCGGTGATCATGATCGGGCGGATGCCCGCGCTCCGGCACTGCTCGATGGCGTCCTTCACCTCGGGGCGGATGGGATCGATCATGCCGCACATGCCGATCCAGGTCAGATCCTGCTCCAGCACATCCGGCGCGTTGGACGCGGGCCGCTCGTCATAGATGCGCTGCGCGGCGCCCAGCACGCGCAGGGCCTGGTCAGCCATCTCCATGTTCTGCTGCAGGATCTCGCTCCGCTGCTTCTCGCTCAGCGGAACAGCCTTGCCATCCTGCCAGATGCGGGTGCAGCGGCGCAGCACCTCATCCGGCGCGCCCTTGGTGAACTGGATGAAGCCATGGCCCGCCTTGGCCCTGTGCACGGTGGACATCATCTTGCGCAGCGAATCGAAGGGGGCCTCGTCCACGCGGGGCAGATCCGCGGCCAGCTTGCTCTTCGGCAGGCCGTTCCTGTTCGCGTCATTGACCAGCGCGCACTCGGTGGCCTCGCCGACCGCCTCGTCCCCCTCCAGCTCCGCGTCGGAGCTCAGGGCCATGGCGGTCATCAGCAGCACTTCGTCGTCGGTGACCTTGCGGACCACCGTCATCTTGTTCTGCGTCAGGGTGCCGGTTTTGTCCGAGCAGATGATCTGGGTGCAGCCCAGCGTCTCCACGGCGGTCAGCTTCCGGATGATGGCGTGGTTCTTGCTCATCTTGGTCACGCCGATGGAGAGCAGGATGGTCACCACCGCGCTCAGGCCCTCGGGAATGGCCGCCACAGCCAGCGAGACGGCCACCATGAAGGTGTCCAGCACAGCCTTGCCGCCGCTGCGCACCAGGTTCACGATGAACACGAAGGCGCAGATCACCAGGATCATCGCGGACAGCTTCCTGGAGAGCTCATTGAGCTTGATCTGCAGCG
Source organism: uncultured Clostridia bacterium (assembly GCA_946538975.1). Classification (GTDB taxonomy): domain Bacteria; phylum Bacillota; class Clostridia; order Christensenellales; family Aristaeellaceae; genus RUG11272. The sequence continues at coordinate 16,844 of CAMNHF010000009.1, read as the reverse complement.
GCGTCTCTTCCTCCTTGGCGCTCGACAGCGCGTCGGCGATCTCGCCCATCTCCGTCTCCATGCCGGTGGCGGTGACCACCGCGTGGCCGCGGCCATAGGTGACGATGGAGCCCATGTAGGCCATGTTCTTCCGGTCGCCCAGCGTCACCTCGCCGTTTTCCGCAGCGGTGAGCGCGCCGCTCTGCTTGTCCACGTCGGTGGATTCGCCGGTCAGCGCGGCCTCCTGCGTCTTCATGGAGGCGCATTCCACAATCCTGGCGTCCGCCGGAATCGCGTCGCCCGCCTCCAGCACCAGGAGATCGCCGCGGACCACCTCGTCGGCCCGGATCGTCTTCTGGTGGCCGCCGCGGATGACCTTCGCGGTGGCTGCGGCGATCTGCTGCAGCGCCTCAATGGCGGCCTCCGCCTTGCTCTCCTGGTACACGCCGAGGCAGGCGTTGATCAGCACCACGGCCAGGATGATCAGCGCGTCCGTCAGGCTCTCCCCCGCATACAGCGCGGTGACGGCGCTGACCAGCGCGGCGATCATCAGCACGATGGTCATCGGATCCTTCAGTTCGCCGAGGAACTTCTTGAACAGGCTGTCCTTCGGGGCTTCCTTGAGCTTGTTGGGGCCGTCCCGCTTGAGACGCGCCGCCGCCTCCTCCTCGCTCAGGCCCTGCATGGAGGAACCGAGCTCAGCCAGAACGGCTTCGTTTTCCATCAGATACGGTTTCAATTTTGCCGCCTCCCGCTCTCTATGATGTGAGTCCGATGCATTATAGCACAACAGCCGGCCTGGCCTCAAGGCTTTTCGCCGGGTTTCCGCAAGCCGCCGCCGTCAGCTATGATGGCCGAGGATCACGGGCTTTCCGCGGCCCGCCCGCTGCAGGCCGTCCGCCCCGCCCAGTTTCCTCGCGAGGGCCGTCACCCCCGCGATCAGGCTGTACATTGCGAAGTACACAAGCAGCATGAGCACGGGCGTCAGAAGGCTCAGGCGGTGCCGGGCCAGCGAGGCGGCCGCCTCCGCGAGGAAAGGCAGACCGCTCATCTCCCGGTAGAACATGAAGTCAAACCCGAAGGCAAAATCCACCGGGATCACCACCGCGGAGAAGATGAGGTGGAACCGGTAGCCCTCCAGCACCGTCGCGAGGTCCGGGCCGCGGCTTGCGGTCACGCACAGCAGCAGGCCCATGAAGACCATCAGGAAGTGCCAGAGCATGGAGTAGAACGCGCCGAAGGAGAGCAGCGGGTAATACCGGAAGGCGTTGAGCTGCACCATGGTGGCCAGGCCGCCCAGGATGCCCCCGGTGGAGACCCACGCCGCCGCCATCTGCCGGATCCTTCCCCGGCCGAAGCCTGTCAGGATGCCCGCCGGCATAATCATGGAGCACAGATCCAGCGGCAGAATGCCCGTGTTGAAGGCCCCGGTCTCGGCGATGTCCCAGCAGGACTCCCAGGTGGTCTTCGCCGCGTAGAGCACCGTCAGGAAGACGCCCAGCCAGCCGACGATCCGCCGGGCCTTCTCCTCCGGCGTCCTGCGCAGCAGGATCGTGAGGAGCACCAGGAGCGTCAGGGACACGGCCAGGAACAGCGTCTGCGCCGCGCCTCCCGCGTCCTGGCCCGCATAGCCCTCGATGTTGTATTTGTAGTCGAAAAAGTGATAGTCACCTGAAAACAGCATTGTACCGCACATCTCCACATCGTATGATCAGCCGGCTCACGGCTTCTCCTGGATTGCATACTTGGCCTTGTACCCCGCGAAAAGCGTCTGGAACCGGGCGTTGTCCGCGTCCCGGGTCTGGCGGAGGTATTCATGGGGCTGGTAGGTGTCCGAGCCGCTCTCCAGAATGGCCACCGCGATGTTGGAGCAGTGATCCGAGATCCGCTCAAAGTCGGTGAGGATGTCCGCCAGCACGAAGCCCCGCTCAATGGTGCACTCGCCGGTCTGCAGACGGTCGATGTGATGGGCGCGGATCGTCTCGGTGAGAAGGTCGATCACCTGCTCCAGGGGCTCCACCATCTCCGCGCCGCTCTGGTCCATTTTTTCATAGGCGGTCACCGTCAGCCCGATGATCTCCCCCACCGCGTCGGAGAGGGAGCCCAGCTCAGAGAGGGCCTGTTCGGACAGATCCAGCTCTTTTTCGCTCAGCTCCCGGGCGGAGCGGGTCAGGCTGAGCGCATGGTCGCTGATGCGCTCGAAGTTGCCGATGACATGGAGCACCTTGGTCACGGTGTGGGCTTCCCGCGCGGGCAGGGAGCGGCCGGACAGGCGCACAAGATAGGAGCCCAGGCGATCCTCGTAGATGTCCACCTTGCCCTCCAGGGCCGCGACCTTCTCCGCCTCGGTCTCATTGTGGTGCAAAAGGTTCCCGATGGCGATGCGCACCGCGTCCTCGGTCAGATGCGCCATTTCGGCGGAGAGGTTGTTGCACTCGGCCACCGCCAGCTCCGGCGTCCCGAAGAGGCGCTCATCCAGGTAGGCGATCTTCTGCTCCGGCTCCGTCTTGATGGCGTCGGTGGCGATGCGGACGAGGAACTTCGAGAAGGGCAGCAGCACCGCCGTGGTGGCGACGTTGAAGACGCTGTGGCACAGGGCGATGCCCACCGGGTTGATGGGATCATCCACGAAAGAGAAGTCGAAGATGGCGTGGAGCAGCAGGTACAGCCCCATGAACAGCGCCGTGCCGATCAGGTTGAAGGACAGGTGAATCACCGCCACCCGCTTGGCATTGCGGCTGACGCCGATGGAGGAGAGAATGGCCGTGGCGCAGGTGCCGATGTTCTGGCCCATGATGATGGGGATCGCCATGCCATAGGTGATGCCGCCGGTCATGGACAGCGCCTGCAGCATGCCCAGGGAGGCGGCGGAGGACTGGATCACCGCCGTGACCACCACGCCCGTCAGCACGCCCAGCAGCGGATTCCGGAAGGCCGTGAGGATGTTCATGAAGGCCGGCGAGTCTGCCAGGGGGGCCACCGAGCCGCTCATCAGCGTCATGCCGAACATCAGCACGGCGAAGCCCACGAACGCGTTGCCCACGTCCTTCTTCTTGGACTTCTTCGACAGCATCATCAGCACAATGCCGATGAAGGCCAGCAGCGGAGAGAAGGACTCCGGCTTCAGCATCCGCACCAGCACATTGTCGCTGGAGATGCCGATCATGCTCATGATCCAGCCCGTGATCGTGGTGCCCACATTGGAGCCCATGATGACGCCCACGGTGTTGCCGATATTCATCAGGCCCGAGTTCACCAGGCCCACCAGCATGACCGTCACCGCCGAGGAGCTCTGGATGGCGATGGTGATCACGGCGCCCATGAGCAGGCCGACCAGCCGGTTCTTCGTCATGCGGTTGATGATGCTCTCCATCCTGGGGCCGGCGATCCGCTCCAGGCTGGAGGACATCTGGTTCATGCCGTAGATGAAGAAGGCCAGGCCGCCCAGCAGCGTAAATACAGAGAAAATGTCCATCATTGCCTCCTAATGGGTTCGTTTCGGAAGCCGGCGCGCCCGGCAAATCAGCGTGCCGGGGACAGCTTCCGGACAGGGATCAGGGGTCTGTCCCTTCGCAAAACAGACCAAAGGGAGGGCCCGGCATCCGCCCGGAGCCGTTCCGGGGGACGTCTTCGCTCTGCCTTCGGTCTGTTCGGGTTTATGCTGCTTTGGGGAGACGGGAAATCAGTTTTGCTTCATCCTCCTGCGCGTCCGCGTTCGGCCAAAAAGGCGCAGGCTCCTCGCCCGGGGCCTGCAGCGCCGCGGACTGTTTCCTCCTCATGGCTCCCATTCCTCGCTCTCTGTCTCTGATGCGGGGCAGACAGGCGCCCCGCGGAAACAGCATAGCACGGAATCATTAAGGATTCATTAGAGCGTTCTCCGCCGCGAACCGCACACTGAAGGTGCTCCCCCGTCCCGCTTCGCTCTCCACGCGGATGACCGTCCCGTGCAGTTCCGCGATCTTCTGCGCGATGGACAGGCCCAGCCCGGTGCCCTGTTCGCTCCGGGACAGATCCCCCCGATAGAAGCGGTTGAAAATCCTGTCCTGCTCCTCCTCCGGGATGCCGATGCCGTCGTCCCGGACGGACAGCACGGCCTGCCCGTCCTCCCTGCGCACGCCCACGAGGATGTGGCCGTTTTCCTTCCCGTAGCGGTAGGCGTTGCTGATCAGGTTCTGCATCAGGCGGGCCAGGAGCGCCCGGTTGCCGGTGATGCGGATGCCGCTCTCGATTTCGGTGGCCAGGGTGATGCCGCCGGTGCCGATGAGCGCCATCTGGGCCGCGGTTTCGGCGGCAAGGCCGGAAAGATCCAGCGGCTCCATGGGATAGCGCTGCGGGTTCTGCTCCATGTGGGTGCACGCCAGCATGTCGTCCACCAGCGCCTCCATGCGCCGGCCCTGCTTCTGCACCACCTCCAGGGCCTCGATGTATTCCTCCGCGCCGCGCCGTTTCTCCAGGGTGTACTCTGTCTGGGCCAGGATCACGGAGACGGGGGTGCGCAGCTCGTGCGAGGCGTCCGAGGTGAACTGCTTTTCAGCCTCGAAGGAGCGCTCCAGCCGGTCCAGCATCCGGTTGAAGACCACCGCCAGCCGTCCCACCTCATCGCTGCTGGGGCTGACCGTGATGCGCTGCTTCAGGTCGTCTCCCCGGGAGATGCGCTCCGCTGTCTCCTCGATTTTCCGGATAGGCGCCAGCAGCCGGCCGGCCAGCAGCCAGACCAGCAGAACGGACAGAAGGATCAGCAGCGGCAGGAACAGCAGCGTCCGCCGGGCGATCTGCCCCAGCTGCATCTCGCTGTCCGTCTCCGGCACAACGCCCCGGAGCCAGAGGGACTGGCCGCCGGGCAGCGGAATGTCCAGCTGCCTGTCATAGATCTCATAGGAGGCAGCCTCTGTCCGCATGCTCCGGGTGCGATCCCGCAGGAAGGGAATCTGCTCCGTCTGCCCGCGCAGCGGACTCTCGCCGTAGATCAGCGTGCCATCCCCGGCGCACAGCGCGATCTGCGCCTCATCCGCCACGGTGATGAAGTCCAGGTCGATTTCGAGGTAGCCGTCCTCCCAGGGGATGTAGACGTTGTCGCCCCGGTCGACGGCCGCCGCCGCATAGCGGACGTTGTCGGCGTTCTCCTCCACCGTGCTGACCAGGTGATCCCGGATCGCGCCCAGGAGCACCGCCTTGCTGGCGGAGAACACCGTCATCATCGTGACGCCCACGATCGTCACCAGAATCAGGGAGAACCACAGGATCAGCTTCAGGCGGATGCCGCAGTTTTTCATGCAGGGGCCCCGCCTTTCTCCGCCTGCAGCATATAGCCCACGCCGCGGACGGTGTGGATCAGCTTCACGGCGTGGCCTTCGTCGATCTTGCGCCGCAGATAGCTGATGTAGACGTCCACCACATTGGTGCCGCCCTCGTACCCGCCGTTCCAGATGTGATCCTCAATCTGCTCCCGGGAAAGGGCCATGTTCTGATTGCGCATCAGATAGAACAGCAGCGTGTACTCCTTGGGGGTGAGATCGATGACCTCCCCGCCGCGGCTGACCAGATGCCTGGACAGATCCATGGTCAGGTCGCCCGCCCTCAGCACGCTCGTCTGCCCCTCGGAGGGCCGTCTCACCAGCGCGCGGATCCGGGCCAGAAGTTCCTCCATGGAAAAGGGCTTGATCAGATAATCGCTGGCGCCTGCGTCAAGCCCGCGGACGCGGTCGCTCACGGCGTCCTTCGCCGTCAGGAACAGCACCGGCGTGTGAATGCCCTGGTCGCGAATCTCTCTGAGCACCTGGAAGCCGTCCATCCTGGGCATCATGACGTCCAGAATCGCACCGTCATAGGCGTGGGCAAGCAGATGCTCCAGCGCTTCAGCCCCGTTCAGGCAGCTGTCGACGGTGTAGCCCTCCTCCGTCAGCTTTCTTGACAGGATCCGGTTCAGGTCGCTCTCATCCTCGGCAAACAGCAGTCTCATGATCCACCTCGCTTGGGTCTGTCAAAGCACCTTCTGCCCGTTGACATTCAGGGAAAACCCGGCGTCGAAGAACCTGGCGGCATGGGAGCACATCGTCATCCGGCCCAGGAAAATGTCGAAATAATCATACATGGTGCAGATGGTCTCGTCGATGGTCAGGCAGAGCGTGATCTGCTTCCCCGCCGCGTCGCAATGGAGCCGCGGCTCCGTGACCGCGTAATTCACGCGGTCGTGAATGTCGAAGAGGATCGGATCCTTCTCCCGGACGCGGCTCCTGCGCACGTCCGTCTTGTCCGCAATGATCAGCGCGGCCGCGACGGAATCGGCCACCACGCCGCTGGACTCGTCATGGTTGGCGATGGCGGAGACAATCCGCACCCGGTCCCCGACGGACAGCGCCGTGCCCTTCAGGATCTCGTTCGCCAGCAGGGCGCCGTATTCCGCGTGGTGGGTGCGGTTGACCACATTGCCGATATCGTGCAGGTAGCCGGCGATCCGCCCCAGCTCGATCTCCGCCGCCTCCGCGCCGAAGGCCCGCAGGATCTCCGCCGTTTGCTCCGCCACCAGCCGGGTATGGGCGGTGGAGTGATCCGTATAGCCCAGCGCGCCGAGAATCGCGTTTCCGCGCCGGTAGTATTCGAGGACTTCCTCGTTGCGCACAATCTCATCAAACAGCATCGGCCTCATCCTTTCATGGAGCATGCGGGAACCGCCATAAGCATACCACAGATTCCGATCATTTTCCATAAACCCGCCCCATAAAGTGCACAGGCGCCGCCTCCTCCCCCGCTTTGTTGCGCATTTGGAGAAACGGGTGTAGAATGGAGGCGGCAATGAACTGCCGACGACTGACCCTTGAAGGAGTAAATCACGATGCCCGATCATCACCGCATCCCCGAACAGATTGAGATCCGGGGCGCGAAGGTACACAACCTGAAGAACATCGACGCGAACATCCCCCTGCACCGGATTGTGGGCATTGCCGGGGTGTCCGGTTCCGGGAAATCCTCCCTGGCGCTGGGCGTATTGTACGCCGAAGGCTCCCGGCGCTATCTGGAGTCCCTGTCCACCTACACCCGCCGCCGCATGACGCAGGCCGGGCACGCGCAGGTGGACGACGTGCGCTATGTGCCGGCCGCCCTGGCCCTGCACCAGCGGCCGGGCGTGCCCGGCATCCGCTCCACCTTCGGCACCATGACGGAGCTGCTGAACAGCCTGCGGCTCATGTTCTCGCGCCTGTCGGCGTATCGCTGCCCCAACGGCCACGAGGTCCCGCCCACGCTGGACTTCGCGGCGGAGAAGGACGTCTTCTGCCCGCTGTGCGGGGAGCTTGTGCCGGTGATCGGCGCGGAGGAGCTGGCCTTCAACAGCGGCGGCGCCTGCAGGACCTGCGGCGGCACCGGCTCGGTCCGCACGGTGGACCGCTCCACCCTGGTGCCGGACGAGAGCCTGAGCATCAACGAGGGCGCGGTGGCCCCGTGGAACAGCCTGATGTGGTCGCTGATGACCGACGTCGTCGCCGCCATGGGCGTGCGCACCGACGTGCCCTTCCGGGAGCTGACCGATGAGGAAAAGGCCATCGTCTACGACGGGCCCAAGGTCAAAAAGCACATCTTCTACAAGCCCAAGAAGGCGGACAACATGTCTGCCGGGGAGATGGACTTCACCTACTACAGCGCCACCGCCACCGTGCTCAACGCCCTGAACAAGGTCAAGGACGAGAAGGGCATGAAGCGGGTGGAGAAGTTCCTGCGGGAGGACGTCTGCCCGGACTGCGGCGGCACCCGGCTGTCAGAGCGCGCCCGCTCCCTGCGCCTCTGCGGTGTCTCGCTGGATCAGGTCTGCACCCTGCCGCTGTCAGAGCTGATTGATTGGGTGAAGGCCGTGCCCGGTTCGCTGCCGGAGCAAATGCGGCCTATGGCGGTAAGCATCTGCGAGTCCTTCCTCCACACGGCCCGCCGGCTGACGGATCTGGGGCTCTCCTACCTCTCCCTGGACCGGGCGGCCGCCACGCTGTCCACCGGGGAGCGCCAGCGCACGCAGCTGGCCCGCGCCGTGCGCAACCGCACCACCGGCGTGCTGTACGTGCTGGACGAGCCGTCCATCGGCCTGCACCCGGCCAACCTGGAGGGCCTCACCGGCGTCATGGACGACCTGGTGGCCGACGGCAATTCCATCGTGCTGGTGGATCATGACACCCAGGTGCTGCGTCATGCCGACTGGCTGATCGAGCTGGGCCCGGAGGCCGGGGCGGGCGGCGGCCGGATCATCGCCGAGGGGACGGTGCGGGAGGTCGCGAAGAATCCCGCCTCCATGATCGGGCCGTACCTGGCGGAGGAAGGCGGGGCCGCGCCGCGCCCGGGCATTGCGAGGGACAGGCTGTTCGACCTGGGCGCGATCCGCATGGTCACCGGCGCCATCCATACGGTGAAGCCGCTGGACGTCACCTTCCCCAAGGGAAGGCTGTCCGTGGTGACCGGCGTGTCCGGCTCCGGCAAGACGACGATGGTGCTGGAGAGCCTGATTCCGGCGCTGGAGGCGGCGACCGCAGGCCGGAGGCTGCCGGAGCACGTGCGGAGCCTGACCGCGGAGGGCATCCGGCAGGTGAAGCTGATCGACGCCACGCCCATCGGGATCAACGTGCGCTCCACCGTCGCCACCTACGCCAACGTGCACGACGAGCTCCGCAAAGCCTACGCCAGGACCAGGGATGCGAAGGAAAACGGCTACTCGGCCGGCGATTTCAGCTACAACACGGGCGCCCTGCGCTGCCCCGCCTGCGACGGAACCGGCACCGTGAGCCTGGACGTGCAGTTCCTGCCGGATGTGGACATCCCCTGCCCGGACTGTGGCGGCTCCCGCTACCGGAAGGAAGCCTGCCGGATCCGGCGGCCCCGCAGGGACGGAGAGGCCCGCTCCCTGCCGGAGCTGATGGCCTGCAGCGTGGATGAGGCGCTGGTGGAATGCGGCGATCTGAAGCTGGTCCGGGAGCGGCTGCAGGTGCTGCACGACCTGGGCCTGGGCTATCTGACCCTCGGGGAGGAGACGCCCAGCCTGTCCGGCGGCGAGGCCCAGCGGCTGAAGCTGGCCAGCGAGATGGGCCGGGGCCAGGCGGACACGGTCTTTGTCTTCGACGAGCCCACCATCGGCCTCCACCCGCTGGACGTGCGGACGCTGCTGGACGTCTTCCGCCACCTGATCAGCCTCGGCGCCACGGTCATCGTCATCGAGCACGACCTGGACGTGATCCGCAGCGCGGACTATGTTGTGGACATGGGCCCCGGCGGCGGAAATCAGGGCGGCCGGATTGTCGCGGCCGGCACGCCGGAGGAGATCCGGCAGAGCCGGGAGAGCGTCACGGGGCGCTATCTGTAAAGGGAAGCAGAGCCCGTTTCATCCGATGCACCAAAAAGAGAGGCCTGCGGCTCCGATCATCGTCACGGAACCGCAGGCTTCTCTTTATGCTTCGGTTTCAGCGGCTGCCCGCCTCCGGGGAGAGGGTGACCGTCACATCCCCCTGCCCCAGCAGCTCCCACATTTCCTCCGGGGACTTGTCCACAATGCGGCCCAGCCGGGTATAGGCCCAGGAATTGCTGCCGTAGAACACCACCATCTGGCTGCCGGAAAAGAGCACGATGTCGCCGGCGGAGGTGTCGGTCTGGACGTCCCGGCTCGGGAGATCCCGGCCGATGGGGCCCACCTGCTCAAAGCCGCCGTACATGGACAGCCGGATCGTCAGGCCGTCTGCGGCCAGCGCTCTCAGGGCCTGCACGGATTCATTGTCCTCCCAGGCCACCGCCACCGGCGTGTCACCGATTTTCATCTTCATTCGGGTCTGCACTTCCTTCACTTGGTCTGCCCTCACGGCAGCGATTCGCTTTTGTCAAAGGCTGCTTATTTCAGATAGGCCTCCAGGAAGGCCTGAATCCGGTCAAAGGGGATGATGTCCTTCCGGTCATAGAGATCGGTGTGCACCGCGCCGGGGATGATCAGCAGCTCCTTGTTGTCGCCCCGCAGCAGCTTGAAGGCGTCCCGGCTCATGTAGCAGGAGTGGGCCTTTTCGCCGTGGATCAGCAGCACGGCGCTGTCGATCTCCCCGGCATAGGTGAAGAGGCGGGTGTTCATCAGGGAGGTGCCCGTGGAGGCCGCCCAGCCGTCATTGGAGTTCAGGGAGCGGGGATGATAGCCCCGCCGGGTCTTGTAGTAGTCGTAGTAGTCCTTCACGAAGAACGGCGCGTCCTCCGGCAGGGGATCCACCACGCCGCCAGCCCGCGCATAGCTGCCATTGCGGAAATCCGCGGTGCGCTGGGCGTTGATCGCCTCACGGGCCTGCCGGCGGGCCTCCTTGCTGTTCGCCGAATCAAAGTAGCCGTTCCCGGCCACGCGGGACATATCGTACATGGTGGACACAACCGTGGCCTTCACCCGGGTGTCGATGCAGGCCGTCTGCAGCGCCATGCCGCCCCAGCCGCAGATGCCGATGATGCCGATGCGCTCCGGATCGGCCAGCTCGCAGCAGGACAGGAAGTCCACCGCCGCCTGGAAGTCTTCCACGTCGATGTCCGGGGAATGCATCGCCCGGGGAAAGCCGCCGGACTCGCCGGTGAAGGACGGGTCAAAGGCGACGGCCAGGAAGCCGCGCTCCGCCATCTCCTGCGCATACAGCCCGGAGGCCTGCTCCTTGCAGGCGCCGAAGGGGCCGCAGACCGCGACGGCGGGCAGCTTGCCGGCGGCTCCCCTGGGGATGTACAGATCCGCCGCCAGCGTGATGCCAAAGTGGTTGGCGAAGGTCACCTTGCGGTGCTCCACCCTGTCGCTCTGGGGGAAGGTCTTGTCCCACTCCCGGGTCAGGGTCAGGGCTTCGGTTTTCATCATGGTCGTTTCCTCCTTCATCGCTTCGCATCGGCCGTTTTCTCGGTCTCCCGGATCAGCCAGTCCAGCTGGTCCACGCGCCGCTGGCAGGCGTGCAATTCTTCCATGAGGCCGCAGCGCAGCGCCCGGAGCTGCTGCCGGGCTTCCGCCAGCCGGTCCGCCTCCATCAGCTCTGCCACCCGCCCCGCCTTGGCCGGGCTGCAGCCGAGCTCCTTGAGGCACAGTCTTGCGCGCTCCGCGTTCATCGCAGCCTCCGTCCGGTTCTTTTGTCCCTGGGGACAGCCTCATCATAGCACCTTGCGGAAAACCGCGCCAATGGTTATAATGAATATCATGATATTCCAATTCAGCATTTCACGGAGGGCAGCATGGAGATCAGAACACTGCGGTATTTCCTGGCGGTCGCAAGGGAAGAAAACATGACCCGGGCGGCGGAGCAGCTGCACGTGACCCAACCGACCCTGTCCAAGGCGCTGCGGGCCCTGGAGGAAGAGCTGGGAAAGAAGCTGTTCACCCGGCACAGCTTCTCCATCCGGCTGACAGACGAGGGCGTGCTGCTGCGCAGCCGGGCGGAGGATCTGGTCAGCATGGCGGACCGGATCACGCAGGAATTCGTCACGCTGGACGACATCACCGGCGGCGACATCTACTTCGGCCTGGCCGAGTCCCATCTGATCCAGCATCTGGCCCGGGAGATCCGGGAATTCCGCCGGCAGTACCCGCAGCTGCGCTACCACATCACCAGCGGCGACACGGAGCAGGTGACGGAGAAGCTGGACAAGGGGCTGCTGGACTTCGCGGTGCTGGCGGAGCCCCCGGACACCGGCAAATACGAGGCGCTGGCCTTCCCGGAGGCCGACGTGTGGGGCCTGGTCTTCCCGGCCGGCGATCCGCTTTCGCAAAAAGAGACCATCACCGTGGATGATCTCATCGGCCTGCCGTTGTTCTGCTCGGAGCAGAGCTGGGAAAACGATCTGCCCGCCTGGTGCGGAAGCAGGATGGCGGAGCTGCGGCTGGAGGGCTCCTTCCGGCTCTCCTACAACGGCTCCATGTTCGCAAAGGAGGGCCTCGGGTATCTGCTGACCTTCCGCCATCTGATCGACACGTCGCCCGGCTCCGGGCTGGTCTTCCGCCCGCTGTCCCCAAGGCTGGAGACAAAGCTGTACCTGATCTGGAAGAAGTATCCGGTATTCTCCCCCATCGCGGAGCGCTTTCTGCGGAAACTGCGGACCAGCTTCATCTCAGCGGAGGCCCCGCCGCGCTGAGCGCACCGGAAAAGCGCCCCGTCTCCGCGGAAGGCGGCAGGAGATGGCGGGACAATCGCCCTGGCTTCACACGAAAAACAGAACTGCTCCCCTGACGCGCACCGGTTTGGCTTCTCCGGTGTCCGCTTCAGGGGAGCAGTTTCTCTTTGGGATCCCGTCACTGGCCGCGGCTTTTGCCCAGGTAGGCCTCCTTCACGCGCGGGTCGTTCAGCAGCTCCTCGCCGGTGCCGTGCATGCCGAGGCTGCCGGTCTCCAGCACGTAGGCGGAGTCGGCCACGCGCAGGGCGGCGTTGGCGTTCTGCTCCACCAGCAGGATCGTGATGCCCTCCTCGTGCAGGGTGCGGATGATGCGGAAGATGTCGCGGATGACCAGCGGGGCCAGGCCCAGGGAGGGCTCGTCCATCATCAGCAGCTTCGGCCGCATCATCAGGGCACGGCCCACGGCCAGCATCTGCTGCTCGCCGCCGGAGAGCGTGCCGGCCAGCTGCCACGACCGCTCCTTCAGCCGGGGGAAGAGCTGGTAGACATGCGCGATGTCCGGCTGGATGTCGTCCTTGCGCAGGTAGGCGCCGATGCGCAGGTTTTCCAGCACGGTCAGGTTCGGGAAGACCCGCCGCCCCTCCGGCACCATGCAGATGCCCTCGGAGACGATCTTCTGCGGGCTCTGGCCGCTGATGACCTGGCCGTCATAGGTGATCGTGCCGGTTTTCAGCGGCACCAGGCCGGAGATGGCCCGCAGCGTGGTGGATTTGCCCGCGCCGTTGGCGCCGATCAGCGTGACGATCTCGCCCTTCTCCACATCCAGGGAGATGCCCTTGAGCGCCTCGATGCCGCCGTAGGATACGCGCAGGTCGCTGATGTGCAAGAGGCTCATTCCTCGCCACCTCCCAGATACGCCTCAATGACGGCGGGGTTGTTCTGAATCTCCGCCGGCGTGCCCTCGGCGATCAGCTTGCCGAAGTCGATGACATAGATGCGGTCGGAGATGGCCATGACCAGGTTCATGTGATGCTCGATGACGAAGATGCTCAGGTTGAAATGCTCCTTGATGCGGCAGATGAACGCGCTCAGCTCCTCGGTCTCCTGCGGGTTCATGCCGGCGGCGGGCTCGTCCAGCAGCAGCAGCTTGGGCTCCGTCGCCAGGGCCCGGGCAATCTCCAGCAGGCGCTGTTTGCCGTAGGGCAGGGAGGTGGCCAGCTCGCCCGAGACGTCGGTCAGGCCGACAACCTCCAGCAGCTCGGCGGCCCGCTGCTGCATGGCCTTCTCCTCGGCGCGGTTCAGGTGCAAGGCCGCGGTGAAGAAGTTGGACCTGCGCCGCAGGTGCATGGCGGTCAGCACGTTCTCAAACACGGTCATGCCGGAGAACAGGCGGATGTTCTGGAAGGTGCGGGCGATGCCCAGCCGGGTGATGCGGTCCGGGCTCAGGCGGACGCTGCCGTTCAGGTAGGCGTCGGCCTCGCTGCCGGCGTAGATCTTCCGCATCTTGCCGTAGGGATGGCTGCGGGCGATCGTCTCGCCCTGGAAGATGACCTGGCCGTTGGTGGGCTCATACACGCCGGTGACGCAGTTGAAGGCGGTCGTCTTGCCCGCGCCGTTGGGGCCGATCAGCGCGATGATCTCGCCCTGGCGGATCTCCATGGACAGGTCGTACACGGCCACCACGCCGCCGAACTGCATGGTCAGGTGTTCGATTTGCAGCACGGTTTCGCTCATTTCAGCGCCGCCTCCTTCCGCCGGGGCCGGAACAGATCCGGCAGCTCCCGCGTGCCCATGATGCCCCTGCGGAAGAACAGCACGACCACCATGATGATGATGGAGAACACCACCAGGCGGAAGCCGTTGCGCAGCAGCGGCACCTGGAAGTCCCCGATCACCTGCTGCTCATCCAGGAAGCGCAGCCACCACTCCGAGCAGGCCACGAACAGGAAGGAGGACAAAACGCTGCCGGTGACCGAGCCGATGCCGCCGATGACGACGATCAGCAGGATCTCGTAGGTCATCGCGGTGGTGAAGGACTTCGCCTGCACCGTGGTCTGGTACATCGCCAGCATGGCCCCGCCGACCCCCGCGAAGAACGAGGAGATGCAGAAGGCCAGCTGCTTGTGGTGGGCCAGGTTGATACCCATGGCCTCCGCGGCGATCTCGTCATCGCGGATGGCCCGCAGGGCGCGGCCGTAGCCGGAGTGCAGCAGCAGCACGATCAGCCCGATGCACAGCCCCGTGATCAGGAAGGGCACCAGGGTGGACAGGTATACGATCACGTTCCCCTGGGCGTCGGTGATGTTGAAGTCGTTGAACTTGGGGAAGAGGCGCAGCATGTTGGAGCCGTTGGTGACCGGGCCCAGCTGGTTCCACTGGAAGATGGCGCGGATGATCTCCGCGAAGCCCAGCGTCGCGATGGCGAGGTAATCGCTCTTGAGGCGCAGCACCGGCAGGCCGATCAGGAAGGCGAAGAAAGCCGCCGCGAGGCCGGAGAGAACCATCGCCACCGGCACCGGCAGCGTGAACTGCACCAGGCCGCCGTCAAAATACTGATACACGCTGCCGCGGACCTCCACGGGAATCGTGAAGATGGCGAACACATACGCGCCGATCAGCATGAAGCCGGCCTGCCCCAGGGAGAAGATGCCGGTGAAGCCGTTGAGCAGGTTCATCGACACTGCCACGAGGGCATAGGTCGCGCCCTTTTTCAGCACGGTAAAGAGCATGGAGGTCGGCGGCAGCAGCTGCTCAGCCACAAACACGCCCACATAGATCAGCGCGATGATCACCCAGGTGATGACAGCGCCGCGGCGGTTCTTCTCCCGCCCGTCTTTTCCTTTTGCAGCCATGTTGCTCCCTCCTTACACCTTGTCGGTCGCTTTCTCGCCGAACAGGCCCGTCGGCTTCACCACCAGGATAATGATCAGCAGGGCGAAGGTGAAGGCGTCGGAGAAGGTGGCCAGGCCCAGCGGCTTGCTGATGACCCCCGCCTTGAAGAGAATGACGTCCAGTCCCTTGATGATGTTCTCCATGATGCCGATGATGAACGCGCCGATCACCGCGCCGGGAATCGAGCCGATGCCGCCGAACACCGCCGCCACAAAGGCCTTCAGGCCCGGCATCGCGCCGGAGGTCTGGATGACGGTGGGATAGTTCGTGAAGTACAGCACGGAGCCCACCGCCGCCAGGAAGGAGCCGGTCACGAAGGTGACGGAGATCACGCTGTTGATCTTGATGCCCATCAGCTGGCTGGTCTCGAAATCCTTGGACACCGCCCGCATCGCCATGCCGATCTTGGTCTTGTTGATGAGCAGCACCAGCGCCACCACCAGCACGATGGTCAGCACCGGCGTGATCACCGTGACTAGCTTTGTGGTCGCGGAGCCGATCGTCACGGAGTCGGAGATCCACGGGATGGTGGGATACTGCTTGTTCAGGCCGCCGGTGATGTACAGCACCAGGTTCTGCAGGGTGTAGCTGACGCCGATGGCCGAGATCATCACGCTCATGCGGGGCGCGCTGCGCAGCGGCTTATAGGCCACGCGCTCGATCAGGAAGCCGATGGCCGCCGTGATGACGAGCACCAGCGGGATCGTCACGTACAGCGGCAGCCCGCTGGCCGCCAGGTACACCATCACGATGCCGGCCACCATGAACACATCGCCGTGGGCGAAGTTGATGAGGCGCAGGATGCCGTACACCATGGTGTAGCCGATGGCGATCAGCGCATACTGGCCGCCCACCGAGATGCCGGAGAGCAGATAGGGAAAGATCGTGTTCCACATGAGGGGAACCTCCTTGGGCGCGGAGCGCTGCACGCTGTCCCGCCGGGGACGGCCTCCGGCGTGCGGGGACTGTCCCCGGCGGGCGCTTTCTCAGTCAGGGCGCGAGGAGCGTGCGCAGGTGCCGGCGAGCCGGCCTTTATCGGATGATAATGAAAGGGACGGGGACAGAGTGGTCTGCCCCCGCCCCAGAGTTGCGCCGATGATGGGATTATTCGATGGTCTGTTCGGTTACGAACTCCCAGTCGCCGGTTTCGGTGTTGACCTTCTTGACGAAGGCGGAGGTGCGGATCGCGTCGCCGGTCTCGTCGAAGTTGATCGGGCCGGACACGCCGACGTAGGAGACGCCGGGCAGGGCTTCCATGACCGCCTTGGAGTCGGTGGAGCCGGCAGCCTTCAGCGCTTCCAGGGCCACATAGTAGCCGTCATAGCCCATGACGGACACGGCGGAGATGATGTCGTTGCCGCCGTTGTTGGTCAGGGCCTCGGCATCGCTGTTCAGCCAGGCCTTGAAGTTCGTGTCAAACTCGGGGTTCGCGCCTTCCTGATAGAAGGTGTCGATGACCAGGTTCACGTTGGTGCCCACGGCAGCCGCCGCGACCACGTTGCTGTCCAGGGTGTCGCCGCCCAGGATCGGGAAGGTGACGTTCTGCGCCGCGGCCTGCTGGATGATCTGGGTGGAGTAGGCGATGGACACGGGGCAGAAGAACACTTCCGCGCCGTACATCGCAGCGTTGGTCAGATACGAGGTGAAGTCGGAGTTGCCGGTGGGGAAGGTGTCGCTGATGACCATGCCGCCCAGCCCCTCGAAGGCCTGCTGGAAGTAGGTCGTCAGGCCCACGTCATAGTCGTTGCCCAGCTCGGCCAGGCAGTACGCGGTGCGGGCGCCCAGCTCCTTGTAGGCGTAGTTCGCCAGCACGGTGCCCTGGAAGGGATCCAGGAAGCAGACGCGGAAGTAGTGGCTGTTGCCCGCGGTCACCTGCGGATTGGTGCAGGTCAGGCCGA
>CAMNHF010000008.1 GCA_946538975.1 uncultured Clostridia bacterium | reverse complement strand
TCCGGGCCTTCGCGGAGCTGTGCATCACGCGGCAGATCATCACCGCCATCAAGACCGCCACCCGCCAGAAGCACATCCCGCTCAACAGCTACGTCTCCCTGAACAAGCCCATCTACGACGACGAGTCCGACCGCACGCTGCTGGACGTGATCATGGAGGCCCGCGCCACCAACCCGGAGGATCTCATCATCGGCCAGGAGAACATCACCAGCATCAACGCCCGCATCAACGAGGTGCTCTCCCCGCTGGAGCAGGACGTGCTGCAGCTCTACCTGGACGGCAAGAGCTACCAGGAGATCGCCGAGATCATCGGCCGCCACGTGAAGTCCATCGACAACGCCCTGCAGCGGGTCAAGCGCAAGCTGGAGAAGTTCCTGGAGGAGAGCCAGCGGGAGTGATGAAACGCGCACAGAACGGGAGGCTTTTCCCATGGACGCAGAGATCATTGCCTTCCTGATCCGGGCCAAGCGGGCCACCTATGCCGGCAAAGGCGCGGAGACGGCGCCGACCCGGTCCGGCTCGCATGACCTCGCGTACCGGGAAGACGATTTGTTTTACTATGACACGTACCTGGGCGGGGAGCGCTTCGCCGGGGAGGAGGCGCTGTGGGTCTCGGATGTGCCCTGCTGGAGCATGAATTATGCCGGCCGGGTAACGGGCAGCCCGTTCAGCGGCGATTTCCTGAAGGAGGCCCTGCTGCGCGTGCCCGAAAGCATGCCCTTCCGCGGCCCCGAACGGTACGAGGACGGCGATTATGCCTATGCCTGCGCGGCGGAGGGGGATTTCGACTGGTTTCAGGGAAGGGAAACCATCAGCTTCCGGGGAGAGGCCATCTACGAATGCTTCTTCCACGGCGGCCTGATCCGGTGAAGATGCACTGCGCTCCGGAGAGAAGCGGAGGGAGGAACCGGAATGCCGTACAATGGCGGCTGGAAGAAGGCGCTGCTGGCGGTGCTCGGCTTTGCCTTTGCGATGATCCTGCTGCTGGGAACCCAGGGAAAGCGCGGCGACAGCCGGAAGACGGATCCGCAGCCGACGCGGGAGCCCCATGACTGGCATATTGAGAGCAGCTGGCAGCTCATCACGGAGCAGGCCCCGGACGATCCGCGGGCGGAGGCGATCGAGGCCAGCCTGCGCAGTTTCCTGCAGGCCGCGGAGGAGCCGGTCGGGCTGCAGTGGGTGTTCCTGCTGGACATTGTGCCCTACAGGGGCAGCGAGTATGTCCTGTACTCTTACTCGGACACGGCGGCGGATCCCCACATGTACGTGAACAGCCTGCATTTTCACGCAGTCAACTGCGCGAGGCTGACGGAAGAGACCGGCGGGTACAGCTTCCTGCCCTTTGTGCGGACCGGCGGGACAGGCTTCCTTTCTTGGAACCGGACCGATGACAGCAGACTGCGGACCTTTGCCGCGCCGGACGGCAGCGGGGTGATCTTCACGCTGCGGCACCGGCTCTGGCCTAGCGGAATGACCATGCTCAATGATGTGCTGGGGAATCTGCCGGGATTCTCCGCGGGCTCCGCCGGGCAGGACGCGGACCGCCTCTTCCGGGAAACCGCCAATGACCTCAGCATTCCGGAGCGCTTCGCGGACGACGGGGACGGCTTCCCGGTGCCGCCGGAGACATACCGGTTCAACGCGCTGGAGCTGACCACATGGAACAAGCCCGAGGGCTGGCCCGACGAATGGGGCGAACCTGGCGGCGTCAGTTTGACGAAGCACCTGCTGACCTGGTCCCTGTCCGGTCCGTGACGGGGGAGGGAGCCGGCGGCGCCGGGATCAGCGGCAATGCGCCGCCGAAGCCCGGCGCGAACGGAAGAGCATGCCGCCCCGCATCGTCAGGACGCGGCCCGGCCCGCGGGCGTGAAAGGAGAGCATGCAGATGAAACACCGCGTATGGCTTTGCCTGCTGCTTGCACTGCTGCTGTGCTGCGGGGCCGCTGCCGGGAGCGCCGAGGGGGAAACGCCGCTCTCCTTTGTCGTGGACGGGGACGTGACGGTGAACCTCTGGGAGGATCCGGAGCAGGCCGCGGCGTATGTCTTCCTGCCCTCCTGGGCGGAGCCGGCATCGACCGTGGTGCGGCTGGGCGGCGGCGTGCAGGCCTCCGTGGACGGCGTGCCCCTGGAAGACGGCATGACCTGCGCTGCCTTTGCCCTGGGAGAGCGGTACGCGCTGGAACTGGAGGGACGGGAGCTGGATCTGTTCTTCCTGCGCTCGGCGGGCACGGCGGCCCTGATCGTCCGCACCGCGGCGGGAGAGCTGGACCGCGTGCAGGCGGACAAGGCGTACGAGGCGCAGGCGCAGCTTGCCCTCTACACCGCCGACGGCAGCCCGGATTACGCCACCGCCGGCGGGGACCGGATCACCGGGCGGGGTAACTCCACCTGGCGCTTCGACAAGAAGCCCTACAATCTGAAGTTGGACAAGAAGGCGAGCCTGCTGGGGCTGGGAAAGGCCAAGAAGTGGTCGCTGCTGGCCAACGCCTATGACGAGAGCAATCTGCGCAACCGCCTCATCCTGGATTTTGCCCGGGAGATGGCGCCCTATGAGGGCTTTGCCCCGGCCTGCGAATATGTGGATCTGTATGTGAACGGGGACTACCAGGGCCTCTACCTGATGTGCATGAGCACGAAGGACACCTCCAGGGCCTTCCTCGACACGGATTCCGGGGACGCCTGGGAGATCGAGGTGACCATGTCCAATAAGCTGACCGATGAAGACGCGGCGATCCCCATCGCTGCCGGCATGTCGGCCGAGGTGAAACACCCGGAGAACATCACCGGCGCGCAGCGGACGCAGCTGGAGCGCCTGATCGACGGGATGGGCCGCCTCTTCGGGGCGGACGCGGCGGAGGAGGACGCGGTCCGGCCGGACACCGAGTCCTGGGCGCGGAAGATCCTGGTGGAAACGGTCTTTGAGAATTACGACGCCCCCAATGCCAGCCAGTATTTCTGGGGCAGCCTGAAAGACGGGACGGTCTACGCGGGCCCCTGCTGGGACTACGACCTGTCCATGGGCATCTACTACATCAACTGGAGCACGCCCCATGCGCTGATGGCCTTCAAGGACTGGAACGGGGGGCTGGACACCTCCTGGTATCACGGCGCGTGGGAGCTGCCGGAGATTCGCGGGCGGGCCCTGGAAATCTACCGGGAGGAAGTCCGCCCACAGCTGGCAGCGCTGCTGGACAGCGGGATCCCGGCGGCGGCTGACCGCATCGCGGCGGCCTGCGCGATGGACCGGGCCCGCTGGCCGGGGCTGTACACCCGGTATGGCAGCTTCGCCGGGGCGGTGGAAGCCCTGGAGACCTTCATGCGGGAGCGGATCGCCTTCCTGGACGCCCTCTGGCTGGAGGGAGCGCAGTTCCACAAGATCACGATGAAGCTGCCGAACACCCGGATACTGCACCTGTATGTGCGGGACGGCGAACCCTGCGCGGATCTGCCCCTGCCCTGCGAGGTGAGCCTGCCCTCGGAGGGGATGGAGCGCGCGGTGGAATGGCTGCGGGAGGGCACGGACACGCCCTTTGACAGCAGCGCGCCTGTCACGGAGGATCTGGTGCTGTACGCGGTGCTGCCCGCCGATTGAAGGGCAGCGCTCCGGTTTTGCCCGAAAAATTGCACTTGCAAAATCCCGCGTCCCGCCGTATAATAGGGCGGTACCCGAATGGACGGGAGACGCAGAGGGGAAACGGTTCCGCAGAGAGGCAGCGGGGGTGCGAGCTGCCGGACCGGCCGGATGCTTCCACTCCCGGAGGGACGGACGAGGAGTCCGCGGGCGCGCCCGATACAGCGCGAGAGAGGTTCCGCCCCTGCGGCGGGATGAACTGGGTGGCAACGCGAAGCTTTCGCCCCGGCAAGAGGGGAGAAGGCTTTTTCTTTCCCGCCCGAACATGAGGAGGACAGACCATGCTGGACATCAACCTGCTCCGCACCAACCCCGACCTGGTGCGCGAGAACATCCGCAAGAAGTTCCAGGACGAGAAGCTGCCGCTGGTGGACGAGGTGATCGCCCTGGACCGCGAGAACCGCGAGACCATGACCCGCGCGGACAGCCTGCGCGCCCAGCGCAAGCAGATCTCCAAGCAGATCGGCGCGCTGATGGGCCAGGGCAAAAAGGACGAGGCCGAGGCCGCCAAGTCCCAGGTGAACGCCCTCGCCGAGGAGCTCAGCCGCCTGGAGGCCCGCGAGGAGGAGCTGGCCGCCGAGATTCGCCGCCGCATGCTGGTGATCCCCAACATCATCGACCCCAGCGTGCCGATCGGCCGCAACGATTCGGAGAATGTGGAAGTGCAGCGCTTCGGCGAGCCGGTGGTGCCGGACTTCGAGATTCCCTACCATGTGGACATCATGGAGCGGCTGGGCGGCATTGACCTGGACAGCGCCCGCAAGACCAGCGGCAACGGCTTCTACTATCTCATCGGCGACATCGCGCGGCTGCACAGCGCCATCCTGACCTACGGCCGCGACTTCATGATCGACCGCGGCTTCACCTATGTGATTCCGCCCTTCATGATCCACGGCAACGTGGTCAACGGCGTCATGTCCTTCGCGGAGATGGAGAACATGATGTACAAGATCGAGGGCGAGGATCTGTACCTGATCGGCACGTCCGAGCATTCGATGATCGGCAAGTTCATCGACACCATCCTGGACGAGGACACCCTGCCCCGCACCCTGACCAGCTACAGCCCCTGCTTCCGCAAGGAGGTCGGCGCCCACGGCATCGAGGAGCGCGGCGTCTACCGCATCCACCAGTTCGAGAAGCAGGAAATGATCGTTGTGTGCAAGCCGGAGGATTCGCCCATGTGGTATGACCGGCTGTGGCAGAACACCGTCGATTTCTTCCGCACGCTGGACATCCCGGTGCGCACGCTGGAGTGCTGCTCCGGCGACCTGGCTGATCTGAAGGTCAAGTCGGTGGACGTGGAGGCCTGGTCGCCCCGCCAGCAGAAGTACTTCGAGGTCGGCAGCTGCTCCAACCTGGGCGACGCTCAGGCCCGCCGCCTGCAGATTCGCATCAAGGGCAAGGACGGCCGCAAGTACCTCGCGCACACGCTGAACAACACCTGCGTGGCCCCGCCGCGCATGCTGATCGCCTTCCTGGAGAACAACCTCCAGGCCGACGGCCGCATCCGCATCCCCGAGGCCCTGCGGGTCTACATGGGCGGCAAGGAATACATCGGCTGAGCTGCCTTCGACGGGCGGCCTTCCCGTACGGCGGGAGGGCTGCCCTTTTCGCAGGCGATATGATTTGACAATCCGGACAAAATCTCCCTTGCGGAAGCCCGCCGCCTGCGGCAAGATCCCCTGAGGGATCCTCTTTGGCAGGAAGAAGTCCTTCCCGTTTCCAATCCAATCTGAAAGGAAGTGCGAATCATGAAGAGAACGCTTGTCATCGCCCTGATGATCCTCCTCGTATCCCTGTCCTGCAGCGCCGTCGCTGCGCAGGCGGAGAACAGTCCGGAGATCATTGAACTGATCGCGAACGGGCCCTTCTCGCGGGTGGTCGATACCGAGGACAGAATGATCTGGAATCTCGCAAGCGATAATGAGAGCGGCATTGCCAGCATTGAGTTTGATTTCAGCGCCGGCAACAAATCCATCAATATCAATGACGGCCAGGGCCATGTCAGAATCTATCTTTTCTATACGGATTTGGAGCTCATCCGGGCGTTCTATCAGATTGTGCCCTTCTTTGCGGAGATCGAAGACGCCCTGCCGGACGGGACGCCGTTTGTGATCACCATCAGGCTGCTGCAGGGCTCGGCGGAAGGATCGGCATTTGACATCACGGCGGATGATATTGCCGGCTTCCAGCTGCCCTGACGGTCCGGAGAGCGCTGGCATTGATCAGAACGGATAGAACGGTGCGCGCTGCTGCCGCTGACGGGGAAACAGCCTGTCAGCGGCTTTGTTTCTTTGCGGTTTTTGCGGCTTCTTAGCGCCCCGGTTTGCGCGCGGGCGCTTGACAGCATGGGGCGGAATCAGTATAATCCTGTGGAAAGGAAGGCGAAGCGGATGCGAATCTTTGTGGACGCGATGGGCGGCGACAACGCCCCGGCGGCCCCGGTGGAGGGCTGCATTGAGGCGCTGCGGAAATACCCCGGGCTGGAGATTGCCCTGGCGGGGGATCTGAGCCAGGTGGAGCCGCTGCTGCGGGACTGCGATGATGTGCGCGGCCGCATCAGCCTTGTGGACGCCCCGGAGGTCATCACGAACGACGAGAGCCCGGCCATGGGCGTGCGCACCAAGAAGAAGAGCGCCACCGTCATCGGCATGCTGCAGGTGCGCGCGGGCGAGGCGGACGGCTTTGTCTCCGCCGGCTCCACCGGTGCGAATCTGGTCGGCGGCATGCTGCGGCTGGGGCGCATCCCCGGCATTGAGCGGCCCGCGCTGGCCCCCATCCTGCCCAACGGCAAGCGGGGCGCGCTGCTGATCGACTGCGGCGCGAACGTGGACTGCCTGCCGGAATACCTGGTGCAGTTCGGCATGATGGGCAGCGCCTACATGCAGGGCGTGATGGGCGTGAAGGAGCCCCGGGTCGGCCTCATCAACATCGGCGCGGAGGAGCACAAGGGCAACGCTTTGGTGAAGGCTGCCTATCCGCTGATGCAGGCGGCGCCCTACCGCTTCGTCGGCAATGTGGAGGCCCGCGACCTGCTGGCCGACACGGCTGACGTGCTGGTGTGCGACGGCTTCTGCGGCAACCTGGTGCTGAAGTTCATGGAGGGCGTTGCCGGCACGCTGATGGGCATCATCAAGGGCGAGCTGATGGCGGACACCCGCTCCAAAATCGGCGCGCTGATCGCCAAGCCGGCCTTCCGCCGCGTGAAGAAGGCGATGGACTATTCCGAGATCGGCGGGGCCCCGCTGCTGGGCGTGAAAGGCGCGGTGATCAAGGCGCACGGCTCGTCGAACGGCCACGCCTTCGCCTGCGCCATCGGGCAGTGCGTGCGCATGCTGGAGGGCCGCGTGGTGGAGACCATCGAGACCGCGCTGAGCGCCGCGCAGTAATTACGGCAGGATCCCGCGCTGCGGTGTCAGGCGGGCTGCGATATATGCAAAAAACAGGAGGCATACCCATGATTTTCGAAACCGTGAAGACAATGATTGCCCAGCAGCTGAAGGCTGACCCCGCCGGCATCACCCGCGAGACCCGCCTGGTGGAGGATCTCAAGGCCGACAGCGCCAACGTCATGGTCATGATCATGGACCTGGAGGATCAGTTCGGCATCATGGTCGAGGACGACCAGATCATGAAGATGAAGACCGTCGGCGATGTGGTGGACTATATCGAGAGCCACAAGTAAGCCGAGGGGGAGCCGCGCAGTCAGTGTTTTGGCTGCGCGCTTTTTTCAGGCAGGGAGAGGGCGGAAGGCATGCAAAAGCTGATGAAGGCGCTGGGCTACACGTTCCGCGACGAAAGCCTGCTGCGGCAGGCGCTGACCCATCCGTCGATGGGGCTGCCGGACAACCAGCGGCTGGAATTCCTGGGCGACGCGGTGCTGCAGTGGGCGATGAGCGACATGCTCTACCGTGAGCATCCGGACGCGCAGGAGGGCCAGTTGACGCACCTGCGCGCGCTCTTGGTCTGCGAGGCGACCCTCAGCGAGATCGGCCGGCGGCTGGGCGTGGGCGAGGCGCTGATCATGGATCACGGGGAGAGCATCACCGGCGGCCGCTGCAAGCCCAGCGTGCTGTGCGACGCGGTGGAGGCCATCCTGGCCGCGGTCTATTTGGACGGCGGGCTGGCGGCGGCGCAGAAGCTGGTCCGGCGGCACTGGCCCCGGCCGGAGGAGGTGCACCGCCCCGCGCAGGACAGCAAGAGCCGCCTGCAGGAGCTGCTGCAGCAATCCGGCGGGGAGACGCCCGTCTACCGCATCGTGGCGCAGAGCGGCACGCCCAACGCGCCGAGCTTTGTGGCCTCGGTGACCTGGCAGGGGAAGGAAATCGGACGAGGCAGCGGCCCCAGCAAGAAGAGCGCGGAGAAGGCGGCGGCCCTGTCCGCGCTGCAGACCATGGAACGAGAGGAAGACTGACATGCGGAGCATCACGGGCGACCGGGTGAACGACCTCGTCATCGCGTACATCGGCGGCGGTTCCCGCGGCTGGGCCTGGGGCCTGATGAAGGATCTGGCCATGGATGAGCAGCTGTGCGGCACGGTGCGGCTGTACGACATCGACCGCGAGGCCGCACGGCGCAACGCGGTCATCGGCGCGAAGATCAGCGCCCTGCCCGCAGCGAAATCCCGCTGGCATTACGAAGAGAAGGCCACGCTGCGCGAGACCCTCAGCGGGGCGGACGCGGTGGTCATCTCCATCCTGCCGGGCACCTTTGCGGAGATGCAGGGGGACGTGCACCTGCCGGAGCGCGTGGGCGTGTGGCAGCCGGTGGGCGACACGATCGGCGCGGGCGGCTTCATGCGGGCCCTGCGCACAATCCCGATGTATGTGGAGTTCGCCGAGGCGATCCGCGACTGCTGCCCCGACGCCTGGGTCATCAACTACACCAACCCGATGAGCCTGTGCGTGCGCACGCTGTATGAAATCTTCCCGGAGGTGAAGGCCTTCGGCTGCTGCCATGAGGTCTTCGGCACGCAGAAGCTGCTCTGCGCCCTGATGAAGAGCGAGCTGGGCATCGAGGGCGTGCGGCGGCAGGATCTGCGCACGACGGTGACGGGCATCAACCACTTCACCTGGCTGACCTCCGCCTCTTGCAAGGGCGTCGACCTGATGCCGATGTACGCCGCCGCGGCGGAAAAGTACGCGGAGAGCGGCTACAGCGAGGGGAAGGACGACAACTGGATGAACTCCGTGTTCGACTGCGCCCACCGCGTGAAGTTCGACCTCTTCCGCCGCTACGGGGCCATCGCGGCCGCCGGCGACCGCCATCTGGCCGAGTTCACTGCTCCGCACTACACCCGCGACCCGGAGACCGTCCGCGGCTGGAAGTTCAGCCTGACGCCGGTCTCCTGGCGGCTGGAGGATCTGCGGCGCCGCATGGAGCGCTCCGAGCGGCTGGCCTCGGGGGAGGAGCAGGTGGATCTCACCCCCTCCGGCGAGGAAGGCCACCGGCTGCTGGCGGCGGTGCTGGGCCTGGGCGACATGGTCAGCAACGTGAACCTGCCCAACCGCGGCCAGATCCCGAACCTGCCCCTGGGCGCGGTGGTGGAGACGAACGCCCTGTTCACCCGGGACAGCGTCGCGCCGGTGTACGCCGGGCCCGCCCCCGCCGCGGTGCTGCCGCTGCTGACGCGCCACGTGCTCAATCAGGAGAACACCCTGCGCGCCGCCCTCACCTGCGACCGCCAGCTGGGCTTCGCTGCCTTCATGAACGACCCGCAGCTGGAGAACGTCACACTGGCCGACGGCCGGAAGCTGTTCGACGACATGCTGGAGAACCAGCGCGCCTTCCTGCCCGAAAAATGGTTCCGCTGAATCCCGCCCCCCGGCGCCGCTTCCTTGCGCGCCGGGGGTTTTTGCGCTCGTTACAACGCAGATTCCTGGGGGAAGGGAAACCTTTTCCGGACGGAAAGGTTTTCCCTTCCCCCAGGCCCCTATCCTTTCCCAAAGGCCTTTTTTCTTTGGGAAGGTTTTCCCACGGCTTGCACGCACAGCCGGACACGCTCAGGCGCATACTGCTCTGCGGGCTGATCAGCAGCTTTTGCGCGACTGGGAAGAACGACTACGGGCAGCGCCTGCCTTGACAAATCGGCCGGATTATTGTAACTTTTCATTGGATACAACTGTGTGATAGATCGTCCGCCCTGTGAAAAAGGAGGCTGCCGTCATGAAACGCCTGCTTGCTGTGCTGATCGCCCTGCTGTTGATGCTGACAGTTGGGTTAGCGGAAGAGGAATTCATTGCCGCGGAGGAGGAGATCTTTGCCTCCGAGGAAGCGCTGATCCCGGAGGAGGCGCTGGAAGCCATTGAGGAGACTGCGCCGATCGAAGCCGAGCCGGAGATGGAGCCGGTGGAGGAGTCCAGAGAGCTGGCTGTGGTTGAGAGCGGCACCTGCGGCCGCGGGGTCAGCTGGGCCCTGTACGACAATGGCAGGCTGGCCATCACCGGCGCGGGAGAGATGACGGACTACGAGCCAAGTGGGGCACCCTGGTACGGAAGAAGTGGAAAGATCAAGAAAGTTGCCATCGACAACAGCGTCCGTTCCATCGGCACTTACGCTTTCTATTATTGTATCCAGCTGGATAGCGTGACGATCGGGAGCAGCGTGAAGCGGATCGGGGAAGGCGCATTCAGTCTTTGCTATACGCTGACGGGCGTCCGGATTCCGGACAGCGTGACGAGCATCGGGAAAGAGGCCTTCAATGACTGCAGAGGGATGGCCAGCGTGACAATCGGGAGTGGCCTGCGCAGCATTGGAGAAGGCGCGTTCAAAGAATGCACTGAGCTGGAGAGTGTTCGAATCCCGGACAGCGTGACGAGCATCGGGAAAGAGGCCTTCTATAGATGCATAGCAATGACCAGCCTGACAATTGGGACCGGGGTGACCAGTATTGAGGAATGCGCATTCAGCCATTGCGCTGCGCTGACGTGCGTTCGAATCCCGGACAGCGTGACGAGCATCGGGAAAGAGGCCTTCTATAACTGCTTTATCATGACCAGCGTGACAATCGGGAGTGGCTTGCGCAGCATTGGAGAAGGCGCGTTTAAAGAATGCAATGCGCTGACGGGCGTGCGGATCCCGGACAGCGTGACGAGCATCGGGAAAGAGGCCTTCTATAACTGCTGTAGCATGACCAGCGTGACAATCGGAAGTGGCTTGCGCAGCATTGAGGAAGGCGTGTTCAAAGAATGCAATTTGCTGCACAGCATCCGGATTCCGGACGGCGTGACAAGCATCAGCGACGACGCCTTCGATACCTGGCGTATCCGGACAGTCATTATTCCGACATGCAATTCGTATGCGCACAACTGGGCGAAGGAGCATCTCTCCGCCAGCATTGAGGTGGAGCAGCATCAGGGGAGCGCCGTCATCGACGCGGCTGTCGAACCCACCTGCACGGGGACCGGGCTGACCGCCGGCTCGCACTGTCCCGCCTGCGGCGCCGTATTTGTCCGGCAGGAGGAGGTGCCTGCGCTGGGCCACGATTGGGGCAAGGCCGCCTACACCTGGGCGGAGGACAACCGCACGGTCACGGCCTCCCGCACCTGCACCAGGAATCACGCGCACGTGGATCAGGAGACGGCAAACGTCACCGCTGTGGTGACCAGGGAGCCGACCTGGTTTGAGATGGGCGAGACGACCTACACGAGCGACCCCTTCGAGAACGAGGCGTTCAAGGTGCAGCAGAAGACGCTGACCGACGTTGAGAAGGTGCAGATCGACAAGGTGACCGGCATCCAAGGCGCGCCGGTGGACACGAACGCGGCGCGGGTGAACTGGGACACGCTGGCCGGCGTGACGGGCTACCAGCTGTTCCGCGCGGACAATGGCGGCGACTTCCGCTGGGTGAAGAACGTGGAGACGGCGACGGTCAGCAACTACTCCCTGACGCCCGGCGCGGACTACCGGTACAGGGTGCGGGCCTACGCGGAGGACGCGAACGGCTACCGCGCCTACGGCCTCTTCTCCGATGTGGTCAGCGTGCACATCCTCGGTACAATCGACCATTTCACCGTCACCGGCAAGGACACGAACTGCGCCTTCCTGAAGTGGGACCGGGTGGACGGCTGCACCGGGTATCAGGTGTTCCGCACGGTGGCCGGCAGCGGCGAGTATCAGTGGATCAAGAACGCGAGCACGCCGCAGGTGGCGAACTATGCGCTGACACCGGGCACGACCTACTATTACAAGCTCCGCGCCTACATCGACCTGCCGGGCGGCAAGCGCGCCTACGGGCAGTTCTCCGAAGGTGTGAAGGTCTCCATCCAGCCGCAGGTCAATGTCACGCTGCAGGGCGGCACCAGGCAGATCACGATCGCCTGGGACAAGGCGGACGGCTGCACAGGCTACCAGATCTTCTACACGGAGGCTGGCACGGGCGGCGTGTACGCCTGGTGGAAGAACGTCCCCGCCGGCACGCTCTCCGCGACGCTGACCGGCCTGAAGGCGAACACGGACTACTGGTTCAAGGTCCGCAGCTACGTCGATCTGCCCGACGGAAGGTATTACGGGCAGCTCTCCGAAGCGAAGCACGTGATGACACTGAAATAAGCATGAACGGCTCCTCCGTCCGAATTGGGCGGGGGAGTTTTTTGCGGGAAAGGACACGCATGCAACCCCCTTCCCCCAAAGAAAAGAAGGCCTTTTCGGAAAGATAGGGGGCCTGGGGGGAAGGAAAGCCCTTTTCGGCCTCGAAAAGGGTTTCCTTCCCCCCGGAAGCTTTATGCCCTGAACTGTTTTTGCCCTGTTCTGCACCTTGACAAAGCCCGCGATTTATTGTACTTTTGTTATATCGACCAGATGTTTTCAGAATGAATGGAGAGAAGGTGCGACATGAAACGTTTGCTGGCTTTGCTGATGGTGCTGTGCCTGCTGCCCTGCGCGGGGCTCGCGGAGGAGATGGCCGCCGTGGAGGAGGTCCTCAGCTTTGAGGAGGAGCCCATCGCGGTCTGGGAGGAAGAGGAAACCGTCGAGGCTGTGCAGGAGGAGTACGCCCTCGAGGAGGAGACCGTTGCGGTCGAGGAGCTCCAGCCGGAGGAGGCCGTGGAGGAGCTGGAGGAGCCGATCGAGCCGGAAGAGGTGAGCATCGAGGAGTCGCTGGAAGGGGTCGTGGACAGCGGCATGTGGGGCACCTGCGCCTGGGAGCTGAGCGGCGACGGCGTGCTGACCATCCATGCCGGCACAGGCGTGGACAACTACGAGACCGAGGACCGCTACGGCCCCTTTGACGACTACCGCATCGAGTCGATCGTGACGGACGGCACTGTGGTGCTGCCGGCGAAGTCGTCCTGCCTGTTTGCCTATCTGTACAACTGCACGTCCATCGACACCAGCGGCTTCGACACCAGCCGGGTCACCGACATGCGCGACATGTTCCGCGGCTGCGAGCTGCTTGAGTCGCTGGATCTGTCCGGATTCAAAACCGGCAAAGTGACCAATATGAGCGGCATGTTCCAGGGCTGCCATTTGCTGCAGAGCCTGAATCTCAGCAGCTTCGACACCCGGAATGTGACCAATATGAGCAGCATGTTCGAGAGCTGCTATGCATTGAAGAGCCTGATTCTGACCGGCTTCAACACCAGCCGCGTGACGGACATGAGCAGCATGTTCGCGCAGTGCTTCAACCTGACCGGCCTGGATGTGAGCGGCTTCAACACCGGCCGCGTGACCAGCATGCAGGGCATGTTCAAGGACTGCGACGACCTGACGAGTCTGGACGTGAGCGGCTTCAACACCAGCCGCGTGACAGATTTCAGCTCCATGTTCTATTACTGCAGCGGCCTCGAGACGCTGAACCTGAGCAGTTTCGACACCGGCAGCGCGGAGACCCTGGCCGGCATGTTCTACGGCTGCTGGCGGCTGACGAGCCTGGATGTGAGCGGCTTCCGGACCGGCAGCGTGACGGACATGAACGCCATGTTCGGCAGCTGCAGCGCGCTGACGGAACTGGATGTGCGCAATTTCGACACCCGGAATGTAACCGATTTTTCAGATATGTTCAACAACTGCTCGCAGCTCGGGACGCTGGATCTGAGCAGCTTCAACACCGGCAATGCGGAATACATGCGCTTCATGTTCGACAGCTGCAGCGCGCTGACGGAATTGGATGTGAGCGGTTTCGTCACGGACAATGTGAAGGAAATGGACTACATGTTTGCCGACTGCCGCGCGCTGACGGAACTGAATGTGAGCGGCTTCAACACCGGCAAAGTGACCGACATGAACGGCATGTTTGTCAACTGCAGCTCGCTGACGGAGCTGGATGTGAGCGGCTTTGACACCGGCAAAGTGGTGGACATGTCCAGCATGTTCGCGGGGTGCACCCTGCTGGAATCGCTGAACCTGCGCCGCTTCAACACCGCCGCCGTAACGGATTTCACCTGGATGTTCGCGGGGTGCGCCGGCCTCGCCCGGCTGGATCTCAGCAGCTTTGACACGTCCCGGGCGTACTCCATGCATGAAATGCTTGCAAAGTCGGGGATCACGAGCCTGACCGTCGGAAACCATTTCGAGTTCCGGCAGACCGGGATTCTGCCGGCGGGCGAATGGTACTCCGATGCGGCGAGCAAGTACTTCACCTCGACGGAGATTGAGCAGAACCGCAGCGGCCGTGCGGACACCTACACCTTCAGCCGGGCCAGCGGCCTCTGGGGTACCTGCCCCTGGGTGATTCAGGACGGCGTGCTGACCATCCGCGCGGGCACCGGAGAGGAGAAAGAGTACACCTGGAAGAGCCCCTGGGACAACTACGCCGGCATGATCCGCTCCGTGCGCGCCACGGAGGCCATCGTGCTGCCGGCGAACTGCGGCAGCCTGCTGAAGGATCTGGCCGTCTGCACGTCGATGGATCTGTCCGGCTTCGACACCGGCGCCGTGACGGACATGAACAGCATGTTCTACGGCTGCGTGAAGCTGACCAGTCTGGATCTGTCTGGCTTCAGCACGAGCGCCGTGACGGACATGTCCTACATGTTCATGAACTGCAGCAGCCTCGCCTCCGTGAAGCTGAACAGCTTCGACATCCGCCGCGTGAAGGATCTCCGCCAGATGTTCTTCAACTGCCGGAGCCTCGCCAGTCTCGACCTGAGCAGCTTCCGCGCCGCGCAGGCGGAGACCCTGTACTGCATGTTTGAAAACTGCCGCGCGCTGAAGAAGCTGAACCTGTCCGCGCTGAACACCCCGGCGGCCGTCAACCTGAACGGCATGTTCCGGGGCTGCGTGTCGCTGGAGGAGGTGGACCTCTCCGCGATGGACACCACGGCCGCCATGAACGCGGATCCGGAGGATGTCTCCGACTACGGCCTGGGCGAGATGTTCGCCGGCTGCACGGCCCTCCGCCTGGTCACCGTCGGCGCGAAGTTCCAGACCATCAGCGCGCTCGGCGAGGTGAACGTGGCCCTGCCGGAGAAGACCTGGTACTCCAAGACCACGCATGAGGCCTACACCGCGGAGCAGATCGCGAGCAGCCGCAGCGGCGTCGCGGACACCTACAGCACGAAGTCCTTCGGCCCGGCGAAGGTGGCCGGCATCAAGGGGCGCCCTGTGGACACCAACGCGGCCCGGCTGGAGTGGACGAAGCAGAACGGCGTGTCCGGCTACCAGCTGTGGCGCAGCGACAACGGCGGCGCCTTCAAGTGGATCAAGAACTGCACGACGAACAATGTCAACAACTATTCCCTGACCCCGGGCGCGAACTACAGCTACAAGGTGCGGGCCTTCAGCGGCGCGGGCAGCGAACGGGTCTACGGCGAATACTCTGACGCGGTCGATGTGCACATCCTGGGCAAGATCACGGGCTTCACGGTCACGGGCAAGGACACGAACTGCGCATTCCTCAAGTGGGACGCCGTCGCGGGCTGCACGGGCTACCAGGTGTTCCGCACGGTGGCGGGCAGCGGCGAGTACCAGTGGGTGAAGAACGCCTCCACGCCGCAGGTGGCGAACTACTCGCTGAAGCCCGGCACGACCTACTATTACAAGGTCCGCGCCTACATCGATCTCCCCGGCGGTCAGCGGGCCTATGGGCAGTACTCCGACGGCATCCGGGTGTACATCCAGCCGCAGGTCAATGTCACGCTGCAGGGCGGCACCAAACAGATCACGATCACCTGGACCAAGGCCGACGGCGCGACCGGCTACCAGATCTTCTACACCGAAGCCGGCACTGGCGGCGAGTACAAGTGGTGGAAGAACATCCCCGCCGGCACGCTGACGGCCACGATCAAGAACCTGAAGGCGAACACGGATTACTGGTTCAAGGTCCGCAGCTACGTCGACCTGCCCGACGGCAGCAGGTACTACGGCCAGCTCTCCGAACCACAGCACGTCTGGACAAAGTGATGAGATGCACCGGCTCCCCTGCCTGAACGCGGCGGGGGAGCAAATGCGGGCTGGGGGAGGAGAGGACCATGACGGCAAAGTATGTTCGGATTCAGGCACGGGACTGCGCCTGGGTCACCGGGTATCCGCGGGGCGTGTTCGGCATCTGCTGGCGGCTGATCCGGGAGGGCAGGCTCTCCCCGGAGGACGAGCAGCTCTTCCGGGATACGGACAAATGGTTCAGAGAATACCTGCCGGAGCCAAAACCCTGCAAAAACGGGGAGAAGGTCATCACCTTCTTCAAAACAGAGGCCGCCGGCGAAATGCTGGCGAAGCTCGCGCCGGTGCTGGAGATGCTGGACCGGATCGCCTTCCCCTATGATATTGTGTACACCAATGCCGTGGGAACGGCAGTGTATGAAGACGAGTGGCAGATCGCCGTGCGGGTGGAGAACGGCGTCATGGTGTGAGCCGCGGCCGCACCTGCCTTCAGGATGAGTGAAAGCGGAGGAAACCATGGAAAAACAGCTGTTCATCAAGGCGATCCGGCCCGGGATCTGGCTGATGGATGAGGCGCACGAGGCCACGGGCTACCTGGTGGAGGGCGAGAAGCGCGCCTGCGTCATCGACACCATGAACGGGTACTGCGACCTTTCGCGGGCGGTGCGGGAGCTGACGGACAAGCCCGTAACCGTGGTCAACACCCATGGCCATCCGGACCACATTTTCGGCAATGTGTATTTTGGCGAAGCCTTCCTGCACCCGGCGGACATGGCGCTGGCCAGCTCCTTTCTGGACTCGCCGGAATTCCGGAAGATCTGCGAGGAGAAGGGCTGGACCGTGCCGCCCTTCCAGAGCATCCTCCCGGGGGAGATCATCGACTTGGGCGGGCGGACCCTGGAGGTCTTCGGCCTGCCCGGCCACACCCCCGGCGGCATCCTGCTGCTGCTCCGGGAGGATCGGGTTCTCTTTACCGGCGACAGCGTGAACCATCACCTCTGGATGCAGCTGGACGGCTGCCTGCCCATGCGCAGCTTCGCCCGGGAGCTGGACCGGGTGATGTTCCTGGAGGAACGGGCGGACATCATCCTCCACGGCCATGCCCGGGACGCGGACGACATCTCGCTGCTGCGCTGCCTCCGCCAGGGGGTGGAGGAGATCTGCCGGGGACAGACGGAGCAGGATTCGCCCTACCCCTGGTTCGGCGGCATCGCCCGGCAGCACCCCTTCCGCTACGGGCCGGAGGAGACCTGGCAGCCGGCGGATCATGTGATCTGCTACCAGGCGGACAACATCTGATCCTGTGTGATGAGGATGAATGAAAACTGACCCTGCTGATAGGAGGCCCTGACATGAAACGTTTGCTGGCTCTGCTGATGGCGCTGGCTCTGCTGCCCTGCGCGGGCTTTGCGGAAGAAGAGGTCTTTGCCGTGGAGGAGGAATTTGCCTTCACGGAGGAGGAACCTGTCGCAATCCTTGCGGAGGAGACGGTCGAGGCCCTGGAGGAGTATATCCTGCCGGAGGAGGAGACTATGTCGGTGGAGGAGCTCCAGCCGGAGGAGGCCATCGAGGAACTGGAGGAGCCGGTCGAGCCGGAAGAGGTGTGCATCGAGGAGTCGCTGGAGGAGGTTCAGGCCAGCGGCACCTGGGGCACCTGCCGGTGGGAGATCGACGATGACGGCGTGCTGACCATCCACGCGGGCACCGGCGCGGACACCAACGGACGCTGCCCGTGGGAGAGATACACGGAAGAGATCACCGCGGTCGTCGCGGCAGAAAAAATCATTCTGCCGGCGGACGTCTCCCGCCTGTTCTGCGACTGCGGCTCAATGACGACAATGGATGTTTCCGGCTTCAACACCGGCAGCGTCGAAAACATGTTCGCCATGTTCGCCTGGTGCATCTCGCTGACGACGCTGGATGTCTCCGGCTTTGACACCGGCTATGTCATCGACATGTACTCCATGTTCGCCCACTGCAGCTCGCTGGCAGCGCTGGATCTCTCCGGCTTCGACACCGGCAGCGTCGAAAGCATGCATACCATGTTCTACGAATGCAGCTCGCTGACAGCGCTGAATCTCTCCGGCTTCGATACCAGCGGCGCTGATATGGCCTGGATGTTCGACAGATGCAACAGGCTGGCGTCGGTTACCCTTGGCAGCGGTTTCTCCTTCAAGGGGGATGAAGGCGGGGTGCTGACCACGCTGCCGGCGCGAACCATGTGGACCTCCGGCGCCACGGGCAAAATGTATACAGCCGAGGAGATTGCCGAAAACCGCAGCGGCATCGCGGACACCTATACCGCTTTGGACGGCATCGCCTCCGGCCTGTGGGGCACCTGCCTGTGGGAGATCGACGATGACGGCGTGCTGACCATTCACGCGGGCACCGGCGCCACCAATTCCAGGATCTCCCCGTGGGACAGTTACGCGGAAGTGATCACCGCGGTTGTCGCCACAGAAGAAGTTGTTTTGCCGGAAAACGCTTCATCCCTGTTCTGCCTCTTTTTTGGGATGACAAGGAGCACCAATTCAGAAGCAGCTGCGTTTCCATGGATCTCTCAGGGTTTGATACCAGCCGTGTCACAGACATGGGCCAAATGTTCGAAAACTGCAGTTCGCTGACGACGCTGGATCTCTCTGGCTTCGACACCGGCCGTGTCACGAACATGTTCGCCATGTTCTCTGACTGCAACTCGCTGACAACGCTGAATCTCTCCGGCTTCGACACCGGCAGTGTCGATAACATGGGCGGCATGTTCAACGGCTGCAGTTCACTGACGACATTGGATGTCTCAGACTTAGACACCGGCAGTGTCACGAGCATGGCCTGGATGTTCGAAAACTGCAGCTCACTGACAACCCTTGATCTCTCGGGATTTGACACCGGCAGTCTCCTGGATACGATGGACATGTTCTACGGATGCAGTTCGCTGACGGCCCTGAATCTATCTGGATTTGATACCAGCGGCGTGAACCGGATG
This sequence comes from uncultured Clostridia bacterium, assembly GCA_946538975.1. Taxonomy (GTDB): domain Bacteria; phylum Bacillota; class Clostridia; order Christensenellales; family Aristaeellaceae; genus RUG11272. The sequence goes on along the minus strand of CAMNHF010000008.1, from coordinate 19,700 downwards.
AATGAAATGTTCTCCAGCTGCAGCTCGCTGAAAACACTGGATCTCTCCAGCTTCAGCACCGCCAATGCGTATGAAATGTACGACATGTTTGACGCATGCACCAGCCTGTCCACGGTCATCCTTGGCAGCGGCTTCTCCTTCAAGGGCAGTGGCAGCGAGGTGCTGGCCACGCTGCCGCCGGAGTGCGAATGGACCTCCGGCGCCACCGGCGAAAAGTACACCGCGCAGGAGATTGCCGAAAACCGAAGCGGCATCGCGGATACCTACACCGCTTTCAAAGGCATCGCTTCCGGCCTGTGGGGCACCTGCCCATGGGAGATCGACGAGGACGGTGTGCTGACCATTCATGCGGGCACCGGCGAGGATACCGGCTATGGCAGCCGCCCGCCCTGGTATGCGTACGGGAAGGAGATCACGGCGGTTTCGGTGCGCGAGCCGGTGGTCTTCCCCGAGGACAGCACCGTGCTGTTCAATGGGCTGGGCCTGTGCGTGGCGATGGACCTCTCCGGCGCGGACACCTCCCACGTGAAGAGCTTCAAGTCCATGTTCAACAACTGCTATTCGCTGGAGACGCTGGACATTTCCAGCTTTGACACAGCCAATGCGACCGATCTGGGCTGGATGTTCTGGGCCTGCGGCAAGCTGACGGAGCTGGACGTGTCCCGCTTCCGGACAAGCCAGGCGCAGGAAATGCGCTCCATGTTCTTCGGCTGCTCCAGCCTCCGGGCGCTGGACCTTTCCGGGTTCGACACGCTGAACGGCTGCTATATCGACGGGATGTTCGGCCAGTGCAGCGGGCTGGAGCTGGTCACCATCGGCAGGCGGTTCAGCTTCAAGGGCATTTTCACGGATGTCCAGTGCACACTGCCGGACAAGACCTGGTACGCGAAGAGCACCAACGCGGTCTGCACGTCGAAGAAGATCGCCGAGGAGCGGAACTGCGTCGCCGACAGCTACGCCCTGACGCCGTGGCCCAATGTGCCGCAGTATGCCGCTCACGGCCTATGGGGCAGCTGCCTGTGGACGCTGGACAATGACGGTACCCTCATCATCCGCGAGGGTACGGGCACGGACACCGGCTCCAGCGCGTACCCCGGCTGGTACCGCTATCGGACCAGCGTGAAAGCGCTGCGCCTGCAGGGCGAGGTGATCTTCCCGGCCCGCTGCAGCATGCTGTTCCAGGGGATGGAGAACTGCACGTCGATGGATCTTTCCACCGCAAACACCTCCGGCACAACGTCCTTCTTTGGCATGTTCCAGAACTGCAACAGCCTGACCGCGCTGAATGTGAGTGCCTTCGACACCTCCGCCGCAACGGATCTGCAGTTCATGTTCAGCGGCTGCTGGCGGCTGAAGGAGCTGGATCTGCGCGGCTTCGACACGGCGAAGGTCATCACGATGTATATGATGTTCGCCGGCTGCGACGGCCTGACCCGGCTGAACCTCAGCAGCTTCACCACGCCGCAGGTTCAGGACTTGTCCTATCTGTTCTACGACTGCCGGAGCCTTGTCAGCCTCGACCTGGGCGGCTTCAGCACCGCGAAGGTCTCGCTCATGGGGATGATGTTCAAGGACTGCGACAGCCTTTCGACCATCACGCTGGGACCGTATTTCTCCTTCATCGGCCGGGCGGGCGCTGATGGCAGCTTCGGGCTGCCCCTGCTGCCGGAGAAAACCTGGTTCGCCAAGTCCGACAATCAGGCCTATACCGCCGAGGAGCTTGCAGCCCATCATGGCGGCGACGCAGAAACTTACGGCACTGCGCCCTTCGTTGACCAGCCCGCGGCAGTTACCGGTCTCCAGGGTCGGCCGGTGGACACCAACGCCAGCCGCCTCACCTGGAACAGCGCGTCGGGCGCGTCGGGCTACCAGCTCTGGCGCAGCGACAACGGCGGCGCGTGGAAATGGATCAAGAACTGCACGACCACCGTGGTCAACAACTACTCCCTGACACCCGGCATGACGTATGCTTACCGCGTGCGGGCCTATAAAGAGCTGTACGGCGTCAAGGTGTACGGCGGGTACTCCGATGAGGTCCGGGTGCACATCCTGGACAAGATCGGGAACTTCACTGTCACCGGCAAGGACACGAACTGCGCCTTCCTCAAGTGGGACGCCGTCGCGGGTTGCACGGGCTACCAGGTGTTCCGCACGGTGGCCGGCAGCGGCGAGTACACCTGGGTGAAGAACGCGAAGACCGCCCAGGTGGCGAACTACAGCCTGAAGCCGGACACGACCTACTATTACAAGATCCGCGCCTACATCGACCTCCCGGACGGCAGGCGCGCCTACGGCCAGTATTCCGACGGCATCCGGGTGTACATCCAGCCGCAGGTCACTGTCACCCTGAAGGGCGGCACCAAACAGATCACGATCACCTGGACCAAGGCCGACGGCGCGACCGGCTACCAGATCTTCTACACCGAGGCCGGCACCGGCGGCGAGTACAAGTGGTGGAAGAACATCCCTGCCGGCACGCTGACCGCCACCCTCAAGAACCTGAAGGCGAACACCGACTACTGGTTCAAGGTCCGCAGCTATGTTGACCTGCCCGACGGCAGCAGGTACTACGGCCAGCTGAGTGAGGCAAAGCACGTGTGGACGAACAAGTGAGCCCATCCCATCCCGGGATCTCCCTTCGCGGGGGATCCCTTTTGCGTGCATGGCAATTCCGGCGGCTTTTGCGGACAGATCGGCGGGAGAGGGTGAATTGCCGAACGTTTCACGGCAAAAAAGAAGGAAATGTTGGTTTTTTCCTTGCCTTTTGGGCGGAATTCCATTATAATGACCGCATGCCTGCCCAGCCGGGCGGCAGCACCCCCCACGGACACAGAGGAGGAAACCGCATGCCCACTGATATCGAGATCGCGCAGGCCGCCCCAATCCGGCCGATCCAGGAGATCGCGCAGACCGCCGGCATCCCGGAGGCCGCCTGGGCCCCCTACGGACGCTATATGGCGAAGGTGAACCCGGCCCTGCTGCCGGAGAAGCAGCCTGGCAGGCTGGTGCTGGTCACCGCCATCAATCCCACGCCCGCCGGTGAGGGCAAGACGACCGTCTCCATCGCACTGGCGGACGGCATGCGCAAGAACGGCCGCAAGGCCATGCTCGCCCTGCGGGAGCCCTCCCTCGGCCCGGTGTTCGGCATGAAGGGCGGCGCGGCGGGCGGCGGCCACGCCCAGGTGCTGCCCATGGAGCAGATCAACCTGCACTTCACCGGCGACCTGCACGCCATCACCTCGGCCAACAACCTGCTGGCCGCCATGGTGGACAATCATATTCAGCAGGGCAATCTGCTGGGCATCGACCCGCGCCAGGTGACGTGGCGGCGCTGCATGGACGTCAATGACCGCCAGCTGCGCGCCATCGTCAGCGGCCTGGGCGGCAAGGGCAACGGCATGCCCCGCGAGGATGGCTTCGACATCACGGCCGCCAGCGAGGTGATGGCCGTGTTCTGCCTCGCTTCCGACCTGGCCGACCTGAAGAAGCGGCTCGCCCGCCTGCAGGTGGCCCGCACCTTTGAAGGCAAGCCCGTCACCGCCGGCGATCTGCACGCCGAGGGCGCGATGACCGCCCTGCTGGTGGACGCCCTGCAGCCCAACCTGGTGCAGACCATCGACGGCACGCCCTGCCTGATTCACGGCGGCCCCTTCGCGAACATCGCCCACGGCTGCAACAGCGTCATCGCGACCCGCACGGCCCTGCGCCTGGCGGACTATGTGGTGACCGAGGCCGGCTTCGGCGCGGACCTGGGCGCGGAGAAATTCCTCGACATCAAGTGCCGCCAGAGCGGGCTGCGGCCCGGCTGCGTGGTGCTGGTGGCCACGATCCGCGCGCTGAAGCATCACGGCGGCTGCCCGAAGGAGGAGCTGAACCGGGAGGGCCTGGACTACCTGCGCGCCGGCCTTGGCAACCTGATGCGCCATGCCAGCCATGTCCGCGACGTGTGGCACCTGCCCTGCGTGGTGGCGATCAACCACTTCGTCAGCGACACGGCGGAGGAGATCAGCCTGCTTCGTGCGGCCTGCGAGGCCGAGGGGCTGCCGGTCGCCTTCTGCGACGGCTGGGCGAAGGGCGGCGAGGGCGCGACGAAGCTGGCCGATCTGGTCTGCGGCATCCTGGACGCCAGCGACGGCAGCAGCCTGACCTTCACCTATCCGGACGAGGCCCCGCTGAAGGACAAGATCATCGCCGTGGCGAAGCGCATCTACCACGCCGGCAGCGTCACCTTCGGCGCGGGCGTGGAGAAGCAGCTGAAGAGCCTGGAGGCGGAGGGCTGGGCGAACGCGCCGGTCTGCATCGCCAAGACGCAGTATTCCTTCTCCGATCAGCCGAAGCTGCTGGGCGCGCCGGAGGGCTTCCCCCTGACGATCCGCCAGGTGCGGCTGTCCGCGGGCGCGGGCTTTGTGGTGGCCTTCGCGGGCGACATCATCGCCATGCCGGGTCTGCCGCGCCATCCCGCCGCGGAGAGCATCGACGTGGACAACAGCGGCAGGATTTCCGGCCTCTTCTGACGCGGTCCGCCGCGGCGGGGGCTGCGGAGGTGCAAGATGAAACAGAATGACCTTGAGGAGCAGCGGCATCAGCGCACGCGGTCGCTGCTCCGCATGGCGCTGGGGCTGTCCCTGGCGCTGATCGCGGTGCTTTTCTGGCGCGAGCTGGCCCACCGGCCGGATTCGCCCGGCGGCTTTGGCGTGTCCGCCTCGTGGACGGTGCTGATGGCGGTGGCGCTGATCATTGGCCATCGGCGGAAGCTGATCTCGCCCTCGCCCTGGGGCTGGGCGATGCTCGCACTGGCGGGCCTGCTGGCCTGGAGCTGGACGATCTACGGCACGCCCGGCCTGCCGATCGAGTCCGTCGCCGCCCTGCTCCTGATGAGCATTGCCGCCCTGTGCAGCCTCTTCGGCGTCCGCGTGAAGATGGAGGAGACCCTGCCCAAGGGGACGCCGCGCTTTTATGTGATTGCGATGGCGGTGGCGCTGGCGATGGCCATCTGGCTGACCGCCGAGGCCGCGCTGATCCCGGAGCCGGCGGACGCGCCCGGCAGCACGGCGGCCTACGCGCTGAGCCGGTCCATGACCGCGGTGGCCTCTTCCATTGTGCTGCTGCTGATTGTCTTCCCGCTGCAGCGGACGGATCACACGAAGGCGGTGCGCTGGGTGGGCACGGCCAGCATGGCGCTGAACGCGGGGCAGCTCATCTGGAGCTTCCTGCCGCTGTTCCGCCACATCGCCGCCCGCGGGCTGACAGTTCCGCGGCTGGCGGGGCTGTGGTGGTTCTGCGCCATGATGGCGGCCACGGCGTGCACCGCGCTGAAGTGCTGGCAGACGTCCCGGCGCGTCGGCCACGGGCTGGCGCTGGGCCTGGCGGCGGCCTGGGCTGTGCTCATGCTGATCGCACCGGTCCGCATCGCCGCGATGGACCAGGTGCGCCACATCAACCGCATGGTGGGGGAGAACCCGCAGGCGGTGATCTACGCGGATTTACGCTATCTGACGGAGGATGCCGCGCCCTTCGGCTGGGCGGAGGCTGCTCATCTGCAGGACGAGGGCCTGCGCACCGAGGCGCTCCGCCTGGCCGCCGAGCAGCGCGCGCTGCACGCCTCGGCGGGAACGACGCTCTACGACTTCCGTCTGGTGCGGTAAACACTCCGCCGCCGTTGCCGCGCATGAACGCGCCCAGCTGCACATGCATCGTCAAAACCCCCTTTCCCCAAAGAATGGCCTTTTCGGAAGGATAGGGGCATGGGGGAAGGAAAGCCCTTTTCGGCCACGAAAAGGGTTTCCTTCCCCCATACACTGAGCAGTAGCCCATACTTCCATCTTTACTCTGCCCATCTTGGCATAAAAGATTGACTTTCCGGCGGCAAACCGATATAATTATTTTGTATAAACATCGCCGCGTGACCGGACACGCAAGGGGGACGGTATGCAGCATCTTCATCCGAGCGGAAAGCGCCCGCAGACCCGGCGGACCGGAGCGCTGACCGCGGTTATTGCCGTGGCAGCCTTCGCGGCTGTCATCCTGATCATCTGGTTTGTGGGCAACGCGATCGAGGGGCCGGCGCCGGAGGAGGCCCACGGCGACCTGAGCGAGCGCTTCGCCCCGTCGCTGACCCTGGAGGAGGGCGGCGTGACCTACGCCTACCGGGAGCATGAGCTGGAGAATCTGCTCATCGTGGGCATCGACAAGAGCGACATCAACGCGGAGAACCGGACGAACCGCAGCGGCGGCCAGGCGGATTTCCTGCTGGTGCTCTCCATCGACCGCCAGCATGAGACCGTGACGCCCCTGCAGCTGGACCGCGACACGATGACGCCCGTGCAGATCTACGGTGTGCTGGGCAACAAGACCGGCGTGCGCGTGATGCAGCTGGCCCTGTCCCACTCCTACGGCAAGCAGGAAGCCGAGTGCACGGAGAACACGGTCTGGGCGGTGAGCAATCTGCTGCAGAACATCCCCATCGACCACGTGATCGTGCTGGACATGAACGGCATTGTGGTGCTCAACGACATCCTCGGCGGCATCACGGTGACCATCGAGGACGATCTGACCGCGGTGGATCCGGCCTTCACCAAGGGCGCGACGCTGACGCTGCACGGGGAGCAGGCGGAGCGCTATCTGCGGGCCCGCAAGACGGTCACCGGCAGCCTGAACACGAACCGCCTCGCCCGGCAGCGCTCCTACATGGATGTGGCGCTGGATGCGGCGGTGCGGAAGCTGTCCGCCAGCGAATCCTTCGCGGAGACGCTCTACGACCGGCTGGCGCCGCACATGTACACGGACATGTCCCGGGGGCTGCTGATCAACACCCTGTACAAGGCGAGCACCTTCCACTGGAATGACTTCCAGGTGACCGGCGAGGGCAGCTACAACGTGGGCCGGAGCGGCTACATGGAATTCCGCCCCGACGAGGAAAAGCTGCGCCAGCAGGTGATCTCCATCTTCTTCAACCGATACAACTGACCTGACAGGGAAGGAACATGAACATGGCGAATCAGGAGACAAAGCTGCCGTCCTCCTATGGCGCACAGGGCGCAGGGGATGAGACGGTTACCGAGCTGCTCAGCCGCGCGCTGGTGCGGGCCGGCCAGCCCGAGCAGACCGTGGAAGTGCAGGAAGACGAGGCGCAGGTGGATCTGATCGCGCTCTTCTGGCAGGTGATCGGCAAGATCCAGTACGTCGTGCTGGCCGCCGTCATCGGCGCGCTGATCGCGGGCGTGTACGCGTGGTACATCCGCGTGCCCACCTACGCGGCGACCTCGAAGCTCTACATCATGAGCAACAACAATTCCGCCATCAACCTTTCCGACCTGCAGATCGGCGCCGCGCTGGCACCGGACTACAAGGAGGTCTACAAGACCTGGGAAGTGCACGAGATGGTGCGCGAGAATCTGGGCCTGGGGAAGGAATACACCAACGGGCGGCTGCAGGGCAACCTGTCCATCACCACGCCCACCAGCACGCGCCTGCTCTACATCACCTACACGGACCCGGACCCCGATCAGGCCCAGCGGATCGCCAACGCCTACGCCGCGGCGGGACAGAAGTTCATCGTGGACACCATGGACTCGCGGGAGCCGAGCCTGTTCTCCTCCGCGCTCCGGCCCGCGGTGGCGACGGGCCGCAGCAAGACCGTGATCCTGATCATCGGCCTGCTGGTCGGCGCGCTGCTGGCGGTGGCGGTCATTGTGGCGACCTTCCTGCTGGACAACCGTCCGCGCACGCCGGATGACATCACGCGGATCACGAACCTGCCGATCCTGGCCGTGGTGCCGCTGCAGGACAAGAACCGCCGTCCCGGCAACTCCCGGCATCAGTCCGGCTCCGGCCATTCGCATTCCGGCCATTCCAGCCATTCCAGCTCCTCCCACAGCAAGCGAAACGGAGGCAAATGATGAATCACCTTGAAATCGGCTCCCTGCCCGAGCTGGATTACGCCTGCAACGAGGCGCTGAACACGCTGGCCACGAACCTGTCCTACTGCGGCCCGGACATCCGGGTGGTCGCGGTGACCAGCCGCTTCGCCGGCGAGGGAAAATCCTACATCTCCGTCAACCTGCTGCGCACCCTGTCCACCCTGCAGAAGCGGGTGCTGCTGATCGACATGGACCTGCGGCGCTCCTCCATCGCGGCGCGGTATCACCTGCACTTCACGGACGAGCAGCCCATGGGCGTGGCCCACTACCTCGCCGGCATGTGCGACCTGCAGGACATCGTGTACTCCACGAACCTGGAGCGGGCCTACTTCATCCCCGTGGGCCGCGAGCTGAACAGCTCCCTGCAGCTGCTGAACTCCCCGCGCATGCAGGAGCTGATGGACTTCGCCCGGGCCAACTTCGACCTGGTGCTGGTGGATACGCCCCCGGCCGGCGTGATCGTGGACGCGCTGGAGATTGCCCGCCACTGCGACGGCGAGATCATCGTCGTCAGCTATAACCGCGGCAGCTGCAACGAGGTCAACGAGATCAAGCACAACATTGAGCGCACCGGCTGCAAGGTGCTGGGTGTGGTGCTGAACAACGTGGAGCTGCGCAGCTTCTCCAACCGCCGCTACTACTACCGCTCGGAGCGCTACTACTCCTACTACCACAAGCAGTACAAGACAGATCAGACCTGAGCATGAACCAATGCGGAGGCTCGCGATAACTGCGGCCTCCGCTTTTCTGCGTGCGTTCAGATTGTTGAGCTGGGGGGAAGAGAACCCTTTTCCGAGGGAAAAGAGTTCCCTTCCCCCCAGGCCCCCTATTCTTCCGAAAAGGCCATTCGGGGCATTCTGGGCGTGCTTCGCGAAAACCTTGTCAAAAGGCGCATTTCCGTGTATAATGTGGCTATCAAGCACCGGGAGGGATTTCATATGGCGATTCAGCTCATGGAATATCCGAATCTGCAGGGCAATCTGCCGCTGCGCGTTGCCCGCGGCCACTTCGCCACCAGCCACAGCCATACCAACTATTATGTGGATCTGACGATGACGAAGCACCGCCTGTCGGAGGCCCGCAAGGCCGCGTCGATCCTCTGCGGCAAGTACCAGACCTCGACGATCATCGACACGATCCTCTGCCTGGACGGCACCGAGGTGATCGGCGCGTGCATGGCCAGCGAGCTGTCCCAGGCGGGCTATATGAACATGAACGCCCACCGCACGATCTACATCGTCACCCCGGAGCACACCTCCGGCAGCCAGCTGATCTTCCGCGACAACACCGCCCCCATGATCGTGGGCAAGCATGTGCTGATCCTGGCCGCGTCGGTGACCACGGGCTACACCGTGCAGGCCGCCGTGGAGGCCGTCCGCTACTACAGCGGCATCCCGGTGGGCATCAGCGCGATTTTCTGCTGCACGGAGGAGTGCGAGGGCTTCCCGATCACCAGCATCTACACCCGCCGGGGCGATCTGCAGGATTACGAGACCTGGAACTCCCACGACTGCCCCTTCTGCCGCGCCGGCAAGAAGCTGGACGGCATGATCAACAGCCACGGCATCTCGAGCTTCTGACGGAATCCTGAATCGCTTTCACGACAAAACAAAGGGGGACAGGCCGGCATGGTCTGTCCCCCTTCATTTGCTTGAAAATGCCACCGGAGCCTTGATTCACAGGAGAATTCGCATCATTTCCCCACGCAGAACCGTGAAAACACGGCGTCCAGCAGGCTTTCCTCCACCTGATCGCCGGTGATGGACGCCAGCTCGCTTTGGGCGGCGGAGAGATCCACCGAGGCGAGGTCGACGGCGATGTCCATGGCGGCGGCAGCGGCGCGCAGGTGTTCGGCGGCGCGGCGGGCGGCCTCCACATGGCGGGGCTGCGTGAGGGCCAGACGATCGCTGACGGCGGCGCGGCGGGCGAGGGCCTCTTTGAGTGGGCCGAGGCTGTCCGGCTGGCGGGCGGAGACGCGCAGGCAGGCGGTGCCCTCCGGCAGGGGCAGGCCCTCCGCGGGGAAGGCGGCCGGCAGATCGGCCTTGTTCAGCAGCACGATGACGTCGCGGCCTTCCGAGGGGATGCCGCGCAGGAGGGCCTCGTCCTCCGGGGTCAGCGGGAGATGGCCGTCCAGCACGAGGAGCACACAGTCGCTCTCCGCGGCGGCCTTCTTTGCCAGACGCACGCCGACGGCCTCCACCTCGTCGCCGGTGTCGCGCAGGCCCGCGGTGTCCGCCAGACGGATCGGGCAGCCGTTCAGGGTGATCTCACCGCGCACGATGTCGCGGGTGGTGCCCGGCACGGCGGTGACAATGGCCCGCTCCTCCCGCAGCAGGGCGTTGAGCAGGCTGGACTTGCCCACATTGGGCCGGCCGCACAGGGCCACGGTCAGGCCGTCTGCAAGGATGTGGGCGGCGCGCTCGTCGGCGGCGGCCGCGAGGGTGTCCGCCAGGGCCAGCATGCGGGGGCGCAGGCCGCTGAGGGCCTCCTCCTCGGTGATCTCCTCCGGGTAGTCGATGCAGGCGGCGAGGGCGGCCTGCAGCTGATACAACTCGTCTGCCGCGCGGCGGATGAAGGAGGACGCGCCGCCGTCCAGCTGGCGCAGCGCCGCCTGCCGGGCCTGTTCGCCCCGGGCGGCGATGAGGCCCATCACGGCCTCGGCCTGGCTCAGATCGAGGCGGCCGTTCTCAAAGGCGCGGCGGGTGAATTCGCCCGGCTCGGCCAGACGGCAGCCCGCGCGCAGGCAGGCCTGGAGGGCCCGCTGGCAGACCGCCACGCCGCCGTGCAGCTGCAGCTCCGCCACGTCCTCGCGGGTATAGCTGCGGGGCGCGCGCATCAGCACGGCCATGCACTCGTCGATGGCCTCGGCCCCGTCGACGGCGCGGCCATAGGTCATCCGGTGGCTCTCCAGCGGCCACGGGTTCTTTTTCTTCGGCAGAAAAACGCGCATCAGCACGTTCTCGGCCTCGGGGCCGCTGATGCGCACAATGCTGACACCGCCCTCGCCGGGGGCTGTGGCGATGGCGGCGATGGTATCGTTCATGGAAGCTCCTTTCCCTGCGGCGCCGATCCGCTCCCGGCGATGGGCGGCAGCCGCAGCACGCCGCGCTCCGGCGGGCCTTCCGTCCGGCGGCGTACCTTCTCCCAGGAGAACAGCGGGATCAGCTGTTCCAGCGTGACGGGCCGCGCCTCCTCCAGCAGCCCGCAGGCGGCAGCCAGCAGGCCGAGAATCTCCTCCGGCGAGCAGCGCCGCACAAGGACGCTCAGGCCGATGTCGCGGTCGCGCTTGGCGAGGCGCCGGCCGCCGGCGTCGACCAGCAGCGGGATGTGCGCATAGACGGGCCGCGGGCAGCCGAGCAGCTCCTGCAGGTACAGCTGCCGGGGCGTGGCGGTGAGGATGTCCCGGCCGCGCACCACCTCGGTGACGCCGCTGGCCGCGTCGTCCGCGACGGCCGCCAGCTGATAGCCGAACAGCCCGTCCGAGCGCCGCAGTACGAAGTCGCCGCAGCCGCGCTGCAATTCCTCGCTGACCTCCCCGCAGAGCAGGTCCCGGAAGCTGTACACCCGCTCCGGCACGCGCAGCCGCAGGGCGGGACGGCGCAGGCGCAGCAGGCGGCTCACCTCCGCGGGCCGCAGGGATCTGCAGGTGCCGGGGTAGATCCACTGCGTGTCGCCCTCGTTCGGGGCGGCCTCGCGCTGGAGCTGCGCCCGGGTGCAGAAGCAGGGGTAGATGAGGCCGCGCATGGTCAAGCCGTCCAGCAGCCGCTGATAGAACGCCGTACGCTCGCTCTGCCACAGGGGCGGCTCGTCCCAGCGGAAGCCGAAGCGCTTGAGGTCGTCGATGCACTGCCGCGACCGGTGTGCGGGGCAGCGGGGGAGATCCACATCCTCGATGCGCAGCAGGAAGCGGCCGCCCTGGCTGCGGACGGACAGGTAGCTGAGCATCGCGCACAGCAGATTGCCGAGGTGCATCTCCCCCGAGGGGCTGGGCGCGAACCGCCCGACCGGCCGGTCAGATGCCGACGTCAAAGTCCACCTCGCCCGCCAGCTCGCCGCCGTAGTACCAGCGGATGTGCCAGGTGCCGACGGCGCTGCCGTGCTGCATGGTATTTTCCAGCATGTACTGGAAGTCCTCGGTGATGTCCATGTTCCAGACGTCCGGGTTCAGGCCGCCCATGTAGAGGTAGCCGGTCATCTCCGGCAGGGAGAAGCCCTGGGGATCGGTGATGACGTAGATCAGCACGTCCTCAACGTCCACGGGCGTCTCGTACAGGGAGGTGATCTGCAGATAGAGGTGCTGCCCCGCCTGCAGGCCGCTGAGGGTGACGGGCTGCGCGGGGATCTGCTCCGTGGCCTCATAGGTGCCGCCGGTCATCGTGACCCACACGTCCTCCTCGCGGTAGCCGAAGCGGGTCAGCTTATTGGCGCTGGGCACGTTGATGGTGACGCCGTTGCTTTCGGTGCAGAGGGGGGCGATGGTATCCGGCTCCATCAGGGTCACCCAGATCATCATGCGCTCGCCGGGGATCGAGGGCAGATAGCCGCTGAAGCGCTCCGGCTCGATGCGGTAGCTGACCAGCTGCTGATTCCAGCCGTAGCCGGCGGTGACATCCCAGTACGCGCTGCCGCTGAGCCCCTCGGGCAGCGCCCATTCCGAATAGTCGAGCATGACGCGGCCGTCGCCCATGGCCTTCGCGGTGAAGTGCCGCAGCGGCACGCCGACGCGGGCCACCTTGGCGCTGCTGTCCGCCTCGCCCGGCTCCATGGTGAAGTCCGCGCTGCCGGCCTTCTCTCCCTCGAAATACCAGGAGAGGTTCCACGCGCCGGGCTCCAGATCGTCGAAGGCCAGCGCATCCTCGAACAGCGAGGTGATGTCCAGGTGCCAGCTGTCGCCGCCGGCCAGGGAGGGCATGAAGGTGAAGGTGCCCAGGGCGTTGTAATGGCAGCCCGCGGGGGAGGTGAGGACGAACACGGTGTTCACACTGGCTTCCTCCACGACGGAATAGGTGGAGGTGGCCTGAACCCAGACCTTCACCGTCCCGTCCTCGATGGCGTACACCGTGGGCGCGCCGCTGTCGGGAACCGGCTCGGTGTCCGCAAAGGCGGCGTCCGGCGCGGCGGCGGTGACCCAGACGTCCTTCTCCGCGTAATCATAGGCGGTGAAGACGCCGGCCGCGGGCGCTGTCCAGAGGCTGTCGGGATTCGCGAAGTCCGCCTCGGTCATTTCAGGGTCGTCCCTGTGGCGCAGGTAGCAGGCGTAGGTCGCGCCGGGGGTCACCGGATACTGCGCGGCAAAGTCCCCGTTGCGGATGTTCACGCGGGATTCGTAGTAGTTCGCCAGATCGGCGACGATCATGTACAGGTCGCCCGGATCCTCGCCGTCCAGATGGAGGTGCAGCACGCCGTCCTCCGCGCTGAGGGTGAAGGCGGCCGCTGGCGCGGTGATGTCCTCAAAGCCGACGCTGCCGCCCTCTTGCCGCACGAAGGCTTCGACGATCCCCTGCGGCGCCCAGGCCAGATAGCGGCCCGGATTCTCCGACCAGGCGGCGGAGATGACGGCGGCCACCCGTCCCTGGGCGTCCGTGACCACCGCGCCGGGCAGCAGGCCGGGGACGGCGCTGACGGTGAAGCCCTGCCAGTCACCGATGGTGACCGGGGCCGCGGCGGTGACCTCGGCGGAGCACTCGCTGCCGTTGGCGTCCAGGCCTGTGACGCGCACGAGATCGCCCGCGGCGGCCTGCGGCAGCACCTCAGCAGCGGCGGTGTCCCCGGCAGGCTCGGTGACCAGGAGCACCAGCCCGGTGTCCGGCTGGCGGTTGCAGAGCAGCACCGTCAGCTCCTTTCCGCCGGCGCGCACGGTGGGCAGCTGGTCCGTGCGCACGTCTCCGCCGCCGACGAACAGGCTGCCGTCCTCAATGGTGGAATAGCAAAACAGGGTGCCGACGGGCCGGCCGTCACTGACCAGCACGGGCAGATCCGCCGCCGCCCGGCTCAAGGCAGCCAGCGCCAGCATCAGCGTCAGCAGAAAGATGCATTTTTTCATACGCTTTCCCCTCCTCGGATGAGAACAGCTGTATTATACAGGAAAACAGCAGGGAAAGCAAGATGGCGGGGGAGGGCCTGCGCGGCCGCCTGCACCGCAGGAAATTGCTGCTGGTCGGACCGCACTGCAGGATGCGCATGAACGTGTCGGATTTCACATGCATCGTGAAAGATCACTCCTGCCCCAAAACGGCCTTTTCGGAATGTACGATATACATAAGCAAGTATTATTCCAAAATCAGCCCTTGTTTCTCTCGAAAACCCAGTGTTCACAAGGCTTTCGGCGCGATCGCGGTCACGCCGTTTCTCTTTCCGTCAGCTCGTGGATCGGGATGAAGCCGACACCGGCGTACCTGATGTGGATGTGCTGTACCCGGCGGCCGCTGCTCTTGTCGGGCGCGCCGACCTCGATCCGCTCAATCAGTTCGTGCAGGATCGTGCCGTCCAGATGGTCGATTTCCATCGCGCGGCTCTTGATCCGCCGGATGAACTGCTCCAGGGACTCGGCCTGCTGCTCCTGCCTGGAGATCGTTTCCCCGATCCGCATGACTTCCACTTCCAGCTGTTTCTGCTCGGTCTCGTAGGCGGTGCTGAGCATCTCGTAGCGCTCATCATTTAACCGGCCGGCGGCGTTGTCCTCGTAGGTCTTCATGAACAGCCGCTTCAGCTCGGCAATCCGCTTTTCGGCACGTTCCAGTTGCTTCCGCAGGCTCCGGATCTCTTCCTGGCTACGGGCTTCGTGCTGCTCATGCATCACCCGCCGGAAGTGGTTTTCGTGGAAGAGGATGAAGCCAGTCACGGCCTGAATGTGCTTCAGAACCATCTGACTGAGCACGGCTTCGCGGATGTAATGTCCGCTGCAGTCGCCCTTGCGCTTGTGGTAGGTGCTGCACTCAAAGAACGCCTGGTCCTCCCGTCCGTTTCCCTTGGCGTTGTAGTGCATCCGTGCGCCGCAGTCCGCGCAGTACACCAGCCCGGAAAACATCGTGCTGATGCCCGTCTTCGTCCGCCTGTGGCGCTTCTGCCGGATTGCCTGTACCCGCTCGAACACGTCCTCCTCGATGATTGCCTCGTGCGTGTCCGGGAACACCAGCTGCTTCTCCGGAGGATTTCTCCGCTGCTTTCTGTCCCAGATGGAATTGGTATAGGTGCGGAAGTTCACGGTGCAGCCGGTGTATTCCCGCCGCTCCAGAATCCGCACCACCGTGCCGCTGCTCCAGCAATATGGATCTTCCGGCTGCCTTCCCGATCCGGGAGTTCCCTTTCGGCACTTGTAGGCGGAGGGGTTCAGGACGCGCTCGTTCGTCAGCTGGGTCGCGATCTGGCTCGGCCCCCGGCCCTCCATGCACATGCTGAAGATCCGCTTCACAATAGCCGCAGCCTCCGGGTCTACGATCCAGTGCTTCGGATCAGCCGGGTCCTTCATGTATCCGTAGGGCGCGTTCACGGTCAGTGGAACGCCCCGTTCGCCTTTGGCCTTGTTGACGGCCCGGATCTTCCGGCTGGTATCGCGGGCGAAGAACTCGTTGAACCAGTTGCGGATCCCGGCCATGTCGTTGTTCAGGCTGAACTGATCCGACGTGTCGAAGCCGTCGTTGATGGCAATGTACCGGACGCCGTTCTGCGGGAAGGTATAGGTCGTGTACAGGCCGACCATGGCCGAGTTGCGCCCCAGGCGGGAGAGGTCTTTCGTGAGCAGGATGCCCACACGGCCCGCCTCGATCTCCGCCAGCATCTTCTGGAAGCCGGGCCGGTCGAAGTTGGTGCCGCTGTAGCCGTCGTCCACGAAGAAGGTGGGATTGGGGAAGCGATGCTCCCTGGCGTACTGCAGCAGAATCTCTTTCTGATGTTCGATGGACAGGGATTCCCCGAGACGTTCATCCTCCTGGGAAAGCCTGCAGTAGAGTGCTGTGATCTTTGCCCCTGACATGGTGTCTTCCTCCTTTTCTGCCGGGGCATCTGTCGAAACTGGATTGGTCGGGTTCAGTATATCACAGTTCTGGATTTCTGTCATGATCTTCTTCCTCCGGGTTGGTGCTGTTTGCAGTGTGGCTTGCGTCGTTTTCGTTCAATTCAGTTGTATCACTTGTAAATTCTTTCGTCATGATCCGTTCCAGCTTTCGGGTGAAGAGCTCGTGACCCTCATAGCTGCCGGTGACAATGTAGGTGGTGCCGTGGATGACTTCCCGGACTGTCAGCTCCGGGAGCCAGCAGGCGGAGAGGTTGGTTGTGGTGATCTGGTCGAGTTCGTTCAGGGTGTAGTGCTTTGACATGTTGGCAGTTCTCCTTTTTCGTGTAAGGGGCGATGTGTTTCGCCTGTATGCGGTTTTCCAATGTTGGATAATCCTATGTAGGGTTTTCCAACATTGGGAAAACCTACGTAGGAAAATCGCATGCAATTAAATACAGATAGATAAAATACAGAATGAATCAAATACGGATATATCTGATCTGATCTATCGTACATCCGGCTGATCTCTCCTCCGGGGCTTCGCTTCTTTCGTTCGCCCATGTTCTTTGTCCAACGGCTCACGAATCTGTTGCTGCGCACGCTCCGGCTGTTCCATGGTCTCGCCGGACTCCCTCACGGTCCGGATGCAGTAATTGATCCTTCCGATGAATTCCGGATCAATGCCCTCCGCCAGCAGTGCTTTACGAATCGACTCCCGTTCGGCAAGCAGGCGTTTCTTCTCTTGCACGAGTCGTTCCATATCACCGGCAGTCAGCCCGTTCGCTTTCATGTAGCGGAATGCTTTTGTGAAAGCAGCCAGTTCGTCCCGGTGTTCTGCGGCGAACTTTTCTTTTGTGCGTTTGAATCCGCGCTTGCTCTGCTGATGAATTGGCAGCAGCTTCTCATATGCCGCGAGGTGCCTGATGGCCGTTTCGGTTTTCGTGACTTCCCTCCCAATAGCAGCCAGACGATTGAATGACTCCTGCCGGTCTGCGACAAAAGCCTTGTACTCTGCCAAACTCTGCACCTGATGCTCCGTCATCCACCGCAGCACATCCGCGGCGAACTTCGCGTCGCTGACGGCGGCTTTCTGTTTCGCGCCCTTCGGCCAGTCCGCACGGCCTTCCTTCCGCATCCGGATAAACTGGGATACGTAGTCATAGATGCTCGGCGCCTGCTTCTCCAGAGCCTTGAACGTTTTCAGCTTGTCCACGGCTTCGGCGATGCGGCTGCCGATGTCGGCCAGCGCTTCCTTCAGGCGGGTCATCTGTTTGTTGTGAGCGATGACCTGCCGGTTGTAATCGCCGATCTGTGTCCGTCTTCCCTTCTTCTCCATGTGGGCGACGGCCGGGCCGAGATGGACTGTGGGCGCGATCTCTTTCCCCTGCCGGGCGTAGGAGCGGAGGTCGATCCGTTCGGGGCTGCCGTTTCTTTCCAGGTAACGATTCACGATCTCCGCCCAGGCAGACCGCCAGATCTCTGCGTTGCCGTGGTCGTCCCAGTCGGTGGTCTTCACCTTGTAGCTCTTCCATTCGCCGGAGGGAAGGTGGATGCGCTCGCCGCGTTCATCGGTCGCGTATACTTTGCGGCTCTTCGGCAGCCAGTTGCCTTCCTCGTCCATGGCCCGGAGGGTCAGCATGATGTGGGCATGGGGATTGCCGTCGCCCTTGTCGTGGATGGCATAGTCGGCGATCATGCCTCGGGAGACAAACTGCTGCCGGCAGTATTCGCGGATCAGTTCTTCATACTGTTCCGGCGGAAGCTCCCTCGGCAGGGCGATCACGATGCCCCGGGCCAGCTGGCTGTTCCACTGCTTCTCGGCGGCCTCGACCGCGTTCCACAGGATCTGCCGGTCGGCGTAGGATCGGGGTGCGTTCGGCGGCAGGAGGATTCCCTTCGCCAGCACCTCACGGGCTTTGTAGCGGTAGTTCTTTATCTTGCTGTCATACTCGCTGAACAGCTTCTCACCGCTCTGGTAGGCGGCACCGGCCACAGCGGACTGGCCCTTGCTCCGCTGCCGGTATCTGATACTGAAATGGGGACAGGATATGTTCGTGTCACTTCCTTGTAATGTGTCATGGTGTTGTGCATGCGTGTCATGATGCAGTCACGAAAGGGACTGCGCTTTCACGGGGTAGCCGGCTTGCCGGCGCAGGGGCCTGCCCCTGATGATGAAGTTTCCGTGGAAACTTCATCTCACGCGGAGGCTATGCCGGAGCGAGCCTCGCAGAGCGCAATTTCCACCGGGACCGGTGGATAATTGCGCCCTGTGCAGGGACAAGAAAAAAAGACAGACCGTTCAGTCCGATCCGTCAATGGTGCCGTCATCCGCGATGTTCTCTGCCTTGTCCCTGCAGTGATCGTGCTCTGCCTCCGAAAGCAACTGGCTCTCCATGTCCTTCACCTCCCGCGTGTTGAACGCCGTCTGCAGCAGCCGGTACACCTGGTCATCCGTCAGGAGCAGCGGCCGCTGCAGAAACGCCTCCAGCATCCCGCCCCGGGTGAAGATCCGATGGTTCCGCTTCTTCCGATTAAGCTGAGCCTGCTCGTGCAGGAAGATCTGCCGCTGTTGATGAAGGAAATGTTCCCGGTCCCTGGCCTGCTCAAGCTGCTGCCTGATCGTGGCTTCCTGTTCAATAGTGTTGTTGCAGTTGTGCTGGTCGTGTTGGTCGCGTTGATTCATAGGATGGTTGTGTCACTCCTCGTGAGAAACAAGAGAAAAGACGCAGGACTGCCCCGCATGGAAGGGTGCCCTGCATCTGGTTGATGATATGTTGTTCGGGGTGATTCGCTCACGGTGATGCGTTGTTCCGAATCAGGAATGATTACCTGATCCGCTAACAGATGTTACCCGATGATGCTGCCGGCGCCTTCATCCGCTTCGGGATCATCTGCTTCTGCCATCATCGCATTCTGTCCGTGCTTTGCGGAAAGCAGCTCGGCCAGCTGCGACTGCACCGCATCCATGCCGAACGCAGTTTCCAGCAGGATGGCGATCCCCGCGTTGGTCAGCAGCTGCGGTTCCCGCAGATACATTTCCAACATCTCCCCGCGGGAGCACAGCCGGTCGATCTCCTCCTTCTCCCGCAGCGCCTTCAACTGGGCTTCCAGTTTCCGCCGCATCTCGATGGCCTTCAGCAGCTGCGCTTCCGTACGCTCCAACTTCTGCCGCGTTCTTTCATAGTCGTGGGCCATGTGTTTCCCTCCTTTCAATGCCGGCTGTCCATGCGCCAGCCGGTTTTTGTAAGAGCATGCAAAAACCACCGGCGTTTTCACCGGTGGCATCGGATTCCCTGTATGGTGTCTGGCTGAAATCCTTCTCAGTGTTTTTGGATTGCATGTCCTCTTTCATAATTCAATGGCATCAGCACGCCTGTTTTTTTCCTGCGTCCAAAACTTTTTTCAGACTTTTTTGAACAAGTGCCGTTATGGACGTGCGGTGTCTTCCTGCGGCGGATTGGTAAAGGCCTCGAACTGCTCCGCGATCCGGGCGATGCGCTTGTGCACTGCGCTGGCTGTGCTGTAGCCCACTGCGTCCGCAATCTCCTGCATCGTGCGGCCCTGCATCCGCATCTGCAGAATCTGTTTATCCTTCTCTGTCAGTGTGGCCATGAACTGTTCCACCTGTTGCTGCCCGATCACGCTTTCTTCCAAAGGCAGCTGCGGGTCTTCAATCTCAAAGCCGTCCTCTTCCATTTGTTCCACGGACAGGTGCGGATGGTTCCGGCTGTGGTTCCATGCGCGCATGAACTCCTGCCGCCTGATGCCGCTCCCGCTGTAGTCCTCCG
>CAMNHF010000007.1 GCA_946538975.1 uncultured Clostridia bacterium | reverse complement strand
TTCGTCGGCACCAAGAAGCAGGCCCAGGAGTCCATCGAGTCCGAGGCCAAGCGCTGCAACATGTTCTACGTCAACAACCGCTGGCTGGGCGGCATGCTGACCAACTTCCGCACGATCCGCACCCGCATCAACCGCCTGAACACCATCGACAAGATGGAGCGCGACGGCAAGTTCGAGGTGCTGCCCAAGAAGGAAGTCGCCAAGCTGGTGGCCGAGCGCGAAAAGCTGGAAGCCAACCTGGGCGGCATCCGTGAGATGAAGGGCCTGCCGGGCTGCATGTTCGTCGTGGATCCCCGCAAGGAGCACATCGCCGTGAGCGAGGCCCGCAAGCTGGGCATCCCGATCGTGGGCATCGTGGACACCAACTGCGACCCGGACGAGATCGACTATGTCATCCCCGGCAATGACGACGCCATCCGCGCGGTCAAGCTGATCGCCGGCAAGATGGCCGACGCCGTGCTGGAAGGCCGTCAGGGCGAGCAGAACGACGCCGAAAAGGCCGAATAAGAAGGCGGAATCATCCCGCCCCGTTCCCGAAATGTGAAAAGAGAGGAATGATTGATATGGCTCAGGTTACCGCTGCGATGGTCAAGGATCTGCGCGAGCGCACCAACGCCGGCATGATGGACTGCAAGAAGGCCCTGCTGGCTTCCGACGGCGATATGGAAAAGGCCATCGACTGGCTGCGCGAAAAGGGACTGGCCCAGGCCGCCAAGAAGGCCGGCCGCGTCGCCGCTGAGGGCGTCGTGACCAGCTACGTCACCGAGTGCGGCTGCACCGGCGTGCTGGTGGAAGTCAACTGCGAGACCGACTTCGTCGCCAAGACCGACAACTTCCTGGCCTTCGCCAACAACGTGGCCAAGCACATCGCCAAGTGCGATCCCGCCGACGTGGATGCCCTGATGGCGCAGCCCTTCGTCGACGATCCCTCCAAGACCATCTCCGACCTGGTCAGCGAAGCGAC
Organism: uncultured Clostridia bacterium; assembly: GCA_946538975.1. Classification (GTDB taxonomy): domain Bacteria; phylum Bacillota; class Clostridia; order Christensenellales; family Aristaeellaceae; genus RUG11272. The sequence goes on along the minus strand of CAMNHF010000007.1, from coordinate 43,028 downwards.
CGTGGCCATCGGCGAGAAGATCTCCGTGCGCCGCTTCGTCCGCTACAAGACCGAGGGCGTCGTGTCCGCCTACATCCACATGGGCGGCAAGGTCGGCGTGCTGGTGGAAATCGGCACCGACGAGGCCGGCCGTGACAACGCCGACATCGCTGCCTTCGCGCACGACGTGGCCCTGCAGATCGCCGCGGCCAAGCCCGAGGCTGTCAGCCGCGAGGAAGTCGACACCGAGAAGCTGGAGCGCGAACGTGAGATCCAGCGGGCCAAGGCCATCGAGAGCGGCAAGCCCGAGAAGATCGTCGACCGCATCGTGGACGGCCAGATCGAGAAGTACTACAAGGAAGTCGTCCTGCTGGACCAGGCGTTCGTGAAGGACAGCGACAAGGACATCAAGGGCCTCATGGCCGAGATCGCCAAGAAGGCCGGCAGCCCCGTCCGCATCCTGCGCTTCGCCCGCTTCGAGCGCGGTGAGGGCATCGAAAAGCGCAAGGACGACCTGGCCGCGGAAATCGCCGCGATGGCCGGCGCCAAGGCGTAAGAATAGCTTAAGAGACCGAAAAGACCCCTCCGGTGATGAGCCGGAGGGGGTTTTGTGCGTGTGGGGGGCGTTACATGGGCTCTATTCTCCACTCATTTGTTTTGGGTCATCCTGTTGTAGCGGTCCTCCAGGTAGTCGTAGAACTCGGGATCCCTGTCGCGGATCGGGTTGGACTGGGTCTGCGTCCGCCGGGTGTAGCTGCCCGAGGAGCTGCTGTTTTTGCCGCAGCTGCCCATGCTCATCAGCAGGATCAGCAGGACGACGCAGACGGCGATCAGGGTTCCGCAGCCTGATTTGTTATTCATGGATCATCTTCCTTTCTTGCCGCGCCGGTATCCTCGGCGCAGGTCTGAGCGTTTTATTATATGCTTTCGCTGCGCTTCCTGTCAAATCAGCATCGGTCATTTTCTCCCCATCTCCTGCAGCAAATGCTTTCCCATTCCCGCTGCACCTTCGCTTTCCTCCGGCAGCGGGCAAATTCTTGACCTGAAATTCCCTCTCGCCCGCAGAAAAGCCTTTTTAGAAAAATAGGGGTCCGGGGGAAGGGAAGCCTTTTTCCGCCCGGAAAAAGGTTTCCTTCCCCCAGCCTCGTCCGGCCCTTCCAAAATAATCCATCCCACCCCATGGCGCGTTTCAGGCAAATTGTGGTATAATGCCTCGTATTGCTTTTTTCGATTCGCCGGGGCGGAGGGATGACATGAGACTGATTCTGCGGTATGCGCGGAAGTACCGGTGGTACATCGCCGGCGTGATGCTGGTCAAGCTGCTGGGCACCGGGACGGAGCTGCTGATCCCCTATGTGATGGAGCATATACTGGACCGGGTGGTGCCGGCGGCGGAGAACGTCTGGCCGGTGCTGCTGTGGGGCCTGGCCATGCTGGGGCTGACGCTGCTCACCCGCTTCCTCAACGTGAACGCGAACCGGCTCAGCGTGCGGGTGTCCAAGGAGACCACCTTCGCGATCCGCCGCGACCTGTTCCAGACCGCGCTGCGCCTGTCCGGGCGACAGATGGACCGGGTCGGTCTGCCCTCGCTGATCTCCCGGATGACCAGCGACACCTACAATGTGCAGAACTTCGTCCGCATGATCCAGACCATGGGCATCCGCGCGCCGATCATGCTCTTTGGCGGCATCATCATCACCCTGACCATGGACACGGGGCTGGCGCTGATCCTGTGCGTGATGGCGCCGGTGATGATCGCGCTGGTGGTCTTCGTCTCGATGAAGGGCATCCCCCTGTACGATCAGGTGCAGCGCGCCCTGGACACCATCGTGCGCATCATGCGGGAGAACATCACCGGCATCCGCGTGGTGAAGGCCCTCAGCAAGGAGCCCTTCGAGATGCGCCGCTACGGCGAGGCGAACCGCGACACCGCGCGCAAGGAGATCCGCGCCAGCATCATCATGTCCCTGCCCGGCCCGCTGGTCACCCTCTTCCTGAACGTGGGCCTGACGCTGGTGGTGCTCATCGGCGCGCGGCGGGTGAACAGCGGCGACATCGAGCCCGGCGTCATTCTCGCCTTCCTGACCTATTTCAACATGATCCTGATGGGCATCATGGGCCTGAACCGCATCTTCATGATGCTCTCCAAGGCGAACGCCTCTGCCAATCGCATCGCGGAGGTCGTCGACACGCCCGAGGATCTGACGCCCCTGCCCGAGGCGGAGACCGCCCACCCCGCCACCGGGGACATGCTGATCTTCGACCACGTCACCTTCAGCTATGACGCGGACAGCGCCGACGGCCAGGACGACGGCAGCCGCTTCCTCGGCGAGGGCCGGCGGCAATGCCTGCGCGACATCAGCTTCTCCGTGCCCCGGGGCGGCTCGCTGGGCATTATCGGCGCCACCGGCAGCGGCAAGACCAGCATCGTCAACCTGCTGATGCGCTTTTACGACCCGCAGCAGGGCCATGTCTTCGTCGACGGCCGCGATGTGCGCGCCTATGACCGGGACAGCCTGCACCGCAAGTTCGGCGTGGTGTTCCAGAACGACGTGATCTTCGCCGACACGATCCGCGAGAATGTGGTCTTCGGCCGCGACGTCAGCGAGGACGCCCTGCGCCTCGCCGCCCGGGACGCGATGGCCAGCGGCTTTGTGGAGGAGTACGCCGACGGCTACGACCACGAGGCCGCCATCCACGGCGCGAACTTCTCCGGCGGCCAGAAGCAGCGCCTGCTCATCACCCGCGCCCTGGCGGCCCACCCGGAGATCCTGATCCTGGACGATTCCTCCTCCGCGCTGGACTACCGCACGGACGCGGCCCTGCGCAAGGCGATCCGCGAGCACCACAGCGCCAGCACCGCGGTGGTCATCGCCCAGCGCGTCTCCTCCATCCTCGCGCTGGATCAGATCCTCGTGCTGCACGAGGGCGAGGCCATCGGCCTGGGCACCCATGAGGAGCTGCTGGAGCGCTGCCCGGTATACCGCGACATCTATGAGACGCAGATGGGGGAGGTGAGCTGAATGGCCCGGCGCGACACCGTGATGCGCAAGCCCAAGGACACCCGCGGCACCGCCCGCCGGCTGCTCTCCTTCCTCGGCCCCTACCGCTGGGTGATTCTGGCGGTGTGCATCCTCAGCCTCATCAGCAACGTGCTCTCCCTGTGGGGGCCGAACCTGGCCGGCTCCGCGATCAACGCGGCAGCGGCGGGCAAGGGCAAGGTCGACTTCGCCAAGGTCAACCACGACGCGGGCCTGATGCTGGCCTGCTATCTCTCCTCCTCCCTCCTGGGCATCGCCATCGGCTGCATCATGTTGAACGTCAGCAAGCGGATGGCGCTGCAGATGCGGCAGCGCGTGTTCGACAAGCTGATGCGCCTGCCCGTGGGCTACTTCGACACCCATCAGGCCGGCGACATCATCAGCCGCGTCTCCTACGACATCGACGTGATCTCCACCTGCATGGCCACGGACGTGGTGCAGATCCTGACCAGCACGGTGACCGTGGTCGGCTCCCTGGTGATGATGGTGAGCATCTCCCTGCCGCTCTCCGCGGTGACCCTGATCACCGTGCCGGTGGCCATCGGCTACACGGCCTGGATGCGCAAGCGGACGCAGCCGCGCTATGCGAAGCGCTCCCGCAGCTACGGCACCCTGAACGGCTTTGTGGAGGAGATGCTCTCCGGGCAGAAGACCATTCTGGCCTACGCCTACGAGGACAAGGTGGCCGAGCGCTTCGACGCCATCAACCACAGCGCCGCGGACGCCTATGCCGACGCGGAGCACTACGGCGTCACGATCGGCCCCACCATGGGCTCCATCAACAACCTGAGCCTGAGCCTGATTGTGCTGCTGGGCGCGGTGATGTACATGCGCGGCGGCATTCAGCTGGGCAGCATTTCCTCCTTCGTGCTCTATTCGCGCAAGTTTGCCGGCCCGATCAACGCGATCGCGGAGATCGTCAACGAGCTGTTCTCCGCCCTGGCCGCGGCGGAGCGCGTGTTCACCCTGCTGGACGAGGCCGAGGAGAGCGCGGACGCGGAGGGCGCGGCGGTGCTGCGCGATGTGCGCGGCGATGTCCGCATGGAGCACGTGGCCTTCGGTTATGATCCGTCCAGGGAGATCATCCATGATCTGTCGCTGCACGCCGAGGCGGGCAAGCTGACCGCCATTGTCGGCCCCACCGGCGCGGGCAAGACGACGATCATCAACCTGCTGATGCGCTTCTATGACGTGGATCGCGGGCGGATCACCATTGACGGGCACGACATCCGCGAGACCGCCCGCCGGAGCGTCCGCAGCGCCTACGCGATGGTGCTGCAGGACACCTGGGTGTTCGAGGGCACGATCTTCGACAACATCGCCTACGGCAAGGAGAACGCCACAATGGAGGAGGTGGCCGCCGCCGCCAAGGCCGCCCACATCCATCCCTTCATCATGCGCCTGCCCGACGGCTATCAGACCGTGATCTCCGAGGATGGCGGCAATATCTCCAAGGGCCAGAAGCAGCTGCTGACCATTGCCCGCGCCATGCTCTACGACGCGCCGATGCTGATCCTGGACGAGGCGACCTCCAATGTGGACACCTCCACCGAGCGGGAGATCCAGCGCGCCATGCGGGAGCTGATGCGCGGCCGCACCTGCTTCGTCATCGCCCACCGCCTCTCCACGATCGAGAACGCCGACAACATCCTCGTCATGAACGACGGCGACGTCGTCGAGCAGGGCACCCACCGCCAGCTCATGGCCCGCGACGGGTTCTACAGGAAGCTGTACACGGCGCAGTTTGAGTGAGGGGGGCTGGGAGAAAGGCGAGCTTTTGGGGGAAGGGAAGACCTTTTCTTCAAAAGAAAAGGTCATTCCCTTCCCCCAAACCCCTATCCTATTCCAAAAGAACACCCTTTTGGGTGAGGTGTTGTATTGACTGAAGAAAGTTCATCTTACGTTAAAAGACAGTATACAAAAATGACACATTCAATGCAGGAAATCAAAACCAATGTTGTGTTTTATCATTGAATGTAGTACAATTGATGCAGGTTCCAAATAAGGAGGCTGTATCCATGAAGAAGTGTTTTTGCGTTCTGCTGGTCGTGATGTTGGTGGCCAGCCTGTGCGGCTTTGCGCAGGCAGACAGCGATACGCTGCGAACGGGTGATTATGAATACGAAGTGCTGCCAAACGGCACGGTGAGGATCATCAAGTATCGGGGAAACGCAGAGAAACTAACCATTCCTGATACATTGAACAAGAAAAAGGTTACGAGCCTTGGCGATGACATATTTGGGATTTTAAGTAAACTGACGAGTGTAACAATCCCGGAAAGTATAAGAGAAATGGGAGGAAATCCATTTGCCTCTTGCGATAATCTGAAACAGATCACTGTTTCATCTAAAAACCCATATTTTTATGTCAAGAATGGTGTGCTTTTTGAGAAGGCCACAAAAACTCTCATTTGCTATCCCAAAGCATTAACTGCAAAAAAGTATGAAATCCCCCAAGGGACTGTAGTGATCGGCAGGAATGCATTTAACTATTGCAAAAATCTAACCAGTGTTTCAATTCCTGACAGTGTCACGAAAATTGGCGACTATTCGTTTTTTGGTTGCATTAAGATTCCAAGTATCACAATTCCAAGCAGCGTCATCAGTATCGGAGCCAAGGCGTTTAGTACATGTGTTGCTCTGAGGAGCATCACAATTCCGAGCAGTGTTACCAGCATTGGGGACCAAGCTTTCAATTTGTGCACAGATTTGACAAGCGTGACAATACCGAGCAGTGTTAAGCACATGGGTAAAAACCCATTCTGCAATTGTCAAGCACTTAAACAGATCGACGTGTCATCCAAGAACTCATATTTCGGGACCAAAAATGGAATACTGTATGAAAATAGTACGAGTAAGCTTGTATGTTATCCAGCGGGATCAAACGCCAAAAGCTTTTCCATACCTCAAGGAATCACCTCCATTGGCAGTTATGCTTTTGCTTATTGCAGAAACCTGACTGATGTAACTATACCAGACAGTGTGACTTGTATTGAGGATTCAGCATTCGCTGGTTGTGGTCTCATTAGCGTTACCATTCCAGGCAGTGTCACCAGTATCGAAAAATTGGCCTTCGACTTATGTGAAAGTCTGACCAGTATAACGATCTCAAATGGCGTGATCAGTCTTGGCAATGGTGCGTTTAGCAGTTGCAACAAACTGACCAGCATAACCATTCCGGAAAGCGTAAAGGAAATGGTTGGGAATCCATTCCGCAGATGCAATATCTTATACCGTATTGAGGTCTCGTGGAAGAACCCCTATTTTGAAGCAATTGGCGGTGTACTCTATGAGAAATCAACGAATAGGCTCGTTTGCTATCCTGAAGGGCTCGGCGATAAGGTATTCTCGATCCCGCAGGGCATTACTGCAATCGGAGATTCGGCATTTGAAAACTGCTATAACTTAACTAAAGTAACAATCCCAAATAGCGTGAAGAGTATAGGAGAACGCGCATTTTGGCAATGTCGTTTCTTGACGAGAGTGACGATACCAGATAGTATCTCCAGTATTGGGAAACTTGCCTTTGATTCTTGCCCTTCTCTTACGGTTACAGTTGCCCGCGGCAGCTACGCCGAGCGTTATTGCAAGGACAACAATGTCAGCTATGTTTATTCTCGACGCTAACGACTGGCTCTTCAACTGATCTTCCCTTCCCCACCCCGCCCCGCGCTGCCGGGGCGTTTTTTCTGTGATCATCATCCTGCCCGGCCCCAAGGATGCTCTTTCCGGAGAGGATGGGGGCCTGGGGGAAGGGGAACCGCTTTCTCTCAGAGAAAGGGGTGCCCCTTCCCCCAGCTCCGCCAGCTCCTCCAACTCCGCCAGCTCCTCCACCTTCCCCGGCTCCGCCTTTGAAATCATTCGGAAAACTTTTCGTAAAAATTCTGAAAAACCGGTTCACCTGACGCGGGGAATGTTGTATAATCATGAATGACGCCCTGTCTGTGCGGCAGGCGTCGGTATTCCCGTTTTCCCACTGGCTGCAGCAACGGAGGCAGGGCTTTGACGAACATCTGGCAGATGATCCAGACCGCCGCTTGGAATGTGACCCACCGGATCTCCCCCCGGGATGTGGTGGACATTTTGATCGTGGCGGTCATTATTTATGAAGTCATCATGCTGATGCGCCAGACCCGCGGCAGCGCCGTGCTGAAGGGCCTCATCGCCCTGCTGGTCGTCACCGGCGTGAGCACCCTGCTGGGCCTGACCGCCCTCAACTGGCTGCTGATGACCGTCATCAACAATGGCGCGGTGGTGCTGGTGATCCTCTTCCAGCCGGAGCTGCGCAAGGCGCTGGAGCAGCTGGGCCGCGGCACCCTGCTCGCCTCGGGGCGGCAGGCCGACGGCGCCGAGGAGCGCGAGCACATGATCTCCGAGATCATCCAGTGCATGAACGACCTGAGCCGCCGCCGTGTGGGCGCGCTGATCGTCATCGAGCAGAAGACCGGCCTGCAGGACATCATCCAGACCGGCACCGCCATCGACGGCCGCGTCTCCGCCCCGCTGCTGGAGAACATCTTCGAGCCCAACACCCCCCTGCACGACGGGGCGGTGATCATCCGCGACACCCGCGTGGTGGCGGGCGCCTGCATCCTGAACCTCACCGAGAACCCGACCGTCAGCCGTGAGCTGGGCACCCGCCACCGGGCGGCCCTGGGCGTCAGCGAGAGCACCGACGCCATCGCCCTGATCGTCTCCGAGGAGACCGGCATCATGTCCGTCGCCCGGGGCGGCAGGCTGACCCGCCATATGGACAGCCGTTCCCTCCGCACGGTGCTGGAAGCCGCCACGGAGCCGCGCCGCCGCAGCCTGCACACCATGGCGCGCGACCTCCTGCGCAAAAAGGAGGTGGAGGAATGAGCAACACCCCCGCTCCGGAGGCCCCGAAGCGCCGCCGCCTTGTCGTGGTGCTGAAGGCCCTGTGGGAAGCCCTGACGAACAACTGGGGCTTCAAGCTGCTCTCCCTCGCGATGGCGCTGGTCCTCTGGGCCGCGCTGATCTCCCAGGACGAGAAGCTGACCCGCGAGAAGGTCTTCACCACCGCGACCATCAGCGAGATCGGCGACCAGACCATCAAGCGCAACGGCTTCATCGTCGTGAACGATCTCACCGACCAGCTGAACAACGTCACCATGCGGGTGGACGTGCCCCAGCTGAAATATGAGGATGCCTCCGTCTCCGATTACAATCTGCGCATCGACCTGAGCCGCGTGCACAGCGCCGGCCCGCAGGAGCTGACGGTGATGTTCACCAACAGCACGACCTACGGCAATGTGTCCAGCGTGGAGCCCTCCACGGTGCATGTGGAGGTGGAGGAGTACGAGAGCAGCTACCGCGTGCCCGTGCAGGTCAATCTGACCGGCGAGCTGGACAGCGGCTGGTATCACACCGTGCCGAAGGCGGATCCCTCCATCATCACGGTCAGCGGGCCGAAGAGCCTGGTGGAGAGCATTGTCCGCGCCGAGGTCACGCTGGATCTCTCCACCGTGAAGCTGCGCGAGGGTACGGCCCGAACCTCCCTGCCCTTCCGCCTGGTGGACAGCGAGGGCAACAACGTGGAGAGCGCGCTGCTGGAGATCGCCAGCACCGAGAGCGCCTCGGGCCGCGTGGTCGTCGAGCAGGATCTCTACCCGGCCAAGACGATCGGCCTCAGCGATGTGGGCATGGTCATCGGCACGCCCGCGGAGGGCTACGAGGTGAAGGCCGTCACGATCACCCCGGCCCAGGTCACCGTGGCCGCCCAGGCCGCGGCGCTGGAGGGCCTGGACGTCCTCTACCCGGACAGCACCCTGGACGTCAGCGGCCTGTCCTCCTCCGTGAACAAGAAAATCAAGATTCGCGTCCCCTCGGAGCTGGTCTATCTGAACCCGGACAGCGTCACCGTCGCCGTGGAGATCGGCCCGGTCATCGCCACGCGCAGCTTCCCCGGCATCCGCATTGCGGTCACCAGCCAGAGCGCCGGCCAGCGCATCGTCCTGTCCTCCTACACGGCGGACGTGATGGTGCAGGGCGCGTTCCTGTCCCTGGGCGGCCTGCGCTCCAGCATGCTCGGCCTCAGCTGCGACGTCACCGGCTTGGGCCCCGGCACCTACGAGCTGCCGCTCAACTGCACGGTCAACAGCCCCGACGGCGAGTCCTTCGAGATCGTGATGACCCCCGCGACGGTCCAGGTGACGATCAGCGAGTAAATCTCGCCGCCTGACGATGGGAGAATCACCAGTTCCGCCCGCAGCCCCAAGAGCAACCCCTCAGTCGCCTGGCGGCGACAGCTCCCCTGATCGGGGAGCCAGGGGGGCACGAAAGCTTGCCTCCCCGATCAGGGGAGGTGCCCGAAGGGCGGAGGGGTTGAACTCAGCGGTACGCGAACCACCGGTTTCTTTCTCAGCTTCAACACCTGAAAACCTGTACACAGAAAGGCGGTGCGGGATGAACGGCTTTGCGACCGGCGTGCTCAGTGCCCTGCTCAGCTGGGTGCGGGGCATTGCCTCCCAGCTGTGGGCGCTGTGGTACGCGCCGGACGGGCTGGGCGGCTGGCTGACGGCCAACTGGAAGGCGCTGGTCATCGTGCTGCTGATCATCGGCACCGCGGCGGACATCACCGTGTACCTGCTGCGCTGGCGGCCCATCGAGGTGTGGAGGAGCTTCTTCCGCCGCCTGCGCCATCCCCGGCCGCCGATCCTCCCCGAGACCGCCGCGCAGCCTCCCGTTGAGGAGCCGCCGGAGCCCGCCCCCGCCGTGGAGCGGCAGCCCTCCCGTCTGCGGCAGCGGCTGCAGGCGATGATGGCCGGCATCGCGGACGACGACACGCCCGCCTACGGTATCCCGCGGCGCGGCCCGGAGCAGCTGAGCAAGGAGGACGCCTTCCACAGGCCCTATGTTCCGCCGAAGTGGCGGCATCCCGACGACAACGCCCCGGAAGCCGGGCAGCGGCGGACAGTCCGGCGCCGCCGCGCGAAGGAGAGCACCGATGACACAGCTTCCTGAAGCCTTTGTGGAAGAGATGAGCCGGCAGCTGCAAGACGAACTGCCGGCTTTTTTGCGCGCGATGGAGGCGGAGCCCTGCCGGGGCCTGCGCCGCAATCCGCTCAAGCAGCCGGAGACGGGCCTGCCGCCGCTGGAGCCGGTGCCCTGGGCGGCGGACGGCTTCTATCTGCCGCTGGATTCCCGCGCCGGGGCCGTGCCGCTGCACGAGGCAGGGGCCTGGTACCTGCAGGATCCTGGCGCGATGCTGCCCGCGGCTGTGCTCGGCGTCCGCCCGGGAGAGCGGGTGCTCGACCTGTGCGCGGCCCCCGGTGGCAAGACAACCCAGCTGGGCGCGATGCTGCGCGGCGAGGGGCTGCTGGTCGCCAATGAGCCGGTGGCGAAGCGCGCGCAGATCCTCTCCCGCAATGTGGAGCGCATGGGCCTCACGAACACGCTGGTCATCTCCGAGCTGCCGGCGGCGCTGGCGGCGCGCTGGCCCGGCGGCTTCGACGCGGTGCTGGTGGACGCGCCCTGCTCCGGCGAGGGCATGTTCCGCCGGCATCCGGAGACCCGAGCCGAGTGGTCCCCCGCCGCCCGCGACGGCTGCGCCCTTCGCCAGCGGGAGATCCTCGACGCGGCGGCCATGCTGGTGCGCCCCGGCGGTCGGCTGGTCTACGCCACCTGTACCCTCAACGGCATCGAAAACGAAGGCAATGTGCGGCACTTCCTCCGGCAGCACCCGGACTTCGCCCTGGCGCCCTTCTCCCTGCCGGGGGCCGACGCGCCGGAGGGCATGCTGACCTGCTATCCCCACCGGATGCGCGGAGAGGGGCAGTTCGCGGCCCTGTTCCTGCGCGAAGGGAACTCGCCCGCCGGCCTGCCCGCCGCCCGCCAGACGCCGCCGGACCGGAACGCGCTGCGGCTGCTGCGGGACTTCGCGCCGGCGCCGGAGTGCTTCCTGTGGGGCGGCACGCTGGTATCCCTGCCCGGCTGCCCCGACCTGCGCGGCCTGCGGGTGTGGCGCTGCGGGCTGCACCTGGGCACGGCGAAGGAGCGGTATTTCCAGCCGGATCACGCCTGGGCCGTGTCCGCCGCGCCGCCGGAGCTGCCGCGGGTGCCGCTGCGCGAGGCCGAGGCCGTCCGCTGGCTGAACGGCGAACAGCTGCCCTGCGAGCTGCCTGTGCAGGGCTGGGTGCTGCCGTCGCTGCAGGGCCTGCCGCTGGGCTTCGGCAAGGCGGTGAATGGCCAGCTGAAGAATCACATGCCCAAGGGCCTGCGCCGCAGCCTGCACGGCGAATGGGACGAATAGCAGGAAAACGCCGCCCCGCCGCGAATGCTGTTTTCGAAACAAGGCCCGCTGCCGCCCCCTGAAGTGCTCTTTCAGGAAGAAGAGGGGACTGGGGGGAGGACAGCCCCTTTCTCTCAGAGAAAGGGGTGGCCTTCCCCCGGTTCAGTCATTTGCGCAATCAAAGGAGGAACGCTGTCATGACGAGACCCGATTCCCCGCTCCGGTGGGCGGAGGCCGCCTGCGACACCATGATGCAAACCTGGGCTCCGGAGGATCTGCCGCCCAAGGGCCGCTTCCACTACCATCAGGGCGTGTTCCTCAGCGGCATGGAGCACACATACCGCCTGAACGGCCGCGAAGCGTACATGGACTACATTGAGCGGTGGGTGCGCAGCGTGTTCGACCCGGAGGGCCGCATTCTGAGCGGCGTCCACGCCGATCTGGACGACATCCAGCCGGGCATCCTGCTCTTCCCCCTGATGGATCGGAGCGACGACCCCTTCTTCGCAAAGTGTCTGGAGAGCGTGATGGCTGAGGTGCGGGACATCCCGCGCACCGCGGAGGGCGGCTGGTGGCACAAGACCACCCTGCCCAACCAGCTCTGGCTGGACGGCCTGTACATGGCCGGGCCCTTATGCGCGGAGTACGCCCGCCGCTATGCCCGGCCGGACATGGCGGAGGACGTGGTGCGGGAGGCGCAGCTGGTGGCGAAGCACACCCGCGACGAGGCCACGGGGCTGTGGTTCCACGCCTGGGACGGCGACCGCAAGACCGCCTGGGCCGACCCGGCGACCGGCCGCGCGCCGGAATTCTGGGGGCGCTCCATGGGCTGGGTGCCGGTGGCCCTGCTGGACGCGGCGGATCAGCTGCCCGAGGGCGACGGCAAGGCGTCGCTGCAGGCGCTCGCCGCCGACCTGCTGCGGGCCCTGTGCCCCTTCCAGAGCGAGGACGGCCGCTGGTATCAGGTCGTGAACAAGGGAGATCAGCCCGGCAACTGGCTGGAGAACTCCTGCTCCTGCCTGTACGTGGCGGGCCTGTGCCGCGCCGTGCGCCGGGGCGTGCTGCCCGTGAGCTTCCTCGACGCCGCCCGCCGCGGCTATGAGGGCGTCATCCGCGATCTCGGCTGGGAGGACGGGCGCGTGCTGGTCGGCAATGTGTGCATCGGCACCGGCGTGGGCGACTACGCCTTCTACTGCGGCAGGCCGGTCAGCGTGAACGATCTGCACGGCGTCGGCGCCTTCCTGCTGATGTGCACGGAGATGGCGCAGACAGCGGTGTAAGGCTGCCCGGAGAGCCGCTCCCCCGGACGGCTTAGACCCCATCACAATCAAAACCGCATCTTCACAGCGGAATTGGCCCCAACTGCAAACGGGCTGTGCGTCAGCGCGCCGTCATGGCGTCGCCGGCTCACGGCCCGTTTTATCGTTTTGGGTTTTCGTGTGCACCGCTTCGCTTAGCCGGCTGCAGTGCCTTGTGCCGTCGGGAAGCTGCACACAGCTGGCAACGGCGCTCAACCGCCATACCTGACTCTGTCCAGGTGCAGAACGATAACCGTTTCAGCCTTCATTCCGCGGTTGTCGCAAAGTGGTGATGCGTCCGTTCAGACAGAAACAGGCAAAGAATAAAGGATACCTGCTATAGTCATCATCATGGAATCCTGTCAAAAGCAGCTGGATGCAAAGGATGACAACAAAGGCGATCGCGGACACAGACAATACCCTTTGCAGCATTCGGCTTGAGAGTTCACCTTTAACATGCAGCGCGATGACAAAGCAAATGATTACAAACAGAATATGACACAGCAAATCGATCAAAGCGTTTCGATTCCCAATTGTCACATCACGCATCAGAAGGCTCATCCTGCCAAACTCAAATATGATGAATACCACGACAATGGCCAGTTGGATTTGGATATGTTTGTTTTTGCACGTCAGGCAGAAAAGCACAATGGCCAGGATAGCGTTCAGGATCTCGTCGCTGAACGACAGCAGGCTGAAGCCAATGTTATCACGGAACATTACCCTTGTTGACAAATTGAAGATGATTGGTACCCAAACGGTAAGCAGACAACTGGTATAAAATGCGCTGCGCATGTTTTTATCGTTACCTGTCTTGGCATCTGACACTGCAGACTGTATAGAAATGAAAAGGCACAATGCAATGGAGAGTACGCACGCAAGTCTGTAAACGAAGTGCAATACCAGACTGCCTACTCCGAAACTGGAAAGAACCAGATGCAAAACGATGTACAGAGGCAATACTGCATTGAGAATATACAGCGTTCCTGCAGTGGTTATCCTGTCTGACTTCTTGTTAGGGATCAGGTATCTCCATAGAAAAATAATCAGGATTTGAAGGGGCACATAAGCAATCAACTCTGTTGTTGCAATTGACAGCGCAATGTAAACCAAATTCAATTCATAGATGATGGACTGCACAACAAGACACACTTTTTTGTGTTTCGTCTGAACAAGCAAAATGCTGATGACCGTTGAACAGATCATGATGAAATACGCAAGCCAAATATACTTCGTGTGTTTCGGATCGGAACCATATGTCGGCAAGTGCGCTGCAATGGCGAAAACAAAGGCATAGATGCAAAACGCGCAGGAAAGCGTTCTCGTATTCTTGATTTCTTCTTTATTCAAGACCCCGGTTGAACTCATCGATGCTGACCCCCTTTGCTGTATCATACGCAGGCAGCAGATCATAGTGCTCGCCGCCAGAAACCACAATCGCAGGCCGGTTCTCGCTGTCGCAGAAGAAGTGCGGGGTGGTCGCAATCAACCTTCCCCGTATCCATCTGTCCCGCCGCGTCATGCGCCTTGGTTCTGCACGCCCTCCTGCTCTCATCATACCCCGTTTCCACGATCCGGTCAAGCAGACGATCCCGCGGGCCTGTGAGCCGTGCGCGCAATGCAGGATGCTCCGTCTTTCCGGCAGGGCCGGCAGAAAGGCAAAGCAAAACCGGAGAGGCATCTGCTGCGCTCTCCGGCTCGAATCGCCCTTACTCGGCGGGTTCCTCCGCGGTCTCTTCCACGGTCTCCTCGACGGCTTCGATGGTCTCAGTGGTTTCTTCCACAGTCTCCTCCGCGGCCTCTTCGGTCTCCTCGGGCTCGCGCCAGTCGTTGGCGTACTCGGTGTAGACGATCTCGGCCTCACCCAGCAGCTGCGCCATCGCGGCGTTGAACAGCTCGTTCTCCTTCTCGGCCATCAGGGTTTCGCGCAGCTCGTTCTGCATCTCCTCCGTCAGCTCCACCGGGCCGCCGGGGATGTCGCGCAGGTAGTAGACGATGTGCACGCCGTAGCTGCCCACAGCGGGCTCGCTGACGCCGCCCACCTCGGGGATGGACATGGCAGCCTCGATGAAGGCGGGATCCCACACGATGCTGTCCGCGTGCACGGCGTAGCCCTCGCTCTTGTAAGGCTCGCTCTGCATGCCCGGATCGGTGCCGTATTCCGCGATCAGCTCCGCGAAGGGCGTGCCGGCGTTGAACTTCGCCATGATCTCGTCAATGGTGGGCTGCACGGAGGCAATGACCGCGGCCCGGGCGGCGGCGACTTCCTCCTCGGTGACCACGGGCGCCACGTCGGTGCTGGTGGCTTCGGTGTTCTCGGTGCCATCGGCGGCCGTGCCCTCCTGCTGGGCGGCATAGGCGTCGGCCAGCTCGTCATAGGTGTGGAGCAGGTCCTCGTCCACCTTCAGCAGGATGTGGGTGACGCCGCGGTAGCCGGTGGGCATGTAGTAGCTCTGCTGGCCGTAGTAGTTGGTCATGTATTCATACATGAACACATTGCCCTCGTAGTAGGACTTGTCGTCCTCCACGTAGCTGTTGAACAGGGCGGCAATGTCCTCATCGGTGACGACCGCCTCCTCCACCAGGGAGGCCTGCACGCGCTCGCTGATGAAGGCGGTGACGCTCTCCTGCAGGGTGCCGTCCATGGTGTAGCCGGCGCTCTCGTAGTAGGCGATGGCCTCGGTCCGGGCGGCGTTGATGTCCTCCTCGGTGGCGTTCTCGCCCACGTGCGCATCGACATAGGCCTTGATGGCGTCCTCCCACATCTGGTCGTTCTCGGCGGTCAGGCGGGCCATGTCCTCATCGCTCACCTTGTCCAGCCCGAGCTCGACGGCCTTCTGGGCGATGACCTCCTCCTGCACCGCGGAGCGCAGGGCGATCCACCGCGCGGCCTGCATGTTCTCCTCGGTGGTCATGTCGTAGCCCTGGCGGGTGTAATAGGTGATCACATTCTCGTAGGTGCTGACCACGGCGGAGGCCATGATCTCATGCCCGTTGACGGTGGCCATCACCACATCCTGCGCGGGCGTCTCGGCCAGCGCGGCCGTCGAGGCCAGCAGCAGCGCCGCCAGCAGCAGGGCGATCCATCTCTTCATCATTGTGTCGTCTTCCTTTCCGGACCCGCTTCCGCCGCGGGTGAACAAGCGTATTATGCCATGTTTTCCGGCCCCGCGCAACCTTTCCCGCCAAAATGTTACAGACTATTCACGAAATTCACCCGCCGCTCACAGACGGCGGACGCAGGGCAAGACACGCATTTCATGGAGGATACTGCGAAGCGGCTATCCTTCCTTAAAGGCCTTCCTTTGGGAAAATGGGATTTTTGCACGGTCTGCATGCGCAGCCGGACCTGATGGGTCTGCGAGGGTCGGGAGCGCATCCGCAAGGCCGGGAAAACTCCTTCCCCAAAGAAAAAAGGCCTTTGGGGAAAGATGGGGGTCCGGGGGAAGGAAAGCCCTTTTCGGCCTCGAAAAGGGTTTCCTTCCCCCGGAAGCTGAGCCGTACCCTCCGCCGCGCGTTCGCCCCTTCGGTTGACGAACCGGGCGGAAAGCCGTATACTCTTTTCATGCGCTTTCACGGCCGGAGAGCCGGAATGCCGGGATGAAAGGAGGGAGAGGCGTGCGCGATCTCATGCTGGCGCTGCTGATGGCGGTGCTGCTGTGGCCCGCGGCGGCGCGCACGGACGGGGTCAGCCGGGCCCTGCTGATCGGCTGCGACCTCTTCCTCACCGAGGAGGACACCGCCCCCTCCTCCCAGAACAATGTGCTGCAGATGGCCGCCGTGCTCCGGGAGGGACGCGAGGAGCCGGCCAGCCTCATCCTGCGGCCGGAGGGCGTCTCCGGCGCGGCGGAGCTGGACGCGCTGATCACGGAGGCCTTCCGCGGCGCGCGGGCGGAGGATGTCAGCTATTTCTACATCAGCACCCACGGCCGGTGGAGCCCGGGCGACGACAACGCCGCCATGACGCTGCTGCTCTCCGACGGCACGCATGAGGAGGGCCTCACCGCGGCGCAGCTCCGGGAGATGCTCGACCGCGTGCCCGGTGTGAAGGTGCTGCTGATCGACGCCTGCCATTCCGGCGCGATGATCGGCAAGGGCGTTCCGGCGCCCTTCGACAACCTCTTCGCCGGGCCCGATTACAAGGTGATCTGCTCCTCCGGCGGCGCGGAGGAGAGCTGGTTCTGGTCCGGCTACGAGGGCACGCAGACGCGGCTGAACGGCGCGGGCTACTTTTCCGGCGCACTGCAGCGCGGGCTTTCCGCCGGCAATGGCCGCGCCGCGGACACCAACGGCGACGGGGAGATCACGCTCAGCGAGCTGAAGCGCTTCCTCCGCCAGCAGCACGGGGCCTCCACCGTGCAGACCTACCCGGAGGAGGACGACTTCCCCGTGTTCCGCTGCAGCCCCGCCGCCGGCGGTGAGCGCGGCGATGCCCTGCGCGGGCTGCACTTTGAGGGCAATCTGCTCACCGCCGAGGACGCGGGCCTGGCGCTGAGCTTCACGGTCACGCGGCCCGTGCGCGTGGGCTACCAGGTGGTGCTGCAGCGGGGCGGGCGCTGGGATTTCGACCACGCCGCCGTGCAGTTCGACGATGAGGAGCGCTTCGGCGCGTGGGGCGACACCCCCGGCCTGCTGAGCCCGGGCCTTCGCGATCGCGTGATCGTGCTCCGGCCCGGCGAGGCCGAGGATCCGCCCTCCGGCTATGCCCTGGTGCAGGTGCTGACGCTGGACGGGGGCGAGGTGGCCATCGCGGCCTCCTGCGTGGTGTGCGTGCCGGCCAGCGAGGGGGATCCGGAGCTGGCCATCACCGCCGCCGCGGAGTTTACGCCCGACCGGGGCGGGGAGGCCGTCGCCGCCGTCGCCCACAGCCTGCCCTGCGCCCTGACCGTGACCGTGGAGGACGCGGAAGGCGCCGTGGTCCGCCGTCTGATGACCGATGAACCCAGCCGGCCGGAGCAGCAGGATCCCACCGCCACCACCGTGGTCTGGAACGGCCGCCTGGCGGACGGGACGATGGCCCCGGCAGGCGAATACCGGCTGCACGCGCGCACCGAGATCGGCGGCGTCCGCTACGAGGCCTGGTCCGCGCCGATTCTGCTGCGGAACGGGGAGGAGGAGCACGATGGAAGCACGGATTGAATGCCTCTGCGGCATGATCTGCAGCGGCAAGTCGACGCTGGCCCGCCGTCTGGCACGGGAGGAGAACGCGGTGATCCTCTCCACCGATGAGTTCACGCGCCTGTGGCCGGATCCCCTGTCCTCGGACCGCTTCGACGAATTCTCCCGGGCTGTCAACGCCCTGCTGCTGCGCAAGGCCGTGGAGATCGCCCGGGCCGGCGCAAACGTGGTGCTGGACTGGGGCTTCTGGTCGCAGCAGAACCGGCGCGAGGTCTCGGAGACGCTGCGCGGCGCGGGCATCCCCTTCCGCTGGTGGTACCTGGACACGCCGATCGGGCAGATTCGCCGCAACGCCGAGAAGCGCAATGCCGCCGGCGGCGCGGACGTCTACTTCGTGGACGAGGGCCTGCTGCAGAAGTGTCTCAGCCGCTTCGAGCCGCCCCTCCCGGACGAGGTGGACCAGTGGATCAGCTTCAGCCGGGAGGCGGAATAAGGAAAGCGAAAAAGAGCGGGGAAGCGATGGGATGCGCTTCCACGCGCTTTTTGTTCGCCCGTTCAGCCGGCGATCCATCTGTGGCGAAGCCGTAAACGAACCATGCAAAAATCGCGCCTCCGCCGCGAGGTCTTGGGAACGCGCGGGCGTGGGTGCAGTCCGACCGGCTGCGGGATCACCTGCTTGACCGGAGCATGGAAACGGAGTATGATGAAAGCGGATGAGCGCGCAGGACAAAGGTGCGGCGCGGCGGGACAGATTGATACCTGTGCTCACCAGATGAC
Organism: uncultured Clostridia bacterium; assembly: GCA_946538975.1. Classification (GTDB taxonomy): domain Bacteria; phylum Bacillota; class Clostridia; order Christensenellales; family Aristaeellaceae; genus RUG11272. The sequence goes on along the minus strand of CAMNHF010000007.1, from coordinate 24,565 downwards.
AGGGAGGAAATTGTGATGATGAAAAAGCAAATCTTCGCATTACTGATGTGCATTGTGATGTGTGTCAGTGCAGCTGCATATGCGTCTGCGGAAGATATGGATGCGAAACCCGTCACCGGGCTCTCTGTAATCGGGGAGCCGTATTATGACAATGAGGACGGCGACTACCTCGGCTATGTGTTCGGCAACATCCTGGATGAGAACGGAAACAAGCTCCTGGAAAACGACTGGATTCTGCTGGATTGTTCGGACGATTATGAGGATCGGGCGGACCTCGTCATCGTGCTGCGCGATATGGGTGATCACAATTTGTATGGGTTCTTCGATAAACAGAGCCGCTGTTTTTGCGAACCGAGATTTGAATCCATCTCGTTTTTCACAGACAATGAAGCAAAACTGGTTGCGGTCTGCGAGGATGAACAATGGGGATTCTGCGACCGTACCTCGGGGGAAACGGTGATTCCATGCCAATATGACGGTATCTATGAGGATTTCCGGAATGGCTATGCGATTGTGGTCAAAGCGTTTTACGATGACGATATGGAATGGTATGACGTATATGAGGAATACCTGCTGATCGATGAAAGGGGGGAATCCGTCGCATTCCCTGACGGCATCTCTCCTTTTTCGACGCCGAACGAGGCCGGATATCTGGTGATTCTCTCGCTTGAGGACAATTTATTTGGAATCGGGGATACACAGGGCAGAATCATTATTCAGCCTCTGTACGAGAACGAACCTGTGCTGCAATTGGCGTATGCAGAATAATCACGGCACGGCCAGCCTTCGTTTCTTCATTGACAGAGGAAGCCGACAGAGGAAGCCGGCCTGCAATTGCGGCGGCGGCCGGCAGCGCGAACCAGTGCACACGAAAACCCCGGATAACAAAACAGGCTGTGAGCCGGCGACGCCATGAAGGCACGCTGACGCACAGCCTGTTTGCGGTTTGGACCAAACACAGTCCGGGCTGCCGTTCGGATTGGTTTTGCGGCTGTTTCCGGGTTATGGATACAGGATCTTATTCCCCCAGCAGCGCCTTGTGGAAGATTTTCTTGCCCTTGCGGATGACGAGGCCCTCGCGGAGCTGATCCGCCTGGCAGACCGCGGCGATGTCCGTGACCTTCTCGCCGTTCAGGGCGACGCCGCCCTGCTGCACGAGGCGGCGGGCCTCGGAGCGGCTGGCGGTCAGGCCGCAGCGCACCATCAGGCTCAGCAGCTCGATGCCGCCCTCGGGCACCTCGTCGGCGGAGAGGGTGGTGGAGGGCATGTTCTCGTCATGGCCGGCGCCGGAGAACAGCGACGCGCTGACATCGCGGGCCTTGTCGGCCTCCGCCTCGCCGTGCACCAGCGCGGTCAGCTGCCAGGCCAGGATCTGCTTCTTCTCGTTGATGCGGCTGCCGTCCCAGTGCTCCATCTCCTCGATCTCCTCCAGCGGGAGGAAGGTCAGCATGCGGAGGCAGTTCATCACGTCGGCGTCGTCGATGTTCCGCCAGTACTGGTAGAACTCGAAGGGGGAAGTCTTCTCCGGATCCAGCCAGAGCGCGCCCTTCTGCGTCTTGCCCATCTTCTTGCCCTCGCTGTTGAGCAGCAGGGTGATGGTCATGGCGAAGGCGTCGTGGCCCAGCTTGCGGCGGATCAGCTCGGTGCCGCCCAGCATGTTGCTCCACTGGTCGTCGCCGCCGAACTGCATGTTGACGCCGTAGTGCTCATGCAGGTAGAGGAAGTCGTAGCTCTGCATGATCATGTAGTTGAATTCCAGGAAGGACAGGCCGCGCTCCATCCGCTGCTTGTAGCACTCGGCGCGCAGCATATTGTTGACGGAGAAGTGCGGGCCGACCTCGCGCAGCAGCTCCACATAGTTCAGCTTCAGCAGCCAGTCCGCGTTGTTGACCGCGATGGCCTTGTCCTCGCCGAACTCGATGAAGCGGCTGATCTGCTTCTTGAAGCACTCGCAGTTGTGCTCGATGGTCTCGGGGGTCATCATCGCGCGCATGTCGGTGCGGCCGGTGGGGTCGCCGATGTAGCCGGTGCCGCCGCCCAGCAGCACCACGGGCTTGTTGCCCGCCATCTGCAGCCGCTTCATCAGGCACAGCGCCATGAAGTGGCCCACGTGCAGGGAATCCGCCGTGGGGTCGAAGCCGATGTAGAAGCGCGCGCCGCCGCCATTGATCAGCTCGCGGATCTCCTTCTCGTCGGTCACCTGGGCAATCAGCCCGCGGGCCTGCAGTTCCTCATAGATTCCCATGGAATGCCTCCTTTCTCTCCCCGGGGGAGAGCCCTATGCTGTCAGCGCAGGGCTGACAATGAAAATCGCCCCCGTTCCCGCATGGGGAACAGAGGACGATGGAGCGAATCGTGGTACCACCTCTGCTTCGGATGCCGCAGCATCCCTCGCCTGCGCTGTATCGGGCGCACCCGGTCCCGCCTACTGCGGCCGTGCCGGTTCGGAGGACAGCTCCGGGGTGTATTCACGCCGCGTCCCTGCGCCCTTCCACCACCCGGGCGCTCTCTGTCAGGGTCTCGCCGCGCTACTTGTCCCCATCAACGCTTGCAGCCATATTGTAGCAGGGCGGCGGCGAAATTGCAAGGGGGAAATTGCGCCCCCTCACTCCTCCAGCAGCCGCTGCAGCATGCGCTCCGGGTTGTCGAGGAAGAGCTTCGTCACCCGGTAGCTCTCCGTGTCGCGCCAGGCGCAGGGATGGATGCCGCTTTCGGAGAATTCGAGGATCTCCGCGTCCGGCACGGCCAGCAGGATCGGCGAGTGGGTGGCGATGATGAACTGGGAGCCGGCCGCGGCCCGCTGGGCGATGTGGCAGAGCAGGGTCAGCTGCCGCTGCGCGGACAGGGCGGCCTCCGGCTCGTCCATCAGATACAGGCCCGGGCGGCCGGAGCGGCTCATGTATTCCAGAAAGCTCTCCCCGTGGGATCGCTGATGATAATCCGGCTGGGCGCCGTCGTTGTAGCGCTCCACAATGGCCGTGGCCACGTTGAAGAAGCTCTCCGCGCGGAAAAAGTACCCCGCCCCCGGCTTCACGGTTCCGCGGACGAAGTGCACCGCCTCGCCCAGCTCGGACACGTCCTCGTAGGTGCTGAAGTGGAAATTCCTGCTGCCGCCCTCCGCGTTGAAGCCGTACGCCACCGCGATGGCCTCCAGCAGGGTGGACTTGCCGGAGCCGTTCTCCCCGGCGAAAAAGGTGACCGGTCGGCGGAAGGCCAAGTGCTCCAGCCCCCGCAGCGCAGGGATCTCCCGCAGGTAGGAGTCCTCGGCCACCTCCGTCCAGTCCACCGTCAGCGAACGGATCAGCAGATCCTTCACCGGCCCCGCCTCCCTTTTCCAACGTGAAAGCCCGCCGTCCCGGTCTGGCCCGGAGCGGCGGGCGCTTTGGCCTGTCAGTCGGCCAGCGTGCCCATGGGATCCCACGGGGCCAGCTCGATGGGCGCCTGATCCGCCAGCGCGGCCAGCTCGCCCAGGTAGGCGCGGTCAATCGCGGCCTGGAAGACGTACTGATCGAACCAGCTGTCGGAGCAGATGTAGTAGCCCTTGCGGCCGCTCTCGTCGCCCCAGCTGTTCTCGATCTTCCACTTCACCGGCCTGCCGTCTACCAGATCCACGCCGGTCAGGCACATGGCGTGGTTCATCGCCGCGAAGCCGTAATCCAGCGCGTCCGCCTTGCTGATGCCCAGGTCGAGGCCGCTGAGCAGCTCCAGCTCGAAGCACTTGTCGTCCCAGATGCCCGCCTGCCGCTCGCCGTCGTGGCCCACGTCGCTGCCGAACCACACGATGCGGCCGTCCTGCAGCTGCCGGATGATGGCAGCCTTCAGCTCCTCCATGGGCAGGTTCAGGTGCTTCACCGCGCGGCCGCCGGCCACATTGCCCAGCTGGGCGATGGTGAAGGTGCGGTGGTAGGGCTTGTCGGCGGTCGGCGCGTGGATGCAGCTGACCGCGCCGCGGACAAGGTCCATCACATACTTCTCCGCGAAGGCCTGCGGGGTCAGGCCGCGCTCGGCGTGGAAGACCCTGTCCTTATCGGTGCAGGCGAAGTCGAACGTGCGCGGCGGCTCGCCGTAGCAGGAGCACAGGAAGCCGTACACCCGGCCCAGCACCGCCTTCTTCTCCGCGTCGATCTGCTCCGCGGGGGCGCCCTCGCGGCACAGGGCGCGCAGCTTCACGGCGGCGGCCTTCAGCGCGCGGTTCAGCACGTAGTTCATCGCGCGGGAATTGGAGGACTGCCAGGTCTCGTCGAAGGCGTCCTTGGGCACCACGCCGTATTTCTCAACAATATTGGCGAACATATCCCACTGGCCGCCGTCGTGCACGCCGGTCTGCAGCACAAAGGCGACGGTGCGGTCGTTGGTGGGCCGCTCCGCCAGGGAAATCATTGCGTCAAGGAAGTAATTCGCCCGCTCAAACTTGTCCCAGAAGGCCAGGTAGGACTGGGACAGCTCGAACTGCTCCAGGTTCAGCTCCTTCGCGATCTTCTCCCGCAGCACGTTCGCCGCGGCGAAGAGCCAGCAGCGGCCGGAATGCTTCTGGTTGGTGACCGGCAGGGTGGGCACCTCCAGGGAGAAGACCTGATGCATCGCATTGGCCGCGTCGGGCGCGAAGGCGACAGCCTTCAGGTCGCTCTGGGACAGGGCCAGGGTGGCCAGGCGGCGCTCCGGGCTGGAGCGGTAGGCGGCGGACCACCGGGCGAGATCCTGCGGGGTGATGGGGGTCATGGGGCATCTTCCTTTCCTGTATTTTGATTGATTTTGCTTTCATGGGATTCCGTCATTCACCGGCGGCGCGGGCTCAGGCGGACTCCTGCGGCTCCTCGATCAGCCGCCACAGGGCCCAGGCGGCCTCCTCCTCGTCCTCGCCCTCGGCCTCAATCACCGGCTCGCCCTCCATCTTCGCCAGGGACACCAGCCCCAGCAGGGAGCGGGCGTTCACCAGCGACGCGCCCCGGGCGATCATCAGCCGGGAGCGGAACTTCTCCGCCAGGGAGACGATCTCCTGCGCGTCCCGCATCTGCCAGCCCTTCAGCGCTTCCTCCCGAATGCTCAGCCGTACCACGGGCATTTCCTCCTTTCTCCAGCCGCTGCCGCACCTCCTCAGCCACGCGGGTGAGGCGGCGCATCCGGCTGTTGACGCCGCTCTTGCTCAGCGGCGGTGTCAGCTGCTGTCCCAGCTGCTGCAGGCCCATCTCCGGGTGCTCCAGGCGCGCCTGCGCCAGCTGCTGCAGCTCCGGCGGCAGGGTGAACAGGCCGCGCTCCACCGAGATCAGCACGATGTCCCGCACCTGCCGCTCGCTGGCGTCGATCATGCGCTGGTCATTGTGCTCGTCGCAGTTGTTGGCGCGGTTGATGTTGCCGCGGGTCTGCCGGCGGATGCGGATGTCCTCCAGGGCCATGCGCGCCCGCGCCGCGCCCATCAGGGCGAGGGCGTCCGCGATGTGCTGCGCGTTTTTCAGGCAGACCACGGTGCGGCCCCGCCGCTGGTACACAATGCCGGGGATGCCGCTGTGCTCCAGCGTCCGGCGCAGCGTCTGCGCCATCGCCTCGTCCTGGCAGACCCACTCCATGTGATAGCCCCGGTCCGGTCCGGTGATCGCGCCGGCGCCCAGGAAGGCGCCCCGCAGATAGGCCTGGCGGCAGCACTGCCGCGACACCGGCACATGCGGCGTGGTGCGGCGCAGCGCCGGTCCCTCCGCCGTGTCCTCCATCATGCCCATCTCCCGCAGCAGCGCCGAGGCGTCGTCGCCCTCCACGGTCAGCACGCAGGTCTTGCGGCCGCCCAGCCGCGCGTGCTCCACGAAGTGCAGCTGCGGCGCCAGGCGCAGGCCGCGCAGCATGCGGAAGATCCGCCGGGCCAGCGCGGCGTTCTCCGTGCGGTAGGTGACGGTGATCCGGCCGCCGCCCCGGAAGCCCAGGCTGGCGCTGGTCTGCGTCAGGGCGGCCAGCTCGGCGCGCAGGTCGCAGGCCTTCTCCGGCGGCATGTGCAGCAGGTCTTCCTTCAGTTCGCTTGAAAACGACATCTCATTCCTCTTCCGCGCCGCCGGTCTGCCAGCGGGCCTGCTCCAGCGCGATGTCCCTGTGGCCGAGAGTGACCGGCCAGCCCTGCGCCCGGAGGGCCGCGCCGATCGCCTCCGCGATGGCCACGGAGCGGTGCGCGCCGCCGGTGCAGCCCACGGCGATCACCAGGCGGTGCTTGCCCTCCTCGCGGTAATGCGGCAGCAGGAAGGTCAGCATGTCCCCGGCATGGTGCAGGAAGGCCTGCGTCACCTCGCTGCCCAGCACGTATTCGCGCACGGGGGCGTCCAGGCCGGTCAGCTTTTTCAGTTCGGGGATGTAGAACGGGTTCGGCAGGAAGCGCACGTCCCACACCAGATCCGCCTCCCGGGGCAGGCCGCGCTTGTAGCCGAAGGACATCACCTCCACGCGCAGGGCGTCCGCGGCGCTCTCCCCGCCCAGGGCCAGCGTCCGCAGCCGCTTCTGCAGATCGCGGAGCTTCATCTGGCTGGTGTCGATAACCCAGTCGGCGGTCTCCCGCAGGGGCGAGAGCAGGCCGCGCTCCATGGCGATCGCCTCGGGGAGGGAGGTGTTCTTCCCGGAGAGCGGATGCTCCCGGCGGGATTCCTTGTAGCGGCTGAGCAGCACGTCGTCGCCGGCCTCCAGGAAGACCGTCTCCGCCGAATGCCCCAGGCGGCGCACCTCCGCGATGGTGTCGCTGACCGCCTTCGCGTCGAAGAAGGCTCCGCTGCGCACGTCCACCGAGAAGGCCGCGAAGGCCCCGGTCTTGTTCTGCTCGCACAGGGTGATCATCTGCAGCATCATGGCCGGCGGCAGATTGTCCACGCAGAAGCCGCCGGAGTCCTCCAGAAAGCGCAGGGCCGCCGTCTTGCCGGCCCCGCTCATGCCCGTCAGCAAAAAGAATTTCATCCGCACCTCACCCTTCGCCTTCCCGGTCTCCGTCCTCCCCGAGGATCCGCACCTCCGGCTCCAGCCCGAAGCCGGTCTCCCGCAGCACGCGGTCCCGCACCAGCTGCATCAGCGCGAGGAAATCCGCCGCCGACGCGCCCTCGTTGATGAGGAAGCCCGCGTGCTTCTCGCTGACGGATGCCCCGCCGACCCGCGCGCCCTTCAGCCCGCACTGATCGATCAGCGCCGCCGCGAAGGCCCCCGCCGGGCGCTTGAAGGTGCTGCCCGCGCTGGGCTTGTCCACCGGCTGCTTCTCGCGGCGCTTCTCGCTCAGCTCCGCAATCTTCCGCCGCTCCTCCTCCGCGTCGGAGGGCGTCAGGCGGAAGCGCACGCCGGTGATGACCCGGCCGCCGGCTTGCAGGGCCGAGGTTCGGTAGCCGAAGCCCAGGGCCTCCCGCCGCAGCGTGAAGGCCTCGCCGGAGGGCGTCAGCCCGCGCACCTCCTCCACCACATCGGCCATCTCCCCGCCATAGGCCCCGGCGTTCATCATCACGCCGCCGGCCACCGTGCCGGGGATGCCGGAGGCGAAGGCCAGGCCGCCCAGCCCGCGCTCCGCCGCCATGCGCGCCGCCTGCGCCAGGGAGAGGCCGGCGTCCGCGTCCAGCACATTTTCCTCCGGCCACCGCGCGCCCGCAAAGGCCCCGCCGATGCGCATCACCACGCCGCGCACGCCGCCGTCCCGCACGAGCAGGTTGCTGCCGTTGCCGATGACGCACAGCAGCACGCCCGCCGCCCGGCAGACGCGCAGCGCCGCCGCGATCTCCGCCTCGCTGGCCGGCTCGCAGAAGACCTCCGCCGGGCCGCCCAGCCGCAGGGTCGTGTGCCGCGCCATCGGCTCTCCGGTCTGTGCCGGCACGCCCGCCTCCCGCAGCTGCCGCACCAATGCCTCCAGCTCCATCATCCGCTCTGCCTCCCCGCTGCCTTTCTCACTGCCTCTATTGTACCGCAAAGGGCCGGGACTTGCAAGCGGCGGAACTGGCGCTTGATTCTCTCCGCCGCCTGTGGTAAAATTGAGCCGGAGAACAGGGCGGAAGGCCCGTTCAGCTGAATACGACTGCACAGAAAGGTAGATGCAGATGCTGCGGATCATCAAAACGCACCCGGAGCTGCGGCCCTTTGAGGCGGACCTCAAGCTGCGGATGGACCTATATCAGCGCAAGCACCGGCAGCTCCTGCCGGGGGGCGGCAGGCTGCTGGACTTCGCCAACGCGCACAACTGGTACGGCTTCCATCAGGAGAAGGACGGCTGGGTCTATCGGGAATGGGCGCCCGCGGCCGATCAGCTGTACCTGACCGGCGATTTCAACGACTGGCACTGGACGGACACCCCGCTCCGGCGGCTGGAGGGCGGAAGCTGGGAGATCTTCCTGCCCGGCGACACCCTGCACAAGGGCAGCCGGGTGCTGACCATCGTGCGCAACGGCGACCGACTGACCCAGCATGTGCCGCTGTACGCGCGGCGGGTCACCCAGGACTGGGTCACCCAGAGCTGGTGCTGCGAGGTGTGGGACGAGCTGACCCCCTACCCGTGGACGGACGCGGGCTTCCACAGCGAGGAGCCCCCGCTGATCTATGAGGCCCACGTCGGCATGGCCAGCGAGGACAGCCGCATCGCCACCTACCGCGAGTTCGCCGACAACGTGCTGCCCCATGTGCTGGACGCCGGCTACAACACCGTGCAGCTGATGGCCATCATGGAGCATCCGTACTACGGCTCCTTCGGCTACCAGGTCAGCAGCTTCTTCGCCGCCTCCAGCCGCTACGGCTACCCGGACGACCTGAAGTACCTGATCAACAAGGCGCACAGCATGCACATCCGCGTGCTGCTGGACGTGGTGCACTCCCACGCCGTGGGCAACACGCTGGAAGGCATCAACATGTTTGACGGCACTTCCTACCAGTTCTTCCACGACGGCGCCGAGGGCAACCATCCGGCCTGGGGCACCAAGCTGTTCGACTACGACAAGCCACAGGTGCTGCACTTCCTGCTGAGCAACCTGAAGTTCTGGATGGAGGAGTTCCACTTCGACGGCTTCCGCTTCGACGGCGTGACCTCCATGCTCTACCACGACCACGGCCTCGGCGTGGCCTTCAGCGACCTGTCCCACTACTTCACGATGAACACGGACACCGAGTCCGTCACCTACCTGCAGCTGGCCAATGAGCTGATCCGCCAGGTCAATCCCCACGCCCTGACCATCGCCGAGGACATGAGCGGCATGCCGGGCATGTGCGAGCCCATCGAGGACGGCGGCATCGGCTTCAACTACCGGCTGGCCATGGGCATTCCGGACCTGTGGATCAAGTGGGTGAAGGAGCGCCGCGACGAGGACTGGCACCTGGGCACGCTGTGGAAGGAGCTGACCTTCCGCAACGCCCCGACCATCGCCTATGTGGAGAGCCACGACCAGGCCCTGGTGGGCGACCAGACGATGATCTTCCGCCTGGCCGGCGCCGCCATGTACGACCAGATGAGCATGGACTGCCACACCCAGGTGATCGACCGCGCCGTCGCCCTGCACAAGATGATCCGCCTGCTGACCATCGCGGCCGGCGGCACCGGCTACCTGTGCTTCATGGGCAATGAGTTCGGCCACCCGGAGTGGATCGACTTCCCGCGGCCCGGCAACGGCAACAGCTTCACCTACTGCCGCCGCCAGTGGAGCCTGATGACCAACCCCGAGCTGAAATACGGCGCCCTGTACGCCTTCGACCGCGACATGGTGCACACGGTGACGAAGTACCACGTGCTGGAGCAGGAATACCCCGAGCTGCGCTGGGTGCACGAGGATGACCACGTGCTGGCCTTCGAGCGCGGCGGGCTGCTGTTCGTGTTCAACTTCTCCCCCGATCACAGCTACACGGATTACGTCATCCCCGTCAGCCGCGGCGTGGACTGGCATCCGCTCTTCAGCAGCGACGACAGCTGCTACAACGGCTACGGCCGCGTGGCGCATGACCCGGTCAGCGCCTGCATCCCCGGCCGCGAGGGCAATTTCGTCCGCCTCTATCTGCCCGCGCGGACTGCCATCGTGCTGGCGCCGGAAGGGCTGTGAAAGAGGGCGCCACATCCCCGTCGTTTTCCTGCCATGGCTTCCCCTGCGGCGGAGCCGGGCATGAAGGCCTTTGAAAACCTGCCGGAGAGGGGGCTGCGAGCGTGAAACACTGGAAGAAGATCCTGCTCATCGCAGGCCTGCTGGCTCTGGCCGCCGCCCTGATCGCCGGCGTCATCTTCAATGCTGAATTTTCGGACGGATTCCAGGCGTTTGCAGCCTTTCTCGCCGCGGTGCTGGCCGCCGTGAGCGTTGGCGTCGCAATCACCCTGTACCGGGACGGTGTCAGAGAGAAGGCCATCGGCCTGACGACGGGCGTGGTCTGCAGGGCCCGGGAGAGTGCCAGCGGGGGCGACGGAGCAGATCTGCCGAGCAGGTTCTGGGTCCGCTACCGCGTGGATGGCGTGCAATACCAGCGCAAGGTCACCTCCGGCCTGGAGCACCAGAAGGACATGGATCGGTTTCTCAACATGAAGGTCACGGTTCACTATGATCCGGAACGGCCGAAGCGGTCATGGGTGGAGATCCCCGGCGGCCAGGTGCACTGGTAAGGCGCCTCGTCCGGGAATCAAGGAGATTCTGTTGAAATGGTTTTCCAGATCATCCTGCTGCGCGGAGCTTTGGGGCGGCCTGTGAGGGGCCGCTCCTTTTTGCCGCGCAGAATTTGCAATGAAAAATCCGGAGAATCTCTTCTCCGGATCGGGAGGCTGGGGGATCAGATCTGCTTTTCCGCGAAGTGGAAGTAGCGGCGGGCGTTCTCCACGCTGACGCCGCGGACGATGTCGGCGAGGATGTCGAAGTCCGCGGGGAAGCGGCCGTCCTCGACCCATTCGCCCAGCAGGCGGCACAGGATGCGGCGGAAGTACTCATGCCGCGGATAGCTGAGGAAGGAGCGGCTGTCGGTCAGCATGCCCACGAAGCCGGCCAGGTAGCCGAGGTTGGCCAGGCTGGTCAGCTGGTCGGTCATGCCCACGAAGTGATCGTTGAACCACCAGGCCGAGCCGTGCTGGATCTTGCTGACGGCCTCGCTGGACTGGAAGCAGCCGCAGATCGTGTCGATGGCCTGGTTGTCGCCGGGGTTCAGGCTGTACAGGATCGTCCGGGGCAGGGAGCCGGCGGCCTCCAGGTGGCCCAGGAAGGCCGCGGTCTCGGCGGAAGGCGCGAAGTTGCTGATGCAGTCGTAGCCGGTGTCCGGGCCGAGGCGGGCGTACATCGTGCGGTTGTTGTCGCGGCGGCAGCCGTAGTGCAGCTGCATCGCCCAGCCGCGCTTCGTGTATTCGGAGGCGCAGTACGCGACGAAGGCGAACTTGAACATGTTCTCCTCCGCGGCGGAGGGCAGCTCCCCGGCCAGGCGGCGGGCGAAGATGGCCTCCACGGCCTCCTCGTCGGCGGGGGCGTACATCACATAGTTCAGCGCGTGGTCGGACAGCACGCAGCCGTGGGCCGCGAAGAAGTCCATGCGATTCGCCAGCGCCCGCTTCATCGCCGCGAAGGAGTCGATCGCGACGCCGGAGACCTCCGCCAGCTTCGCCAGATAGTCCGTCCACTCGGGCTTCTCGATGTTCATCGCCTTGTCGGGCCGCCAGGCGGGCAGCACGGTGGTGGCGAAGGTCTTGTCGGCCGCCAGCTTCTCATGGTATTCCAGGCTGTCGACGGGGTCGTCGGTGGTGCAGATGATGTCCACATTGCTCTGGCGGATGAGGCCGCGGGCGGAGAAGGAGGGATCCTTGAACTTTTCGCCGGTCACCTGCCACACCTCGTCGGCGGTCTTCGCGCTGAGCACGCCGTGCCAGCCGAAGAAGCGCTGCAGCTCCAGGTGGCTCCAGTGGTACAGCGGGTTGCCGATCGCCTTGCCCAGCACCTCGGCCCACTTGCAGAACTTTTCATAATCGCTGGCGTCGCCGGTGATGTACTTCTCATCCACGCCGGCGCAGCGCATCAGCCGCCACTTGTAATGGTCGCCGCCCAGCCACACCTGGGTGATGTTGTCATAGCGGCGGTCCTCCCAGATTTCCTTCGGGCTGAGATGGCAGTGGTAGTCGATGATGGGGCACTTCTCGGCCACCTCGTGGAAGAGGCGCTGCGCAGTCTCGGTGCTGAGCAGGAAGTCCTTGTCCATAAACGGTTTCATGGGGATCCTCTCCTTTCAGGTACGGCCCCTCTCGGGGCAGGGCTATTTCCAACGCGCCAGGCGCGGGGAAAACACATGGGGCGGCTCACCGCGCCGGCGTCGTGCCGCGCAGGACGAGGTTGCCGCTGAAGACGATGCGCTGGGGCATTTCGCGGCCCTGCAGCACGCCGAGCATGGTTTCCACGATCTGCGTGCAGATCGGGCTGAGGCGGCCGTCCACGCTGCTCAGCTCCGGCTCGCAGCAGACGCACAGGTCGGAGTCGTTGTAGCCGATGACCGCCAGCTCCTTCGGCACGGAGATGCCCGCGGCGTGGGCGTACTTCAGCGCGCCGACGGCGACCACGTCGTTGCTGGCCATCACCGCGTCGAAGCGCAGGCCCTTCTCCCTAAGGGCCAGCAGCCGGCCGCGCACGTGGGGCACGTCGGCCTCCTCGCGGGGCACAAAGCAGAGCAGCTCCTCCTCCAGCGGCAGGCCGGCGCGGCGCAGGGCCTCCTGATAGCCGGCCAGCTTGCGCTTGCCGGAGTCGTTCATCGAGTGGTAGACGTAGAGAATGCGCCGGCGGCCGGCCTGGATCAGCCAGGTCACCGCGTCCCGGGTGGACTGGGTGTCGTCGCACAGCACGCCGTACACGTTCGGCGAGGGATAGGCCGCGTTGAGCAGCACCACCGGCGCCTGCGCGGCGGCTTCGCGGATGTAGGCGTTGCCCTCGTCCGTCTCCTCCACAAAGGTGGAGCCCATCAGCACGAGGCCGTCCATGTGGCGCAGCCGGAGCAGCTCCACGCCGCGCTCGCGCTCCGCGTGTTCCCGCCCGGTGCACACCAGCTGGCAGTTGTAGCCGCGGGTGCGGAAGCTGTGCTCCAGATCCGCCAGGGCCGCGGCGAGGTAGCTGTCCGCCGCGTCCGGGCAGAGCAGGCCGATCGTCTGCATCGTGTTCAGCCCCAGGCCCCGGGCGAAAGCGTTGGGCACGTAGCTGTGCGCCTCCATCACGCTGAGCACCCTGCGGCGGGTCTCCTCGCTGACATGCGGATTATTGTTCAGCACCCGGGAAACGGTGGCGATGGATACTCCCGCCTCCCGGGAAATATCATAGATATTCATTCTGCCGCCCCCTGTCCTCTGCATGAAAATGTTTACACGCCAACTTTCAATTCATTATAGCATGCAAAGCGTCAACTTTCAACCGGATTTTTGCGCCGCCGCACCGGTTCGCACCGTTTTTTTGCCGCCGGATGCCCCCATTTTTGTGCGATCCGGAAAAGGATCTCCCGGTGCGGACCAATCCGGCGCGGCGGCGGACGGCCCCCGGGCCTTGACAAATTTCCGGCAGAAGCGCGTTTTTCCTTGACGAAAGCCGGGGAAAAGAGTACAATGAAAATACATCGGTGTAATCATTTACACTCCGAATTGACGAACACCAGGGAGGAATGAACATGCAGCGGCTGAATGCGAACCTCTGTCCCGCCCCGCAGCGCCCCGTGCGCGTCCTGCAGTTTGGCGAGGGCAATTTTCTGCGCGCCTTCTGTGACTGGATGATCGACATCGCCAATGAAAAAGCCGGCTTCGACGGCAGCATCGTGCTGGTGAAGCCGATCAGCATCGGCACCCTGTTCCCCGCGTTCCGGGAGCAGGACTACCGCTACACCGTGATGCTGCGCGGCCTGGTGGACGGCAAGCCGGTGGAAACCAGCCGGGTGATCACCTCCGTGTCCGACGCGGTGGACGCCTACGCCGAGTATGACCGCTACAGCGCCTACGCGAAGTGCGACACCCTGCGCTTCATCATCTCCAACACCACCGAGGCCGGCATCGTGCTGGACGAGAGCGACGCCCTGGAGCTCTGCCCGCCCAAGAGCTATCCCGGCAAGCTGACCAAGTTCCTCTTCGAGCGCGCCGAGCACTTCGGCTACGCCGCCGACAAGGGCCTGGTGATTCTGCCGGTGGAGCTGATCGACGACAACGGCATCGAGCTGCACCGCTGCGTGAAGGCGCTGGCGAAAAAGTGGCAGCTGGGCGAGCGCTTCGAGAACTGGCTGGAGGAGGCCTGCGTGTTCACCTCCACGCTGGTGGACCGCATCGTGACCGGCTATCCCCGCGGCGAGGACCAGGCGATCTGGGAGAAGCTGGGCTATGAGGACCGCATCCTGGTCACCGCGGAGCCCTTCGGCCTGTGGGTCATCGAGAGCGCGAAGGACCTGAGCGGAGAGCTGCCCCTGCCCGCCTGCGGCCTGCCGGTCGTCTACACCGACAACCAGAAGCCCTACAAGCAGCGCAAGGTGCGCATCCTCAACGGCGCGCACACCTCCTTCGTGCCGATGGCCTTCCAGTGCGGGCACGACATCGTGCTGCAGGCCATGGACGACGACCTGATCCGCAATTTCATGCAGAAGACCCTCTACGACGAGGTGATCCCGACCCTGACCCTGCCCAAGGAGGATCTGACCGCCTTCGCCGAGGCGGTGACCGGCCGCTTCCGCAATCCCTTCATCAAGCACCAGCTGCTGTCCATCTGCCTGAACTGCGTCAGCAAGTGGCGCGCCCGCTGCCTGCCCTCCCTGCTGGGCTATGTGGAGAAGAACGGCCGGCTGCCCGAGCACCTGACCTTCTCCCTGGCCGCGATGATCAGCCTGTACCGCGGCGGCAAGCTGGGCGAGGACGGCAAGCTCCACTGCGAGCGCGGCGGCCAGCCCTACGAGCTGCAGGACGACATCGCCGTGCTGAAGTTCTTCGACGAGAGCTCGGCGTGCGCCCCGGCGGAGCAGGCGAAGGCGTTCCTGAGCTGCGAGGCGTTCTTCGGCCAGGACCTGACGCAAATCCCCGGCCTGCTGGAGAGCGTCACCGCGTCCCTGGAGGACATTCTCACCCGCGGCATGCCCGCCGTTGTGGCTGACAAATTCGCGCTGTAAAGGGAGGACAGACCCATGGCGGAGCTGCTCAGAATCACCCCGAAAGACAACGTGGCCGTGGCGCTGCAGCCCCTGGCGGCGGGCCGGACGGCGGCAGGGGAAGACTTTTCCGTGCTGCTGAAGACCGATGTCCCCGCCGGGCACAAGGTAGCCCTGGAGGACATCCCGGAGGGCGGGAAGGTGATCAAATACGGCTTCCCCATCGGCGCGGCGAAGGAGGCCATCCCCGCCGGCAGCCACGTGCACGTGCACAACCTCCGCACCCTGCTGGGCGGCGAGCTGGAATACGTCTGGCAGCCGACCCATCCGCAGCTGGAGCCCCGCGAGGGGCGCACCTTCCTGGGCTATCCGCGGGCGGACGGCCGGGTGGGCATCCGCAATGAGCTGTGGATCATCCCCACCGTGGGCTGCGTGAACGACATTGCCCGCGCGCTGGAGCGGGACGCGCAGGCGCTGCTGGGGCCCGGCGTGGATCGGGTCTGCGCCTTCACCCACCCCTACGGCTGCTCCCAGATGGGCGACGATCAGGAGAACACCCGCCAGGTGCTGGCAGACCTGTGCACCCATCCGAACGCCGGCGGCGTGCTGCTGCTGGGCCTGGGCTGCGAGAACAGCGGCGTGGACATCATCCGCGCGCACATGGCCTCCCCCGACGAGAAGCGCCTGCGCACGCTGATCTGCCAGCAGGTCGAGGATGAGCACGAGGCCGCGATGGCCCTTCTGCGCGAGCTGGCGGAGCAGATGCGCGGTGAGGAGCGCGTGCCCTGCCCGGCCGCCAAGCTGGTGGTGGGCCTCAAGTGCGGCGGCTCGGACGGCTTCTCCGGCATCACGGCCAACCCGGTCATCGGCGGCTTCTCCGACCGGCTGATCGCCCAGGGCGGCACCACCATTCTGACGGAGGTGCCGGAGATGTTCGGCGCCGAGACCATCCTGATGAACCGCTGCGAGGACGAGGAAACCTTCCGCAAGACCGTCGCCCTCATCAACAATTTCAAGCGCTATTTCGAGGAGCATCACCAGACCATCTACGAGAACCCCAGCCCCGGCAACAAGGCGGGCGGCATCTCCACGCTGGAGGACAAGGCGCTGGGCTGCACGCAGAAGAGCGGCTTCGCCCCGGTGTCTGACGTGCTGCGCTACGCCGAGCGGGTGCAGCGCCGCGGCCTGAACCTGCTCTCCGCCCCGGGCAATGACCTGGTGGCGTCGACGGCCCTGGCCGCGGCGGGTGCAAACCTGGTGCTGTTCTCCACGGGCCGCGGCACGCCCTTCGCGTCGCCGGTGCCCACGCTGAAGATCTCCTCCAACACCCCCCTGCGCCAGAAGAAGGCCGGCTGGATCGACTTCGACGCCGGCCGCCTGCTCAGCGAGGGCAAGCCCCTGCCGGAGCTGGCCGACGAGCTGCTGGAGCAGGTGCTGCGCGTCGCCTCCGGCGAAAAGGTGAAGGGCGAGGAGCACGGCTTCCACGACCTGGCCATCTTCAAGGGCGGCGTAACCCTGTAAAGCAAAAGCGCCATCGCGCCGGGCAGTTCAGCCTGTCCGGTGCGATGGCTTTTTGTTGCAGGGAAATGGGGCGTCAGTACCGCCCCGCGCAGAGGATGTCGGGGATGGCGCGGGTGTTTTCGTCCGGGCCGCCGGCGTCGTTCAGCATCACGGACTCGCCCATGAAGAGCATGGCCGCCGTGTTGCCGCCGTCCAGGTTCAGCGCGTCGGAGCAGCCGATGTCCTGCAGGATCTCCTGGCACTCGGCCAGGGTGGCGCCGCTGGAATGGTTGTTGCGGCCCTCCACCAGCAGCGCGACGAAGTGACCCGGGCCGACATAGCCGATGCACACCCGGGGCTCCTCGTGGTTGTACTCCGGCTTGTCCAGATCGGCGGGCTCATTCTCGCGGAGCAGCATCGGCCCGAAGGCCAGCACGGTCTCCGCGCCGTTCTCGGTGAAGTACTTTGCGTTCTTCTCGAAGGCCACGTTCACCTCCGCCTTGCCCGAGGGATAGAAGGCGAAGGTGTCCAGGTTCGGCACGGCGACGATGGCCTTTTTCGTGTAGGTCTTCTTGTAGAGCACCTTGCCGTCGCGGATGATGACGCCGGGATAGCGGTCGTGGCTGATGCGGTAGGAGTAGAAATCCCCGCTCATGGCGAAAACCGCGCGGGCCCGCTGCGCAAGGTCCTGCGGCAGCCCGTTGGTGCGGCCCGGCCTTTTTTCATTCCAGGGCACCGTGTACATCGTGGTGCCGCGGCGGCAGTGGATCTCCGCGATATACCAGGTCAGCAGCGGCTTCTTCGTCTGGCTTCGGGTGATCTCGATCCGCACATCCTCGTCCACGTAGAACCAGACGCCCTCCGCGTGATTCTTGTAATACGCCGCCTGCTCGCCCGCGTTCAGGAAGCCGTCGCCGTTGACGGCCGGCTTCTCCGACAGGGAGCTCAGCTGCTTCGGCTCGCCCAGGGCGGCCGCGGGCAGCAGCAGGGCCGCGCACAGCAGCAGACACAGCCATTTCTTCATTTCATATCAGTCCTTTGACATCGGGTTCCCGCGCAGCTGCCCCAGGATGCCGGCAGAGCGCAGCACGGGCGTCACCGCGTGCAGGAACAGCGGCGCGGCGATGACGGCGGCGCCCGCGTTGATCAGCGAGGGAATCAGTTTGCTGACCATCGTCGCCCAGACAGCGTCCATCGGATAGCTGTAGACGAAGCGCTGATAGATCAGCGTCTTGAGCATGTAGAGCGCGACATAGGTCAGCGCGCCGCTGACGGAGGCGGTCAGGGTCCAGCGGAGGTCCCGCTGCCGCTCCCCCCGGCGGACGATCATGCCGGCCACCCAGGCCATGGCAAACTTGCTGACATAGGTGATCAGCACATTGGCCAGGTCATAGCCGGCCTGCGCGTCGTACAGCGCGGAGCCCAGGCCCGCCGCCGTGCCGCCCATCACCGGGCCCAGCAGCATGCCAGCCACCAGGCAGACCGCGTTGGCAAAGTGCACCTTAGAGCCCAGCAGCGGAAAGCGGAACAGGGTGACGATGTACACCAGCGCCGCCATCACCGCCGCGGTGGTCAGGCTGTAAACATTCAGCTTTTTCTGCTTCATCCGTTCTCCTCCGGCGAAATGCTTTTTCACGCGCCGAGCCTGCGCAGGCCGTCGTCCAGGCGGCGCAGTGTCTCCTCCTTGCCCAGCAGGTAGGCGATCTCCATCGCGCCGCCGGGCGTGCTGGCCTGGCCGGAGATCGCGATACGCAGCGGCCAGAGCACCGCGCCGTTCTTCATGCCGGCCTCCGCGATGCACGCCATCAGGCGGTCGTGCAGGTTCTGCTCCGTCCACTCGGCCTCCGGGATGGCCTCCAGCACGGGCCGCACCAGCCGCAGGGACGCCAGGGCCACCTCCGGGTTGGTCTTCATCTTCTTGTGCGTGTACAGGTCAATGTCATAGTCCGGCAGCTCGGCCAGGAAGCGCACCATGTCCGGCACGCGGCTGAAGATCTCGGTGCGGTCCTGCATCAATTCCGCCAGGCGGCGGTAATCGATCTGCTTTCCGGCGAAGACCTGGTCGAACCAGGGCGTCACCAGCTCCAGATACTTCTCAAAGGGCAGGCGGCGGATGTATTCCGCGTTGAACCAGGTCAGCTTGTCCACGTCGAAGATGCCCGGCGCCTTGTTCAGCCGGTGCACGTCGAAGGCCTCCACCAGCTCCGGCAGGGTGAAGAACTCGCGGTCGTCGCCGGGATTCCAGCCCACCAGCGCCAGATAGTTGATCAGTGCCTCGGTCAGATAGCCCTTGCCGATGTAGTCGGAATAGTAGGCGTCGCCGTCGCGCTTGGACAGCTTGTGCGTGGCGTCGCGCATCACGGTGGGCAGGTGGATGTAGACCGGGATGTCCCAGCCCAGGGCGGTGTAGAGATAGTTGTAGCGCGGCGTGGAGGACAGGTACTCCATGCCCCGCATCACGTGGGTGATGCCCATCAGGTGGTCATCGATGACGTTGGCGAAGTTGTAGGTGGGCATGCCGTCCTGCTTGATGAGCACCATGTCGTCCATGGCCTCGCTGTTCTGGAAGGTCATGTCGCCGAACACCGTGTCGTGGTAGCTGGTCTCGCCCTCGGTCGGGGCGTTCATGCGGATCACATAGGGGACGCCCGCCGCCAGCTTCGCCTCCACCTCCGCGGGGGACAGGTGCAGGCAGTGCTTGTCGTAGCGCCAGGTGCCGCCGGCCGCCTCCACCGCCGCGCGCCGCCGGTCGATCTCCTCCTTGGAGCAGAAGCAGTAGTAGGCGTGGCCGCTCTTCACCAGCTGCTGCGCGTAGGGCAGATAGGTCGCCTTGCGCTCGGACTGGACATAGGGGCCGCAGGGGCCGCCGATGTCGGGGCCCTCGTCCCAGTTGAGCCCGCAGGCCCGCAGCGTGTCATAGATGACCTCCGTCGCGCCCTCCACATAGCGCTCCTGGTCGGTGTCCTCAATGCGCAGGATAAACTTGCCGCCGTTCTGCTTCGCGAACAGATAGGCGTACAGGGCGGTGCGCACGCCGCCCAGGTGCATGAAGCCCGTAGGGCTCGGCGCAAAGCGCGTTCTGACTTCCATAATGATTTCCATTCCTTTCGTTGATGATCAGTTTCCGGCATCGTCGTGCACGCCGGCCGCGGCCAGGCTGTCGATGTCGGCAAAGGCGTTTTCGATGCGCTCCTGATGGTACTGCCACCAGCCGTCGAAAACCTCCTGCGTCATGCCCTTTTCGTCCCATTCCCGGAGCACGTCGCCGGCGGACCGGCCGCGCGCCGCGGCATAGCTCTCAATCAGCCAGAGAAAGAACGCCATCTCCTCCGTCACGCGATCTCACTCCTCAGGTGCACCGAATTCCGCGGGTCGCCGGTGACCCGCTCGCACTCCCACATGTCAAAGATGGCGCGTTCGGAGAACTCCCACATAGCGAGCTCCGGATCTTCCAGCATCGCGTGGACCTCGGAAGTCAGGAAGGCGCGGGCAGCGTCCATCTCGGTCATGGCGTATTTTTCCATGATGCGCTGTACCACGGCCTTATCATACCAGGCCAGCACATAGGGCGGGATCTGGCTCACAGGGACACCACTTCTTTCAGCTGCAGCAGCCGGATGGCCGCCTCGGTTTTGAAGGTGTACTGATCTTTCAGCTTCTGGGGGAGCAGCCGCTTGACCGCTTCCTCCTCGTCATACATCCCGGCGGCATACAGACTGATTACGGGCATGGTCTGGTCATTCGCGACCGGTCCGCAAATGACATCCCATACCTCCGCGGGGCTTTCGCCGCGCCTGCACGCAGCAACGAAGCGGAGCCACTCTCCATCCGGCCTGTCAAAGCGGAGCACACGCAGCGCCTGCAATGCCGCATCGTTCACTTCGTACGCCGTCACATAGGCCTGCTTCTGCCGCTGGCGGAGAGCAGTCCGTCTGGCCCACCGGGCCGCCTGGTCAAAATCGCTGGTGGTGTAGAAACCTTTCCCAAAGTCCAGCTCTCGCTGAACGGCGAGAAGACGCGGCTCCCGCACCGCCACACTGCTTCCGTGGTACAGGATCATGCGGGCCGCCCTCCCTTACCCCTTCGCCTGCTTCGCGAAGGTGTCCCGCAGGCCGACGGTGCGGTTGAATACGGGCAGCTCGGGCGTGGAGTCCGGATCCTTGCAGAAATAGCCGGTGCGCAGGAACTGGAAGGTGCCGCCGACCTCCGCCGCGCAGGCGAAGGGCTCGGCATAGCCCCGCAGCGTCGTTATGCTGTCCGGGTTCAGGCGGGAGATGAAGTCCTTCTTCGCGGGGGCCTCGCTCTCGGCGCCCTCCTCGGTCTCCACTTCCTCGCTCTCGCCCTCCTCGTCCAGCAGCAGCGGCTCGTACAGGCGCGCCTCGAAGGGCACCGCGTCCGCGGCGTTCACCCAGTGCAGGGTCTTGCCCTTGATCTTGCGGTCGGCGCCGGGCGTGCCGGAGGCGGTGTCGAAGTCCACCGTGCAGTACACGCAGGTCACATTGCCGTCCGCGTCCTTGTCGCAGCCGTCGCAGCGGACGATGTAGGCGCTCTTCAGGCGGACCTCATTGCCGGGGAACATGCGCATGTACTTCTTCGCCGGCACCTCCATGAAGTCGTCCTGCTCAATCCAGATCTCCCGGCCGATGGTGATCTCATGGGTGCCCATCTCCGGATGGTCCGGGTGGTTCTCCACGGTGATCGTGCGGGTCTCGCCCTCGGGCCAGTTGGTCAGCACCACCTTCAGCGGCCGCAGCACGGCCATGGCCCGCGGGGAGCTCTCGCCCAGCGCGTCGCGGACGCAGCTCTCCAGCACGGCGGCGTCCACCAGGGAGTCCGCCTTGCTCATGCCGATGCGGCTGACGAAGTCGCGGATGGCCGCGCCGGTGTAGCCCCGGCGGCGCATCGCGGAGAGGGTGGGCATACGGGGATCGTCCCAGCCCTTCACGTAGCCGCCCTCGACCAGCTGGCGCAGGTAGCGCTTGCTCATCACGGTGCGGGTCATGTTGAGGCGGGCGAACTCGATCTGGCGGGGCCGCGCGGGCAGCAGGTTCTGCGCGTGCTCCACGACCCAGTCGTACAGCGGGCGGTGAATCTCATACTCCAGCGAGCACAGGGAGTGGGAAATGCCCTCCAGCGCGTCGCCGATCGGGTGGGCGAAGTCGTACATCGGGTAGATGCACCACTTGTTGCCCGTGCGCCAGTGCTCCTTGTACAGGATGCGGTACATGGCCGGGTCGCGCATGACCAGGTTGGGCGAGGCCATGTCGATCTTCATGCGCAGGGTGCGGCTTCCCTCGGGAAACTCGCCCGCGCGCATCCGGCGGAACAGGTCGAGGTTCTCCTCCACGGAGCGGTTCCGGTAGGGGCTCTCGCGGCCCGGCTCGGTCAGCGTGCCGCGGTAGGCCCGCATCTCCTCGCGGCTCAGGTCGTCCACATAGGCCAGGCCGCGGCGAATCCAGTCCTCGGCGATCTCGTAGCACTTGTCATAATAGTCCGAGGCAAAGAACAGCCCGCCGGTCCAGTCGAAGCCCAGCCAGCGGATGTCCCGTTCGATGGCGCGGACAAACTCCATGTCCTCCTTGGCGGGGTTCGTGTCGTCAAAGCGCAGATTGCACTTGCCGCCGAAGCGCTCCGCGGTCAGGAAGTCCATGATCAGGGCCTTGCAGTGGCCGATGTGCATGTATCCGTTGGGTTCGGGCGGAAAACGGGTGTGCACCTCCGTGTAGCGCCCCTCCGCCAGATCCTGTTCGATGGCGTTCCAGATGAAATTGGTCTTCTCCGGCGCCGCGTCACGGCTGATTTCTTCCGCCATGGTGTCAACCTCCCGGTCCATTCAGTCAGCCCCGCCCGGAGGCGGGACGAAAGTGTGATCAGCGCCTATTATAGCGGTTTATCCGGCAAATTACAAGAGAGCGGGAAAGAAAGCGGAGGTGCGGGGAAGTTTCGGCTGCATGCCGCCAAAGCCCTCTCCGCCTTCTCCCACCGCACCGCTCCCTCCGGGAGAGCTGGCGCGCAGCGCCTGATCGTGCCCTCCCATGCGCTAAGCCTCCATAAACAAAAAAAGCCCCTTCCCCCCAAATGGCCTTTTCGGAAGAATAGGGGTCCGGGGGAAGGAAAGCCCTTTTCGGCCACGAAAAGGGTTTCCTTCCCCCGGGAAAAGCTGTCCTTCCCCCAGTCTATGGTTCTGACTCCGTCTTCCTCGTGAACAGCGTGCATCCCGTCTCCTTGAAGTACGCGATGCGTTCGCGGATGGCCGCCTCGCTGACCTCGAAATGGGCGGCCAGGCAGGCCACGCAGTACCAGGCGGAGGCGCCGCGGTTGATCAGCTTCTTCGTCACCGCGATTTCGTCCCGGCTGAGCGGGCGGCCGCAGCGGGCGCAGGCTTCGCCGCTCATGCGCGCACCAGCTCCGCCAGCAGCACCCGGCAGGCGTGGCCGTCCACCCGCTGGTGGAAGTAATCCCGGTGCACGCCCAGCTCCTCGCCGGTCAGCGCGTCGGTGAAGCGCAGCCCATAGCCGCTGCCCCAGGGCAGGCCCGCCTCCGCGAAGATGAACTGCACCTCGCCGGCCTTGGGGGCAAAGTTGAAATAGCCCACCGCGAAGGTGTTCCCGGCCATGTGCTTGAACAGGGTCAGCCCGCTGTCCGGGTATTCGCGCCACCAGGTGCCGGTCTCCGGGTCGTATTCGTTGTTGATGATGCGGCCCTGGTAGACCGGCTGGGGCACGCGGCACTCCGGGTCCTGATTGATCCGCAGGAAGCGCCCGTTCAGCAGCAGCTTCTCCGCGAAGGGCGGCATATTCCGCACGTCGCCGCCGATCATCAGCGGCGCGCCCAGCAGGCACCACAGCGCGAATTGGGTGACGTACTCCGCGTCGGTCGGCTTGTCGCCCAGCGCCACATTCCCCTTGCCGTACATGCCGATCGTCAGCATGTCGATGTCGTTGAAGCAGCTCGGCCCGCTGCAGGCGAAATGCGCCAGCTGGGAGCGGGCGATGCCGGTGAAGGACTTGAAATTGTCCTGGATGTCGCCGGTGGAGCGGTACATGCCCGCGCCGAGGCTCTTCATCCAGTCCCAGGGCGCGTCCGTGCCCCAGTTGCAGGCGGCCAGCAGGATGTCGCGGCCGGTGGCCTTCAGCGCCATGGACATGGTGGCGTAGCGGGTTCTGCCGTCGGCCGAGGCAGGGAAGTTGCAGAAGTCGTACTTCAGGTAGTCCACGCCCCACGCTGCGAAGGTCTCCGCGTCGATGTACTCATGGTCGAACGAGGCCGGATAGCCCGCGCAGGTCTGCACGCCCGCGCAGGAGTACATGCCGAATTTGAAGCCCAGGCTGTGCACATAGTCGGCCAGGGCCTTCATGCCGTGGGGGAACTTCTCCGGATCCGGCACCAATCGGCCGTCGGCCCCGCGCTCCCGCAGGCTCCAGCAGTCGTCGATGACAATATAGTTGTAGCCCGCGGCCAGGTAGCCCTTGTCCCGCATGGCCTGCGCCGTCTCCCGGATCAGGCTGTCGGAGATGCTGCCGCCGAACGTGTTCCAACTGTTCCAGCCCATGGGCGGTGTGTTGAGAAGCATGGATTCTTCCTCCTGTGTGCGTAATGGGCGCTGCGGACATTGTACCGCAGACGGCGGCCAAATGCAATGCGCGGCGGCGAAAAACGGCAGTAAAAAAGCCATCCTGATCTCTGGGATCCGGATGGCTGATGGCACCCCCGACCGGATTCGAACCGGTGTTACCGCCTTGAGAGGGCGGCGTGCTAGGCCACTACACAACGGAGGCATAAGCTGGGGAACCTGGATTTGAACCAGGACTATACGAGTCAGAGTCGCAGGTGCTGCCGTTACACCATTCCCCATCGACGTTCTGTCGAACGGCAAGGATTATATTAGCAGAGTTTGCGCAAGTTGTCAAGCACTTTTTTTGAGGGATTTTGCCGAGTGAAAATTGCAAGTTTAAATGACGCAGGTATCTGAGAGAATGGGAACGAGAGGAGAACGCTCAAAAGCTGAAGCATAGTCGAGCTTTCTTCTTGGGTAATG
>CAMNHF010000006.1 GCA_946538975.1 uncultured Clostridia bacterium | reverse complement strand
AGGTTATCTTTTTCAGAAGCGCAGACGCGGACAAGGAACAGGATTCCGGCATTCAGATCATCTGAAAGTGTCTCAGTGCCTCTTCGATGGCTTTCTCCTTCTCCGGCGGACATTTCGGCACTTTGCTGCCATCTGATTTCGCCTTGTTGTAGCACTCCCGCTCGATGATCCCGTGCTTCGCCTTTACCTGGGCGATGTACAGGCAGGAGACCTTCAGTCCTGTGTGCGCCAGGACCCAATCTTTGATTCCCTGATAGGAAGCCTTGCTCTCCGCGGGCGTCACGTCCATGTCGTCCAGGTCGATGCCGACGCGGACATAGTGGTCCGGGCGCTGTTGGGACAGAGAAATGACCGTCTCACCACCATGGCGAAAAACCGCATCTTATTCTGCAGCCGTGAAGCCGTCCATCCCGCGGGAGTGGAGCACTGTGTACAGCACCCGCTTCGCACTCAGGCGCATGGCCTGCACAACGGCGGGATTGGGTGTTTCGCCGTCCTCCGCGTAGGGGGCCAGCGTGTAATAGGCCTGCAGTTCGCCGTCAGGGATGTCGTTGCCTGCGGCGAGGGCGTTGGCCATGACCATGTAGGTCCGGTCAAACATGTCGGTGACCACAAAGCCGTCCATGCCAACCTCCGTGCGCAGCCAGTCCGTGAGCAGCTCAGGGCAGGCGCCGCACCAAATCGGGCCCAGCCGGTTGAAGGCGGACATGGCGCACTTCGCTCCGCCCAGGACGACAGCCAGCTCGAAAGGCCGCAGGTACAGCTCTCGCAGGGCCTGTTCATTGCACCAGGTGCCCAGGCCTGCCCGGTTCTCCTCCTGCTCGTTGAGCGCCAGGTGCTTCATGTAGACATACACGCCCCGGGACTGCACACCCCGGGTCCACGCGGCGCCCATGAGGCCGGTGAGCAGCGGATCCTCGGAGAAGTACTCGAACACCCGCCCGGCATAGGGGGAGCGGTGCAGATTCAGTCCCGGGCCGTAGATGCCGGCGTAGCCTGCCCACATCGCGTCCTCGCCGACCAGCTGCCCGGCCTCCTCAATCAGGGCATCGTTGAAGGTGGCAGCCAGGATCCCGCCACAGGGGTAGCAGGTGCCGCTGAGCTCCCGGTTAGGGTCACCCGTGACACTGGCATAGCCATTCAGGCCAATGGCGTATTTCTGGGTGACGCCGGTGGGACCGTTGTGGTCCACGGTACGGGGCTTCCCCAGGCGCTCCACGGCCGCCGTTTCCCGGAGGCCGGTGAGGCAGAGACGCTCCAGTTCTTCAAAGGTGAACTCATCCATGTAGCTGTCCCAGAGGGGATCGTCAAAGGCCGCATCCGTCAGGTCGGACAGCATCAGTCCGTGGTCAGCTCCCAGGGCCGGGAAGTCGCCGCCCTCCGGCAGGGTGTCGTCGGTCAGCACCAGATCCACGGCCATGAGGTCCGTCATAGTCAGAGAGACAGGGCCCTCAGTCACCGTGCCTGCCCAGTCGCTCCGGGAAAACCAGGTGACCTCGTTATCTCCGGCCCCGTCGTAGCGGTTAATGTCCGCGAAGGAGAAGAGGGAGCAGACGGCTTCCCCCGTGCCCCAGGAGGCCTCGTAGGTGTCACCGTCGAAGGCCAGGGAGAAGCGCCGCACCAGCGGATCTTCCGCCGCCAGCAGCTTCATCGCTGCGTCATGGGCGTTGTCCGCACAGACCAGGGCGTACTCCCCCTCCTCCAGCAGGAAGACCTCCGTGTTCTCCGCGTCATAGGAGGTCAGGAAGTACTCCGGCACGGAGATCGTCAGGGTCTGGCTCTCTCCCGGCCGCAGCAGGGCAGTCTTCCCGTAGCCTGCCAGCTCCACGGCAGCTTTTTCAATGCGGTTCTCCAGGTCATAGGCGGTATAAGGCTTCTGCGCATAGACCTGCACAGTCTTTTTTCCCGCCCGGCTGCCGGTGTTGGCAATGGTTACAGTTACTTCATAAACGGCCCGCCGGCCTTCGCCGGCCTTCTCCACCCGCATGTCCTCCATGGCGAATGAAGTATAGCTCAGGCCATAGCCGAAGGGAAAGGCCACGGCATCCGCATAGTTGAATTCTCCGGCGCCTTCCCGCCCCAGTGCCGTGTCTGTAAAGCGTGTCTCCGTGCAGCGGTAGCCCAGGTAGATGCCCTCCCGGTACACCACATAGCGGGTGCGCTCATAATAGCTGCGGTCGGGGAAGAAGTCCTCCGCTCCGGCGTAGACCTGCGCGCCGAAGTCTGCCGTCACCGGGTTCATGCGGTTGTCCATCCACCAGGTGTCCGGCAGGCAGCCGGAGGGATTGATCTGCCCGGCTGCCGCCCGGCCCACCGCCTCCACGCCGCTCTGGCCCAGGCTGCCCACCCACAGGGCTGCGTCCACGCCGAACTGTTTGTCGAAGAGAAACGCACCGGACAGGGGGTTCGCGCTGTTGATGATGACCGTGACGGAGGAAATCACGCCGGCATCCTTGAGCTCCTTCAGGCCCAGCAGCACGCTCTCCTCGTCCTCGTTCAGGCGCAGGTAGTCGGTGCCGTCCGCGCCTGCGTCCTCCTTCTGGGCGCCGCCGGTCATGTCCGAGCCCTCGCCGCCCACCCGGCCGATTACGAGGAAGGCGGCCGTGCCGGCGATCTCCGCGAAATCCTCGCCCAAATGGCGCTTCACCCTGCTCCACTTGCCCTCGCCGATGGCATAAGGGGTACGGCCAAGGTTCTCCTCCGTCACCTCCGCCCGATACCAGGCGGTCAGTTCCCTGTCTGCCACGGCAAGGCCCGCCGCCTCAAAGGACTGCACAAAATCTGCGGCGCTGTCTGTCTCCACCGCGCCGGAGCCCGTCCCGCCATAGACCGGATCCACACAGGTGATGCCGAAGATGGAAACCCGGCTGCCGGGAGACAGAGGCAGGACGCCGCCGTCGTTCTTCAGCAGCACCATGCCCTCCTCCTCCACCTCCCGGGCCTTCTCGAGCCCGGCGGCCTTCAGCTCCGCTACGCTGGAGAACGCGGATTGATAGCGTTCCGCTCCGGCGCAGCTGCACAGCAGGATGATGATAAGCGTCAGACAAAGCAGCCGTCTCATGGTGCTGACCTCCTCACGGCGGGATTATGTATGATGGGCGAGGGCCGCCCCCATCGCTGAGGGCGGCCCGGCTGTCATTTCTGTTCAGTTGTCTCAGGAGGGATTCGCAGCAGCGAACTTCGCTTTCTGCTTCTTGTTGTAGGTGAAGCGGCGGACGAAGGCCAGCACGCCCCAGATCACCACCAGGGCGATCAGTCCGATGTTGATCCACTTGACCATGCCATGCCAGGCGGGCGGATCGTAACCGATGACTTCCGCGTTCATGGCGTTGGAGTTCACAAAGGCGTACATCAGATCCTTTGCGGCACGGAACAGCACGATGGCATCGCCGTTGTCGGAGGAGTCGCACTCCGTCCACATGGAGCTGGCCAGGGTGGCAAGGTCCAGGCTGCCGCCGGCGTAGAACATCTGCCGGGGGATCATGTACTGGGGAATGGTGTTGAAGTCGCAGATGACGTAGCCGTTGAAGCCCCACTCCTCCCGGAGGATCTCCGTCAGCAGGCGGTAGTCGCCGCCGGTCCAGCGGGCGCCGATGCGGTTGAAGGAGCTCATCAGGCCGCGGGCTTCGCCCACCTTCACCGTGTACTCAAAGGGCTTCAGGTAGATCTCCCGCAGGGTCTGCTCGCTCAGCCAGCTCAGGTCGCCGCCGATGGAACGGTGGGTCTCCTGCTCGTTGGCCACGAAATGCTTCACCGTGGGGATGACGCCCAGACTCTGCATACCCTGGATCTCCGCGGCACCCATCATGCCCGAGATGTAGGGATCCTCGGAGAAGTATTCGGAGCAGCGGCCGCCGAAGGGACTGCGGTGGATGTTCACACCCGGGGCGTAGATGCTGGAGTAGGGCTGGCCGGTGGCCTTGTCGCCCATCACGCCCTCCTCGCCCAGGGCTTCGCTCATCTCAACCATGAGGGTCATATTCCAGGTGGAAGCCATCAGCGGTTCGGAGACATACTGGCAGGTGCCGTTGATCTGCTCCTTGTTCATGAAGCAGGTGAAGCCTGCTGGGCCGTCGCCGTGGAGGGTCGAGGGCAGGCCCACCGTCTCCATGGCCAGGGTGTGGTAGGCACCGTTGTTGATGAGGTTCAGCGCTTCCACATCATCGCAGCCCATCAGGAGCTCTTCCCAACGCTCATCGTCATAGGACACCAGCTCATGATACCCGTCCGCGGCCGTCTCTGGCAGCAGATCCCGCAGCGTCATGGTGGGTTCATCGCCGAACCAGGGATACTCTTCTTCGTCGAAGTCCGTGGGGTTGTTGTGCTCGGTGTCCTTGATCTGTTCATAGAGCTCGTTGGTGCCCGCGTGGGTCGCCGCGGTCTGCGGCGTGGGCCAGGTGCCCTCCCAGTCGGAGCGGCTCAGCTGGGTGTCCAGCTGCCAGTCGCTGTCCAGGTACTCGTCCATGTCGGTGTAGCGGTTGGCGACTTCATTGCCGGTCACCGGATCCTCGCCCAGCTGAATGTCCTCCTCCAGCGTCAGGGCGATTTCCTTCACCGCTTCGTGGGCGTTGCGGGAGACGTACAGGGTGTATTCGCCTGCCTCCAGCTCATAGCCGTTGAAGCCATTGCCGTTGGCATCGCGGTAGTCGTAGCTGGCCGCGGTGTAGGGGTCGAAAGACACGGTCACGGTCTCGGAGACGCCGGGCTGTAGCAGGCCGGTCTTGGCGAAGCCGACCAGCACCTTGTGGGCCTTCTCGATGCCGCCCTCGGTGTAAGGCGCGGAGGCATACAGCTGCACCACGTCCTTGCCTGCCGTCTTGCCGGTGTTCTTCACGGTAACAGGTACGGTGACGGCTGTCCCCGCTTCGATCTGCGCGGCGGAGGGCTCGCCCGCCGTCCACTCGAACTCGGTGTAGCTCAGGCCGTAGCCGAAGGGATACACCACGTTGGCTTTGTACCATTCCTCGCCGTCGGTGAAGCCGCGGGTCTCATAGTAGCGGTAGCCGACGTAGATGCCCTCCTCGTAGTCCACGGAGTAGTACAGACCGCCGTCGTACTTGTCCGTGGAATCCGGGTTGGCGCCGGTGCCGAAGTTGGCGAAGGCGGGGTTCTTTGTGAAGTCCGCTGCCCAGGTGTCCACCAGCCGGCCGGAGGGATTCACATTGCCATTCAGCACGTCGCCCAGGGCGGCGATGCCGTTGGAGCCGGTGAAACCGATCCAGATGGCGGCGTCGATCTTGTCGGCGAAGGCCGCGTAGGCCGGGTCGGTGAGAAAGGTCGCCTCAAAGCTGGAGGGGGTGTTGAACAGCACCACCACATGGTCGAAGCTGCCGTCGGTCACCGCTGCCAGCAGGTCCATCTCGTTCTGGTCCAGCTCCAGGTAGTGGCTGTCGGGAGCCGTGGCCCCCTCCGTGGTGCCCTGGTAGCGGGGCAGATCGAAGCCCTCGCCGCCGATGCGGGTGATGACCACCAGCGCCGCGTCCTTGTAGGAGACGTAGCTCTTCTTCACGCTATCGGTGTACTTGGCCTGCGGGGTTTCGGCCGTGGCGATGCGCTGATTGCTGCCGCTGTCCAGGTCGCTGGAGTTGGCGGAGCGGGCATTGCCGGACTGGCCGTTGTTCTCATAGAAGCTCTTGAGGGTCGGGTTCACGGTGAAGCCGGCAGCGGCCAGGCTTGCAAAGAGGTCCTGGTTGTTGCTGGTGTCGAAACCGCCGGAGCCGGAGCCGCCGTAGGACAGGTTGACACTGTTCTTACCGAAGACGGAGATCTTCGCGCCGGCGGGCAGGGGCAGGGCCGCGTTCTGGTTCTTCAGCAGCACGAAGCCTTCCTCCGCCAGGCGGCGGTTGACCGCCTGGGCGTTGGCAAAGGCCTCGGCCTTGTTCTGCGCCTTCCGGGCGGGATACATGGAGACAACCTCGGTGTTGTAGATCGGACGCCGGCCGCCGAACACCGTGTCCAGCAGGCCGTTCATTCCGCCGGCGCTCAGGTCAAAGCCCACCTTTTCGCCGATCCAGGCCATGGGCTTGTCCAGCACCTTGTTCAGGCTTCCCGGCAGCCCCAGGGTCACGTAGTTCGCGACGCTGCCCACCAGCAGGATGATCACCGCGAAAATCGCCCAGATAACGACCGCTTTGCTCTTCTTGGGTTTGGTTCTCGCTTTTTCATTCGCCACAGTGTTCCATCTCCTTTGGCTTCAGCTGCAGAGCCGGTTTCCCGGGCTTCACCGCTTACTTCTTGTAGTTGTCCAGAGCGGGAACGCCATGGTTTTCGTCCCAGATCAGCACTGCATCGGTCTCCACCTTCAGGCAGTCCACCAGCGGCGCGTGGGCGGTCATGGTGGAGCCGGGATAGCTCTCGTTGTTTTCGGTGACCAGCTTGACCAGGTTGGCGCCCTGCTTCAGGGCCACGCCGCTGGCGATCACATAGCTGCGGAAGGGCGGGCAGTCCGCGACGTACAGCACCGCGTCGAACTCCGGCACGTCGTCGATGACGATGGGATCATAGCTCAGCTTCTGGTCATTCAGGTAGATGCCGTAGTTGCTCTCGTTCAGGCTGACATTGCCCATCTCCGCGGAGAGGCTCAGGATGAGGGTGGCGTTCTCGGTGTCGATGTCGGAGGCGAAGTAGAACTCCAGGCTGTTGCCGAAGGAATACAGATAACCCACGCAGCGGTCATTGGAGCAGTCCCGGTCTTCCTTGATCATGATCATGCCGATCTCGTTGGCGGTGCCGGACACGGCGGGGCCGGTCTTGCCGGTCAGGTTGGTATCTTCCGCCTCAAAGACGAAGGTCTCCACGCCGCTCTGGGTCTTGGTCCAGGAGGCGGTGATGGTCACGGGGCCGGTGATGGGAGCGCTGAAGTCATAGGCGCTGCCGTCGGCGTTGACCCACTGGTCGAAAGCATAGCCCACCCGCTCGGGATCGGCCACGGGGCGCGATACGGCGGTGCCCACCTCCACGGGATAGCTGTAGGAGGCGATCCGCTTGCCATAGTAGCCGTAGTCGAAGGTGACGTCCGCGTTCTCCGCACCGTCCCGGGTCCACAGGGCGTAGAGGCTCACATCGCCGGTGATCTCAGTCTTGAAGTTGTAGGGCTCGGTGAAGTCGGGGTTCACGAACCACCCGGCGAAGGTGTAGCCGTCCCGGGCAGGCGTCTTTTCCTCGGCCTTCTGGCCCTTGACGGTCTCCACCTGCTCGGCGGCGGGCGCGCCTTCATAGTTCAGGTCATAGGTCACGAAGAAGCTGTTGTTGGCCACGTCGATGGTGAAGCGGGCCTGCTTCTTGCCGGCCTTGATGGTCACGGTCTTGGTGCCGGAGGCCTTCATGCCGGGTTCCTTGATGGAGAGGCCCTTGGCGGTCATGGGGACCTCGTCGGTGGAGCCGTCGTCGTAGGTGACGATCACGGTGCCGCCCTCCAGCGAGAAGGTCTCGCCCACCACGTAGGCGGTCTTGGCCGGCAGCTGGCCGATCTCCAGCTTCGTCACGGTTTTGCTGCTGTCGATGTCATCACCGGCGAAGGCGGCCGTACAGGCCAGGGTCAGGATCAGAGCCAGCAGCAGGGCGATCAGTTTCTTCATCAATGGTTCCTCCTTATGTTCAGAAGAGACAGGGACGGGAAGGGGCTCCGGCCGGACAGCCAGCCGGAGCCCAGGGGGTTACAGGGGGAAGAACGCTTACTCAACCACCAGGGTGATGGCCTGGGTGAAGGTTTCCTCACCGCCCATGGCGGGCATCAGCCAGATGCCGGCCAGCGCGGGTGCCCAGGGCACATTCTGGGTGATCACGAGGTTATAGGTGCCGGGAGCGGGCGCGACCAGCTTGATGCCGGTGTTCACGGTGAAGGGCTTGTTGGTGCGCAGGCCGTAGGCGGTGCCGGTGAGGTACTCGACCTCGATGCCGTCGGCACCCTCCACAGCGAAGGTGACCTCATGCTTTTCCTCAGCCTCGGAGATGTCGATGGTGGGGCCGTCGGCGTGGGTCTTCTCTTCGTTGCGCAGATAGCGGGCGCCGTTCTTGATGTACCAGTTGGTGATCTCCTTGCCCATGCCGGCAGTGGAGAGGAAGGCCTGGTAGGCGAAGGGCCTGGTGTCGATGATGACATCCTCGCCGGCCTTCACGTGCACCTCGGGATCAGCGCCATCCTTGCCGGCGATGATCTGTCCGTTGACCTGATAGGGGGAGACCACGTTGATGGTCAGGGTGACATTGCTCACCTTGATGTAGCCGTCGCAGTCCATGTCCACCAGCACGGTGTAGGTGCCCTGCGGCGCATACTCGCCATAGATGCTGTTGTCCACGCCCCAGCCCTGCTTGTACTCGGGATCGCCGGGCTGATACTGGCCCAGGATGGGCTGCTCATAGCTCACCACGAAGCCGCTGGCGCTCAGACCCAGGGGCAGCTCCTGGCCCTCGCACAGGGTGACGCTGAAGTCGGAGGTGTCTTCGCACTCGATCTGCGCCGCGTTGCCCACGCCGTAGTACACGGTGGCCGTCAGGGCGTAGTCGGTGGCGAAGTTCTTGTACTGGTTGCTGTTGACCTTTGCCATCTGGGTGCGCTGCGCGGACTTGCGCATCGCGAAGTAGTGGGTGGTGGACTCGAAGGTGCCGTCGCCGTCCTCATTGGGCACCAGCACGTCGCCCTTGCCGTCGCGCAGGGAGGCGTCCCACTCGCCCTTGGTCAGGTAGGTCTTGGTGAAGGAGGCGTCGCCGGACATGAAGGTGTCGTCGCCGGCGCGGATCATCAGGTCGGCGGAGGAGAAGTCCTTGGCCCAGGCGTCATTGACCGTGGCGCCCTGGAAGCCCCACTCCTTGCGGAGCACGTCCTCGTGTACGACCCAGTTATTGGAGTTGACCACATAGCCGATGCGGTTGAAGGAGGTCATCATGCCGTTGGTGTGGCCATACTTGACCATCCATTCGAAGGAGCGCATGTAGATCTCACGGAAGGTCTGCTCGGTGGCGAAGGTGCAGACGCCGCCGTAGTCAGCGCGGTTGTGCTCCTGCACGTTGGCGAACATGTGCTTGGCGAAGCAGGAGACGCCCTTGCTCTGGGCACCGGCGCAGATGACAGCCGCCATGGAGGCCGTCAGGAAGGGATCCTCGGAGTAGTATTCGAACACACGGCCGTTGAAGGGGGAGCGGTGGATGTTGGTGCCCGGGCCGCGCCACGCGAAGCGGCCCTGCAGCAGCGCCTGGTTGCCATACATGACGCCCTGCTCGGTCAGCAGATCAATGTTCCAGGTGGCCGCCGCGATGGGGGTGGAGGCCCAGCAGGTGCCGCCGAACTGCACGGGGCCGTCCTGGCCGCCGTCAGAGCCCAGGAACAGGTTCACCAGGTCATCCCAGGAGAGGCTGTTCATGTAGGACTCCCACTTGAGGGAAGCCTCGTCGGTGGCGATGGTGGCAATGCCGTCCACCACAGTGGGCTCGGTGTAGGGCAGGCCGGCCAGCTCGGCCAGGGTCACGTCGGTCTCGGCGCCCTGGGTCCACTCGGCAGGCACTTCCGCCACGTACCAGGGCTGGCCTTCCTCGTCGCGGTAGGGCTTGTAGGTCTCCTCGGACATCAGGACCTCATACTCCCAGTCTTCCAGCACGCGCTCTTCGGCGGTCTGGGCCTTGGGCTGCTCGAGGCCGGTGGCACGGGAGATCATGTTCTCCAGCAGGTCCTCGCGGGTGGTGTCGAAGTCATCCACGAACACCGGCTTGATCTCAGCGCCGGTCACCAGGTCATATTTGCACTGGATGTTTTCCGCGGCGGTGAAGGTCTCGGCCAGCACGCAGTCATGGCTGTTGCGGCGGGCGGAGATGACATAATCGCCGGCGTCCAGCTCATAGCCTTCGAAGCCGTTCTTGTTGGCGTCGTTCCAGTCGAAGGAAGCCATATCCTGCGCGGTGAACTCGATGGTCACCGTGTCGGACTCGCCGGGCTTGAGCATCTTGGTCTTGGCATAGCCCACCAGCACAGCGGAGGCCTTCTCAATCTCGCCGGTGATGTAGGGCGTGGTCGCGTACAGCTCGACGACGTCCTTGCCGGCGACGGCACCGGTGTTGGTGACCTTCACCTGCATGGAGATCTTCTGGGCGGGATCGGTGATGGCCTTGTCGGAGGTGCTGACCAGCTCCCACTCGAAGCTGGTGTAGGACAGGCCGTAGCCGAAGGGATAGAGCACGTTCTCGGCATACCAGGCGTCGCCGCTGCCGGCCTCGGCCGCATTCATGTCATCGGCCTTGGTCTCGTAGTAGCGGTAGCCCATGTAGATGCCCTCGCGGAACTCCACGTCGGAGAAGACGGTGGAGGAGCCGTCGGGCGCGGTGAGCCAGGAGGTCATCCGGTCGCCGTTCTCGTCGATGTTCTGGCTCATGTCGGAGAAATTGGTGAAGGAGGGATCCTTGTGGAAGTCCGCCGGCCAGATGTCGGGGGTATGGCCGGAGGGATTCACGTCACCCTTCAGGATCTGGGCCGCGACCTTGGTGCCCTGGTCGCCGATGCCGCCCACCCACAGGATGGCGTCCACGCCGTACTCGGTGTCCACCGGAGCGTTCAGCTCGGGGATCTGCATGATCATGGAGGAGTTGATCATGACCACGA
The DNA here is from genome assembly GCA_946538975.1 of uncultured Clostridia bacterium. Taxonomy (GTDB): domain Bacteria; phylum Bacillota; class Clostridia; order Christensenellales; family Aristaeellaceae; genus RUG11272. Next base: position 40,347 of record CAMNHF010000006.1, on the reverse strand, counting down.
CCTTCTTGAAGTTGGCCTTGGCCAGCTTGATCAGCTCATGCTCGTTGTCGTCCAGCTGGAGGTAGTGGTCATTGGGATCGGCATGGCCATCGACGCTGTTGGTCTTCGTGTCCATGTTCTCCCGGCCGAAGCGGCTGATGCACACCACGGCCACGTCGTCGTACGCCTTGAAGGTCGCGATGACGGACTTGCTGTAGTAGCTCATGCCGGGCTCCAGCAGCTTGCCGGAGTCGTTGGTCTCATGCGCGCCGCCCAGCACCACGAACAGGTTTTCGTAGAGGGACTTGGTCTTGGGGTTGATGTGGAAGCCTTCCTGCTCGAAGCCGGTGAACCAGTCCAGGGCGTACTTGGTGCCCCGGGTCGCGCCGGAGCCGCCGCCCGCGCGGTTGTAGTCCACGGAAGCGATGCCGAGGAAGGTGATGTCCCGCTCATCGGCGGCCAGGGGCAGGGCGCCGTTTTCATTCTTCAGCAGCACCTGGCCCTCCTGGGTCATGGTGATGTGCAGCCGGTTGCCGGCCTCCATCGCCTCGTCCAGGGTGACGTAGTCGGCGTAGAAGTGTCCCTTGGCCTCCATGTCGCCGGACACGGTGCCGGCCATCGCCTGCATGCAGCTCAGCAGCATGCACAGCGCCAGAACCAGGGAAGCAAGTTTCCGGAAGGTCTTTGACATGTTCTCTCTTCCTTTCTTTGGGTCAGAGGAGATATTCACAACCGTCTGCGTTCAGACGGCAGGGCACTGAGGAAAGGGGATTTGTCCGATCTGAAAAGATACCGCCCATTGATGACATGACCATTATACAGGCATTTCAGGCAAGTTCCCCCGGATAACTTCTTTTGCGGTTTTCACCACTTTTTTTGCATCAGATGAAAAAATGCTCCCCGCAGGGAGCATACGGCGCTCAGACCGGGATCGGCAGCAGGATGGAGAGGTGGAAGACGCCGCCCTCCGCGCTGATGTTCAGGTCGCCGCCGTACTTCTCCGTCAGCATGCGGATGGAGCGGGTGCCGTAGCCGTGATAATCCTTGTTCTCCTTGGTGGTCTCAGGCAGGCCGTCCTTCATCGTCAGGTGATCGGTGCAGAAATTCTGGCATTCGATGAGCAGCAGGTCGTCCCGGGTGGAGACGTTCAGGGAGATGATCCGCTTCTCCGGGTCGTCCATGGCCTGCGCAGCCTCGATTGCGTTGTCCAGGATGTTGCCGAAGAGGGCGTAAATGTCGCTGTCCTCCATGAAGCCCATGCGCCGCCCGTCCGCCAGGCAGGTCAGGGTGATCCTCTGGCTGCTGCTGGCCAGGGCCTTGCCGCTGAGCACCACATCCAGGGCAGCGTTCCGGGTGTGGATGGAGGTGTCGTAGATGGTGATCAGCGGATCGATCTTCTGCAGCTCGGCCCGGTGCCCCGCCTCGCCCAGGGCGGCGATCTGATGGCGGATGTCGTGGCACTTGATGTTGATGGCGTCGTGGATCTGCTTCTCCCGCTCGTAGCGCCGCCGTTCGCTGTAGAGCAGCTGGGAGGCGATCGCCGCCCTGCGCTCGCTCTCGCTCTCCCGCAGGTGGCTCATGCACACCACGACGGCCAGGAAGGAGAAGAGGGCACTCATGATGTCGTGGCAGATGCTCAGTCCCATCCCGCCGTTCTCGGAATAGCGGCGGACCACCAGGTCCAGCGCCACCGAGACCGCCAGCACGCCCACGCCCATGAAGAGCATGACGGATGTGTTCAGATCCGAGAAGTCCAGCCTGGCCCGGCCTCTGGGATTCCTGACCAGCACCCGGTAGTAGATCCACAGGACGCCTGCCATCAGCAGGCCCAGGCAAACACGGTCCAGCCAGACAGACATGCTGACGCCGGCATCCCGCAAAATCTCAAATAGCCGCTCACACCCGTTCTGGATGGAGTAGGCCACTGTGACCGCAAAGAGGCACTGCCGGAACCCGGCCTTGCACATGAACGCCACCGAGAGGCCATACAGAACAAACAGCACGCTGTAGCGGATCAGCCCCGTGGTCAGGAAGTCGACGGAGCGAGTCAGTATCCACAGCTGGGTTGCGGTCATCCAGGCGAAGACCACCGCAAAACTGCCGGCCGCCCGCAGCGCGAAATGCCGCCTCGGTTCAATGCACAGCGCGGCGATCAGGCAGCCCACCCCCACCGAGAGCGTGATGAGCAGATCATCCCGCAGGGATTCCAGCACAGCTCTCCACAGCACGCTTATCGCCTCCTCAGATTTTCAGCCCGGATGCGTTCAGGGCCGAGAGGAACTCCTTGCGCCGTCCGCGGCTGATGGGAAAGACCCGTCCGGCTACCGTCACGCTTTCGCCCTCCACCCGGGTCACACAGCCCAGGTTGACGATGGTCTGGTTGTTGACGCGGAAGAAGCCGTCCGGCAGCGCCCGCTCGATCTCTTTCAGCGTTCCGTAGGCCCGGCGAACGCCGCCCGCGGTATCAAAATGGATATGATGGTCGTAGATTTCCACAAACCTCAGTTCATTGGCCTTCAGCCGCAGGGTGCCCTCCTCGCTGCGGATCACCACCTCCGCCTGGGCCTGGCTGCAGCGCGCCAGGATGCGGGGAAGCTTCAGCCGCAGGGCCGCGGCTGTAACTGGCTTGAGGATGTAGTCCGCCGCGTCCACCTCATAGCTCTCCACCGCATACTGAGCCAGGCTGGTGAGGAAAACCAGCGCCACGGCGTGATCCAGACGCCGGAGCTCATGGGCGGCCTCCATGCCGTCCAGACCGGGAAGCCGGATGTCCATGAAGACCAGCTCAAAACGGTGGGTGTAGTCTTCCAGGAAGGCCATCGCGCTGTGAAAAACGGTCAGCGAAAACTGCTGGTTCTCCTCCCGTGCATACTGCTCCAGAAGGGATACCAGCCGCCGCTCATCGCCGGCCTGATCCTCCACGATTGCGATCCTGTACATGCGTATTTCACCTCGCTGAGGATATTATAGGATGATTTCAGGAAAAATCAAGTTCCCTGTGCGCCGCCATTCAGCCACGGCTTCAGGTCCTCGATGATCTGCAGGGTGTGGAGCCGTACGCCCTCATTGCTCAGGTGGCTGTCGATCACGAAGAAGAACTCGCCGGACATCAGCGAATCCTCAATATTCGAGATCACCGGCACGCAGAGGCTCTCCTTCAGCAGGCGGTGGAGGGCCGCGCGGTTTTCCGGGGTGCTCTCCTCTGTGATGGAGGAGCGGTTCCGGGGCGTATAGGTGAAGAGCACCCGGATGCCCCTGTCCAGGAAGCGCCGGTACTCCCGGTTGAGGCTCTCCAGCCGCGCTGCGGGGAAGGACGCCGCGGTGTAGTCCGCCCGGACGTATTTCAGCATGATGTCCACCTTGTTGTTGGCCCGGAGGGTGATGATGTCCCCGTACTCATTGTAGGTGGGCATATTCATGAAGTTCCCGTCGTCATCGTAGCCGTTGGGGGTCTCGGTGTAAGAACGGCCAGGGAGGCTCCGGCGGATCGTGAGATACTGCTGCAGGCTGTCGAACACCCGGCTGTAATCCCGCAGATCCAGCAGGGAAGCGCAGCCGTAATCGGCCTCCATCATGGCCCAGAAGTGGAAGTCCAGCAGATTGTTCTCGCAGGCCTGGAAGTTCAGGCAGTCGAATTCCGGGGCATGGAGCAGCACGTCCCCCGCTTCCATCTCCCGGAGGATGAGCTCCATCTGGGGCAGGGCGTTGGTGTAGGCGTAGACGCCCATGTTCACCACCCGGTATTCCGGGAAATTCCGCTCCAGGGCGGCGCTGTCATAACCATAACGGGTGGAGGAGCCGGAGAACAGCACCAGCTTTTTCCCGCCGCGAAGGCTCAGGAGCCGGTCATATTTGTCGGCGAAGGTGGCGTAGTAGCTGATGCTGTATACCGGGGGAGAGGCGGCCCCGATCCGCAGTTCCCGCAGCTCGCCGCAGCCGGTGAAGGCGGCGTCGGACACGGTCTCCAGGCTGTCGAAAAGATACAGTGTGCGCATCGAGCAGCCGGCGAAGGCTTCTGGCTCGATCACGCGCACTGCGGGCGGAATCACCGCCATGTCCAGGCTCGCGCCCCGGAAAGCCCCGGACCGGATGCCACGCAGCGGCAGCTGCCCCAGCTGCTCCGGCAGAACACAGGTCTCCTCTGTGCCCTGCCAACCGGTGATCCAGGCCTCGCCATCCTGTTCCTCCCAGGTAAAGCGGTCCTCCGGCGTTTCCGCCAGCCAGTGCGCATAAAGCGTCATCCCGGGCTGTGCCTCAAACCGCCAGCCGGGTCCGGTCTCCTCACCGCTGCCGTCCGGGCGGGTGTTCCAGCCCGCCAGCACAAAGCCCGGCCGGGTGAAGAGCAGGGCGTCCGGGGCATTCTGGCGCAGGTGGGCATCCGTGATGGGCAGCTCCGTGGAAGCAGCCCCTGAGCCGTCGGACAGGAGACCGCCATTGCCGTCATATCGCACGCCGGCGGCAGCGGGAGCCTCTGTCAGTGCAGGGACAGGCGTTTTCTCTGCCGCCCCGGCCCGGATGCGGGGGGCATGCATTGCCCAGAAATAGTCGGTCATATAGGCCGCGAGCCGCTCCGGGCTCACCACGATCCAAGCGTCCGTTCCCCGGAGCAGATCCTGTCCCACCGTGCAGGCAGAGGGCGCGACGTCCAGCAGCCGCACCTCCCGCAGCCCTGTACAGCCCGCAAAGGCGCCATCCGGGATGTGGCGGAGATTGGCCTGGAGGCTCAGGGTTTCCAGGGCCGTGTTTCCGGCAAAGACAGCCGCGTCGAAGCCAAGCACCGGCTTGCCCTCCGCCGCGGTGGGGAGAATCAGGCTTTTCCGTTCCATTCCCTCCGGACGAAGGCCTGTCACCCACAGCCCGCCCTCCCTTTCCTCGTACAGGAAGAGCGCGCTGTCCGTGTCATCTCCCCGGAAGAAGACGGCTTCTGCCCCTTCGGAGGGCATCTCCGGCAGGACGATGGCTGTCTCCGGCGCCAGGCCCAACGTGGCCTTGAGCCACCCGCTCAGCTTTGCGGTGTAGGCCACGGCCCCGGCGCTGTTCAGGTGAAAGTTGGTATCGAAAAACCAGCCGGGATCCATCAGGCATTCATCCGCACTGCCCAGCACCGGACAGGTCAGGTTCTGCCGCAGCCGTTCCGTGAAGGCCGCGCCGCCGGAGGCATCCGCCGCCGCACTGTTCACCGGCGCGAAGGCAAAGAAGAACCGCACGCCCTTCTCCTCGCAGCGCCAGGCGCAGGCATTCACGAAATCAACAAAGTCCTCCGCAGGATTCAGCACGGTAAAATCCACCGGCTGATCCGGGTCGTAACCGCCGGGCATGGTATTGTGCTGCCGCAGATCGCTGTCGATGTCACCATGGGCATTGAAGGATGCCCGGGTGTAGACCCCGTCTCCCGCGGGCTTGTCTCCCCGGAAAAAGCACGCTGCCTTCTTCGCGGCGAATGAGGGAAAGCACCCCAGCAGAACTTCCTTGCGGGAGGCGTCCAGCGGGAGAAGCAGCTCCCAGTGCCCGTCCGCCGCCTGCCACATGGCCTCGTCGCCAAAGAACAGGGAGAGGGTCTGCGCGCTCATCTCCGGCAGGAACAGGACAATATCGCCTTCCCGAAGCTCCCGCTCTGCGATCTCCAGGGGCACGGTGCTGCCCAGTCCCGCATACATCCCCAGATTCACCACGCGGCGGCCCGGGAACTCCTGCTCCAGGAGATCGCTGCGCACGGCAAACGCGGCCCCGCTGCCCCCGGCCAGCACAATCCGCGGCCCTTCCGCGGCCCGCAGCGCCTCCATTTTGTCCGCAAGCCCGCCAAGATAAGTCTCGTCATACTGCGGCGGAAGCGCAAAGGCAAAGACCGCCAGGATCAGCGGCAAAGCCAAAAGAAGCGCCGCAAAAAGAAACTTTCGCAGACCAGGGCGCTGCATGGCTCTGCCTCCTTCCCCCAGCGGACCGGTGTCATGGATCCATGCGCTGGTTTTTTCATCCCATGCATACAGGTGCAGCCCGTTTGTCCTCGCTGCCGTCAATCCCTGTGAGGATACGTCATCTGGGGATCATCCGAAAGTGCCTCAGCGCCTCCTCAATGGCTCTTTCCTTCTCCGGCGGGCATTTTGGCACTTTGCTGCCATCTGATTTCGCCTTGTTGTAGCACTCCCGTTCGATGATCCCGTGCTTGGCTTTCACCTGGGCGATATACAAACAAGAGACCTTCAAACCTGTGTGTTCAAGGACATAAGTCTGGATTTCAGCATAGGTGGCCTTGGCTTCTGCCGCCGTCACATCCAGCTCGGTCAGGCCCAGATCCACGTCGATATGTTGGGCAGTTTTGAGTTTGGACAAAAGTGCGACCGTCTCATGCATGGTTTGAGATTCCAAGGGGAGTTGTCGAACCATTTCCCCTTCCACCGGCACCGGGAAATGGAAGGTGATGCTGCGGATCCAGAGCCCGTCCTTTGTCTTTTGCGGGTAGATGTCCACGCGCTCCACAAAGGCCTGCATGAAGCGCTTCTGGTCAGCTTCCGTGAATGTCGGATACAGCTGGTTGAAGGCCAGCAGCAGCTGGTAAATCTGTTCGCCGGTAAGCTGTTCCTGGCGGATCAGCTGGAGCTGCTCATTTACTTCATCCTGCTGGGCGGCAATCTCGGCCAGGATATCATACTGATCGTCATACCGGCGCTGAAGGTCCGCGATCTTCTGTTCGTAGTGCGCATCGTCGACGGGGATGCTGTCCATCTGGCGCTCGAGCCGGGCTTTGACACCCTCAGCCTGACGCCTCTGGGCTTCCAGGGATTCGAGTTTCTTTTCGAGGTCAGCCGTATCGACGGATGTTCCGATCCTTGCCTTGATGGCCTCCACAAAATCCGGCTGGCTCACCATGGCGGAAATCACCGCAGCGACCTGACGGTTGATCTCCTCCTGATCCAGGTTGGTCCGGAATCTGCATTCATGGCCGGTCTTTTTGACCGTGTTTTTGCAGTAGTAGTAATGCCGGATCTTGTTATCCTTCTTGTGGGGTGTGGAAACATTGCCGTACATGCCCTTTCCGCAGTCCGGGCAGCGGAGGATGCCGGACAGCACATGGGCGTGGTTGATGTCATGAATCTTCTCCCGGACAAAGGCGGATTTCTGACGTTTCTCATGGGCTAGTTGCCAGGTCTCTTCCGACACGATGGCTTCGTGCTGCCCTTCATAGATGGGGAAATCGCTCTGAACCACCACATGCATCTCGTTGCGGGTACCGACTTTCTTCTCCGCGCGCCTACGGCCATACGCGATCTTGCCCATGTAGATCGGGTTGTCCAGCACATCCACCACAAAAGGCGCAGAGAAAGTGGGCATCATGCCATTCTGACGGGTGATCTTCTTATAGCCGTGTGTGTTCAGGTATTCGGCGACTGCCCCCGCGCCGCCATTGGAATGGATATATTTGTCGTAGATGATCCGGATGACCTCAGCTTCCTCCTCGTTGATGAGGAGCTGGCCGTCCACCAGCATATAGCCATAAGGCGCAAAGCCGCCGTTCCATTTGCCTTCCCGTGCTTTCTGCTCCCGGCCTGCCATGGTCTGGGTGCGGATGTTTTCCCGCTCGATTTCCGCCACAGCGGAGAGAACGGAGATGATCAGCTTGCCCGCATCCTTTGAAGAATCGATGCCGTCCTCCACGCAGATGAGATTGACGCCATAGTCCTGCATCAGCTGCAGGGAATTCAGCACATCCGCTGCATTCCGTCCAAAGCGGGACAGCTTGAAAACAAGAACATAGCTGATCCCATCCTTCCGGGCTTCTATGTCCTGCAGCATCTGTCGGAAGGCAAGCCGGCCCTGGATGTTCTTTCCGGAAAAGCCTTCGTCGCAGTATTCGCCGGCAATTTCCATCTCCTGAAACGCGGCAAAGCTCCGCAGTTTCTCCTTCTGCGCCTCCAGGCTGAATCCGTCGACCTGCATGGCGGTGGAAACACGGGTGTAGATGTAGCAGCGGGTCTTTGGTTTCATTGTGTGGCTCCTTCTGATGCACAGTCTGTTGCAGGGGTGCCAATCCCCTCGCCCCGATGGGTTTATCAAAGAGAATGGTGAAACAAAAATCGTCCGAATCCGCCTGCATCTGTATTCTATCATGCCAAACAGATCTGTGCAATGCGGATTCGGACATTTTACAAGATATAATCAATCGACCATGAAATCTCGTCCAAGGAAATACACCGGGCCTGTGAAAGCACCATGATGCTCTGACTGTCTTGATGAAGTTTTTCACTTGTCTTCTCCGGTGTTCTGTGGTATACTGTTTGCAGGAAGATCAGTCATGCGGGAAACGGAGGAGATGAACATGAGAAAGCTGTGTTTGGCTCTGCTGCTGGCTGTGTTATTGCTCTGCGCGGCGTCCCTGGCCTGCGCGGACACCCCGGCTGCCGTGGCTGAGAAGGGCACGGGCATCACGGTGATCCCGGCGTCCCAGTGGGCGGAGACCTTCCCGGAAGTGTATGCCAGCTACGAGGCCAACGCCGAGAATGCCGAGGTGGTGGAGTACACCGAGGAGTATCCCTTCATCAAAACCATCTACGAAGACTACGGTTTTGCCAGGTATTATGGCAGCGCCCGGGGCCACTACTACTGTGTCAGTGACCTGATGGCCACGGGCCGCCCCCATGCCCTGGCCAACTGCTTCACCTGCAAGACCGCCGACTTCACGGTGCTGACCCTGAACGACGGGGACAGCGCCTACAGCATCCCCTTTGGTGACCTGAATGGCGCCAGCTTTGAGGACGTGGGCTGCTTCACCTGCCACGCCAATACCCCCGGCGGGCAGATCACTGTGACGCACACCTATCTGGCGGATGCGGTGGGGGACGACTTCGGCAGCGTGAAGGCAGAAACCCTGTCCTGCGCCCAGTGCCATGTGGAGTACTACTTCGCGCCGGACGGGAAGATGACCACCCTGCCTTACCAGAGCCTGGCAGGAATGGACCCCGACGCGATCTACGATTACTACGAGGGCATCGGCTTCTCCGACTACACCAATCCCCGCACCGGCGTGCAGCAACTGAAAGCCCAGCATCCCGAATTTGAGACTTATATGGGAGCGGGCAGCGTACATGCCGGCATGTTCACCTGTGCGGACTGCCACATGGCCAAGGAGACCGGCGCGGACGGCAAGACGTACCTGAGCCACAAGTATGTCAGCCCGCTGGAAAGTGAGACCATTCAGGCCACCTGCGCGGGCTGCCATGTGGATCTGGCCGGTTTTGTCCGGGGCGTTCAGGAGCCCGTCAAGGCCCGTACGAACGACGTGGGCGTCAAGCTGGAGACCCTGACCAACCGGCTGGCGGACGCCGTGGCTTCCGGCAAATACACGGACGAACAGCTGGCGGACATCCGCGCCCTGAACCGCAAAGGCCAGTGGTACTGGGACTTCGTGTTCGTGGAGAACAGCGACGGCGCGCACAACTCCCGCCTGACAACCAAGTGCCTGGACAGGGCGGAAGGCTTCATCGACGTGGCCCTGATGCTGCTGGACGGCCTGGGCGAGTAAAGCCTGTGGATCCCAAGCGCCGGAGGGCGACAGCGTTCGTCCTTCGGCGCTTTCCTTACCACGTTTGCCGGGAGGTGACCGCTTGAAAAAGGTCTTTTCTTTTCTGCGCTCCATGCGTTTCGGCATGATCCTGCTGGTGCTGGTCATGCTCTGCTCTCTGGCCGGCTCCTTGATCCCCCAGGGGGAGCAGGACATGACCTATGTACGGTCCTACGGCGCTTACGCGGCGGTCACGCTGAAAACCCTGGGCCTGACAGACATTTTTCATGCCTGGTATTTCATCCTGCTGGAGATTTTGCTCTGCGGCAACCTGATCCTCTGCTCCATCCTCCGCTTTCCGGTGGCCAGGCGGGCCTTTGCCGGTCTGAAAGAGCAGACCCGGACAGCGGAGCCGGATCAGCCGCTGGCGGCCGGTCAGGCTGAGCATGTGCGGGAAGTCCTGCGCCGGAACCGCTTCCGGCAGGATGGAAGCCTCTGGCACAAGAACGGCGCCGGCGTCTACGGCTCCTTCCTGGTGCATCTGTCCATCCTGGTGATACTGCTCTTCGGCTCCCTGGTGCTGATGACCCCGCAGGTGCAGGACCGGACTGTGATGCCCGGCGAGAGCCTGACGCTGGAGGACGGCACCGTCATCACCTGTCTTTCCTTCCATATCGAGGATGAAACCGGCCGCCTGGACTATGCCAGCCGGCTGCGGGCCGCCGCCCCGGACGGCAGGGAAGTGAAGGAGCAGGAGATCCGGGTCAATGAGCCTCTGCGCTTCCGGGGCTACAAGATCTATCAGCAGACCTACGGGACGGCTGGACGGGTGCAGATCCGCAACAGTGACAACGGGGCCGAGGAGATCATGTACCTCATGGAGCCCTGCTTCCTCTCCATCGACGGCCGGAACGGCGTGTACTACCGGGCGCTTTACCCGGGCTTCCTTCAGGAGGAGGACGGATCCTACACCCTGATCACCAGCACCTCCAGGGGATATGTGGATCCGGTGTACGATGTGCAGTCCATCGTCGACGGGAGTGCCGCCTCTGTGCTGGTCTTTCCCGGGGAGACGCTGCAGATCGGCGAACACAGCTTCACCTTCCTGGATCCGGCGGAGTATCCGGGCCTCCGCATCAAGCGACTGTCGCCGGTGCTCTACGGCTGCCTGTACTTCGGCTTCGCGCTGATGGTGGCGGCGTTGTACCTGTGCTTCTTTGCGACGCCTGTGTGCGTCCGGGTGGAGGAGGACGGCTATGCCATCCGCTCTCCCAAATCCCAGGAGGGCCTGCTCATCAGCCTGCAGGCCGCCCTGCAGGGCGAAAATGCTTCAGGAGGAAATCCATGAACATACTGCTTTTTGCCGCGCTGATCCTGTATTTTGCCGCCACCGTGCTGCAGTTCACCGCGGCCGCCATGAAGAAGCCGGCTCTGCACACGGCGGCCCGGCTGGTCCTGCTGGCCGGATTCGCCGCCCATACCGCGTTCACCGTATGGCGGGGCATCGCCGCGGGTCGCCTGCCCTTGGCCAACCAGTTCGAGTTTGCCTCCGGTTTTGCCTGGGCTGCAGTGGTGCTGGGCTTCCTGCTCCGGCACCGTCTGGGGCAGGAGGGGATCCTGACGGCAGCGGCTCCCGCGGCCTTCCTGATCCTCAGCTATGCTGCCTTCCAGCCCCGGGACATCAAGGAACTGATGCCCGCCCTGCGTTCCACCTGGTTTGCCCTGCACATCGGCTCCGCGGCCTTCTCCTATGCGGCCTTCGCCATCGCAGGCGGGCTGGGGGTCAGCTATCTGGCGAAGCTCCGGCGGGGCACGGAGGAGACGGAGCCCGGCATGAAGCAGTTGGATTACATGGGATACCGCCTGATCTGCCTCGGCTTTCTGCTGCTGACGGTGGTGATCTTCTCCGGCGCCATCTGGGCTGAACAGGCCTGGAGCAGCTGGTGGAGCTGGGACCCGAAGGAGACCTGGGCGCTGATCACCTGGATCTTCTATGCCATCTACCTGCACCAGCGGCTCCGCTTGAAGTGGCAGGGGAAGCGCATGGCTATTCTGGCCATCGTCGCGCTGGTGCTGGTGCTGTTCACGTTTGCCGGCGTCAATCTGCTGCTGCCCGGCCTGCACAGCTATGCGTCCGCCGGCTGACGGAGTACGGGACCAAGACGACAAGGGAGCCTATCCGCGGCTTGAACGGCTGCCGTGTGCAATGCGGCAGCCGTCCTTCTTTATTCACTCTGCCAGATATGCCATGAGCCTCTCCGCGTTCTGGCGGTCCCGGCGGTCTGTGAGGTGCTAGTGCAAAAGATCATTATGCGGCCATCAGAGTATCTTCCAAGGGATCATCCTGTTCATGTGAAAGTATGCTGTCACTCACAGCAGCGGGCATATCGCTTTCGTTCAATGTTTTGAGACAAGCGGGGCCGTACTTCAGAAGCAGTTCTGCCATCACATCCACCCAGCGGTCAAAGGCAGCCTGTTCCGAGGCGTTCTCGTAGATCAAATCGGATCACCTTCTTTCCGCGGTATCCACTTCAGCCTGTATCTGACGAATCCCATGATGGTATAAACGGGTTGTGCGATGGGTATCAGTCCTTTCAGAAATGTATATATGGGGTATTGTGTGATTTGCTGCGTACATACGTACATCTGTACCGGATCGGTTGGTACGCTGGTACGTATGTACGCAGAGATTTGCCTGTATTCCCACTCTATGTGTTTTTCAGAAGGGATTGTCGGCAGGCCAGGCCTTCTGCCAGTGGTCGACGGTCTCCATGGGGAGATGGATCACGGCACCGATGCCCTTGAAGCCGCGCACCCGGCGGCCTGCGGCGTTGGTCTGGTTGTTGTTGTGCTCGATGCCGTACTTCTTCTGGTTGGCCACCAGGAAATCGCTGAAGCTCCGGGGCTTGATGGGTACCCAGGCGTTCTCCTCACACCAGATGCAGTACACCTGGTATAGCTCCTTGGAGCTGATGGAGAGGCCGGGATCGAAGCGAATGTAGCCGGTGGAATCCAGGAACGCGATGACGTTGTTAGCGTCCAGCTTCACGACCTCCCGGTTGGACCTTGCCCGCTCACTCTCGGTGAAGTGGAAGCTGTGGGCTGCCAGGCGTTTCAGCCCCTCGAAGGCCCAGAGGAAGATGCCTTCCAGCTCGGCGCACAGCTTTTCCGCCAGATCGGGATCGTCGTGCCTGCCTGCCGGCTTCTCCTTCGTGGTCAGGATCAGCTGCCGGCGATAGAAGCCGTCACTCCGGTCGTAGAGGGACTGCAGATCGCCGTTGGAGAAGGCAAGGATCCGGGCGTACATCCAGCCCTGATAGCTCTGCTTGCCCTTCTTTTCCAGGTCCATCTTTCCCTGGGCCGTTACCAGGGATTTCACATAGTTGGTCTGTTTCAGAGCTTCCATCCGCATGTCGTCGTCGATCATCAGCAGACAGTGCTCCAGGTCCGCCCGGGCAAACTGGTTCTCGGAGATCTTTCCGACACTGCCGTCCTTGGCATTGGAGCCGAGCATCCGGGAGAGGACCGCGCCGATCTGGCTCTTGCCCTCGCCGCCGTTGCCCTTGATGACCATCATCCGCTGGCCTTTGTTGCAGGGGATCAGGCTGTAGCCGATGAACTCCTGCAGGGTGACGATGTCCTCCGGGTAGAGCAGCTGATTCAGGAAGGCCAGCCATCTCTCGGGCGGTGCGGCAAGCGGGTTGTAGCAAACAGGCAGTCTGCTGCGGACAATCCGGTTCTTCTCAGGAGTAAACTGCCCGTCCAGGAAAAGTGTGCCGTTGGCGAGGTGGATCCGATCGGTCTGCGGCAGGAGTTCATCCGTGCGGGCCGTGATTTTCAGCAGCTCGATGATGTTTGCGATCTTCTTGGTAACGCTGGTGGTGGCATAGGGTTCCAGCAGCCGGAAGATCTGCTCCTTCAACTGGGACTCATCGGTGATACGTCCCTCGGGGGTGAAGAAAGCGTTCTCGGTATGGGCCAGCTTGTACTGAGCCAGGAAGTCCTGGCAGAAGACAGCTTCGTTGATGGTTTTCCCGTTATACCAGGCGGGACAGTTGTCAGGCAGCATACCCGGGGTCTTTGCCATAGCCGGTCACCTCCTTCTCCTCTTGATGAAGTTCATTATCCATCCGCCGGATGGTTCCATCCCGGGTCAGGTCCTCCGCGGTTTCCCTCCGCATGTCCGGGTCAGGGGAATACAGGCAGTCCAGGTGATACCCGATAATGGGCAGGGCGTGGCAAGCCTTCACGAAGCGATCATCCCAGGTCTCATCCGTGATGAATGGGGCGAATCTCTCTTTCTGTCTCTTCAGAAAGCACTCATAATCCACCAATACCCGGACGCAGTGGGCTTCGATGTCCCGCTGCCGGACCAGCTGCCTCCGGAGAGAAGAGGCAGCGGCCGGAGCGGGAGTGTTGGGATCAATGTGAAAATCACCGGCGAGTTTCTGTGCGGCTTCATAGGCGGTGAGTCCGAAGAGCCTGGCGGTGAAATCGATCACGTCGCCGGTCTCATGGCACCCAAAGCAGTAGTACCGCTCATCCACCTTCATGGACGGATGACGGTCATCGTGGAAGGGACAGCAGGTCATGCCGGTTCGGCTGACCTTCAGCCCGTAATGCTCGGCGGCCTGTCTCGTGGTGACTGCCGCCTTCACTGTGGTGAAAAGGTTTCTCAATGGGATCCTCCTGTTCGTATGGGTCGTTGCGTGAAAAAGAGAAAACCCGCTGCGTGTCCGATCACTCAGGCGGGAAAAAGAATGCCGCCCTGCGTTCGGATCATGCTTCGCGACGGCATGACGCAGGACGGCTGTATGTGAACGCGCAGGGGATCGGCCTGTGCGGATGGACCTGGAGGTTGTGCCAAAGGTGAAAGAAGAAAAGCACCAGCAGGCAATGCTGATGCTCTCTCAACCTTCTTTGACAGCTTGCCTTGTATTCGCCAAGGGGTACGACATCCGGCGGCTTTGCCAACCGGACAGATTCAGAGCTTTGTTATTCCGAATTCGGAATAAAAGCAGCAAGCAGGGCAAAGGTGCTACCTTTTGCACTTTGCTTGTTGGGGAGCATGGCCCCCAAGCCCCTTTTGCCAGCGCAAGCGCTGTGGTTACAGGATGCTTCACCGTTCTTCCTGTTCTCCCCGGCGATGTGTTCTGTGCTTTGGAGGGCTGTCCCGAAGAAGCAAATCGCAATTGTGCCGAGTACGCTTCAGCGCTGTAATGCTCGGTTTCATCTCCTCCAATGCGGTCTTTTCGGCACGGATCTGTTCCTTGAGACGGTCATATTCCACTGACAGCTCTGTCAGGGTGGGCATTCTTCCCTCATGCATCGAGTAGACAGCCTGAGCGCTTTTGAAATCTTCGATCTCCTGCCGATGGGCTTCATAGAATTCTGACGACCAGCCGGACTCGCGGAATTGGGCATAAGTGTCTTTCGTCCGTCTGTAGTCCCGGATCGCTTTGCGAAGCTGATTGATCTCCTTCATCCGGCTTTGGGCATTCCGGACAGCGGATCTCTGTGACCGCTGAGCAGTCTGCATTTTTGCGATGCGATCATTCAGCTCATCAAGGGAGCCGATGCCATGTTCCTTCAGATAGATGACGGTCTGAGCCATTGCGTCGATATTGTTCCGCTCTGCCCATACCATATAGCCCGCGCTCCTGACTTGACCGGAACGGAGTTTTGCCTCGATATCCACCAGCAGCTTCACCTGGCTTTCGTTGTAATCGCCCCGGGGAACCTTCGGAATATGGACATGATCGCCGTTCAGCGTCCGGCGCAAAGCGGCCTCATCGTATTCCGGGCCAAGCGTGTCAAGGCGGATATACCGTTTCCCCTCCGGCGGCCTGATGCTGATCTGCGCACCGCGCTTGATGAGGCAGCCGGCGTCTTCCAGCATCTGCATCAGCGCGTCAAAGCCGTCCGGCTGCAAACGCAGCGCGGCATCGATCATCATTCGCAGATGATCCCGGCTGGTGAGTTTTCGCTGATTTCCCTGCCACCTGTCATAGCTGACGGCTCGATCCTGCGGATCGGTCACGACGGTCAGCCCGTGTTCCCGGCACAGCGCATCACTCAGCTGCGCCACATCCTTCCGGGAGAATTTCACGTCCCGGTATTTTCGCCGGCAATCCATGGCAGTGGAACAGATGATGATGTGATTGTGGACATGATGCTTGTCGGTGTGTGTCGCGACAACGAAAGCATTCTGATTCCCCGTCAGCTGGGAGGCCAGCGCCCTACCGATTCTGTTTGCCAGCTCCGGCGTGATCTCTCCGGGCAGGAAAGCCTGACGGATATGATAGGCGATCACTTCACTTTTCTGTGTGCGTCCGGTGATTATCCGGTATTGCTGCCGGTACAGCATGAACTCGTCCGCCGCAGTTTCCGGTGAGCAGCCGTGCGATGAAACCCATCGTCTTCCGTCGGTTTTGTCCGGATTCATGATGTAATCCAGCCGTTCGCCGATGCACTGCGCTGCGGTTTTTCCCTTGTTGACATGGATGGACATGATTCTTGTGGTTGCCATGGCTCCTCCTGTGCATCAAAAAGCGACGGCTTGTGATCAGCAAACCGCCGCAAACATGAATATGGTGGGACAGGTCTTCACCCGCCGATGGGGTTGAGCCGGGAGAGAATCTGATTCATCACGTCGAGGATCTGATTCTGTTTGTCCACGATTTCGTCCAGCTCCGTATCGTAGAGGCTGCCGTGTTCGTTCATCCGGCGGGCAATCTGATTGACGTTGTTGCTGAGGCTGCCCAGCAGCCGGACAGCCTGGTGCAGCTCCGACAGATCCAGCTTCAGCACATAGCCATTCAGCGCCATCGTCCGGATGTAGGCCGACTGGTTGTTGATTCCGGCCGCCTTCATCTTCTCCCGGATACGGTCGGACTCCGTTTCCGATGCTTTGAAGCTGTAGTGTATGGTGCGCTTGTTATGGGATTCCATCATTGATCCTCCTTTCGGTCACAGGGGCAAAAGAAAAGCACCAGCGCGCTTGCCAGTGCTCATATATCCCGACAGTCTACATGATAGACCATGATGTCCCGACTGTCAACTTACCAAGTGGGGGCTACAACTGGCCAAGTGGGGGCCTGTCGTGACCAAATCCCTTGGGGCCAGGTTTCCATGCTGCATGATACCACGTCAAGAGGGCGGCATGTAGACGACATCAAGGCGACATTGGGCGACATGAGGGCGACACGGGGCGACATTATCCGCTTCTGCCTGTTGTGCGCTGTCTTCATGATCCTGTGCGCATGGTGACCGTCCTTCTTATCGCCGCGGGAGGTTTTGCGCTCAGAGGTGCTTGGGGACATGCTGCCCTGTGTGAAGAACCCCCGGGTTTCATCCGCTGCCCCGGAGCGCCATGCCCGCATCCGGGGCTTTTCGCATGTTCCTCATCGAAAATATGTTGCAGAAAGGGGAGATATGCTTGAATGCTTGCATGGCTCCGCGCCGGCCATATACTGGAATCATCCTGAAACCCCGCGACAGCAAAGGAGGATTTCACCATGAAGAAATGGCTTCGCACCCTGGCCCTGCTCCTGGCGGCCCTGACCCTGTTCGGGCTGATCCCGGCAGCCTGTGCGGAGGAGGGGGAGAGCCCCTTCCGGACCTTTGTCTTCGACCTGCCCAAGGGCATCAAAAAGGCCAATGAGCAGGCCGGCACCGTGACGAAGGAGACCTACACCACCTACGTCTACGATGAGAACGGCAACCCCGGCGAGGCCATGGAGGCCACGCTCTACGTCTACACCCCCTACGGCTATGACGCCGGCAAGGAGTACAACATCCTGTACCTGATGCACGGCGGCGGCGACAACGAGGGCTACTGGTTTGGCATGGCCGAGTACGCCGAGGGCGGCGCGAAGTGGTCCAAGGCGCAGCAGAAGTACACCGTCAATGTGGTGGACAATATGATCGCGAACGGCACCTGCGGCGAGGTGATCATCGTGACGCCCACCTTCTACAACAACTACAACAAAACCCAGGACCTCGCCCGCTTCATGTACGAGATGAAGAACGACATCATCCCAACGGTGGAGGCGAAGTACGCCACGTATGCGAAGGGGGACGTGACGCCGGAAAACCTGATCGCCACCCGGGATCACCGGGCCTACGCGGGCCTCTCCATGGGCTCCATGACCGGCTTCGAGGCCATCTGGGGCGGCTGCGTGGACTACATCGGCTGGATCGGGAACTTCTCCGGCTTCGCGGGCCCCGGCGACGGCGTGGACCGGGACGGCGCTGCCCAGCGGCTGCTGGACGCCAAGAACGGCGTCTTCGCGGACTATCCCATCAACTACTGGTACAATGGCACCGGCACCAAGGACAGCGCAGAGCAGGACCATGTAGCGGGCTATGCCATCATCCTGGCGAAAGGCGCGAACTTCCTGCAGGAGGGCGAGAACCTTGCCGCGGGCGACAACTGTATCCTGGTGAACAAGCCCGGGAAGGGCCACGCCTACAACGGCTGGATCGTGGATCTGTACAATGTGTTGAACGTGTTCTTCACCAAGTAAGGAGAGGGTACAATGGAACAGAAGAAAAAGAGAATGTCCAACAAAACCTTCTCAGCCATTGTCTTCCCCCTGCTGGCGGTGCTGGCGGTGGTGGTCATCGTGGCCAATGTGATGCTGAACCAGTATGCCAGCATCATCAGCATCTTCCTCAACCAGGCCACCTTTGAGACGGTGGACGAGACGCCCGCGAATCTCCGGGGCAAGCTGGACCTGGAGTATGTGAAGAGCGACTATTCCCAGTATGACGCCGACGGAAAGCTGAGCGGCTATGACCTAGCCGCCCGGGACGCCCACGACGCTGCCCTGTGCGTCGAGGTGGAGGCCGAGGGCATCGTGCTGCTGAAGAACGAGGATCAGGCGCTGCCCCTGCAGGGGAAGAACATCAGCCTCTTCTCCGTGTCCTCCGTGAACATCCTCTACGGCGGCGGCGGCTCCGGCTCTGTCGACGCCTCCTCCTGCAAGACCCTGAAGGCTGCCTTTGAGGACGCCGGCTTCGCGGTCAACGGCAAGCTGTGGGATCTCTACAGCGCCAACAGCCGAACCTACGTCCGGGACAAGAAGAACGTCAACGAGATGCCCGTCTCCCAGATCACGGCGGACGTGGAGGCCAGCTTCGCGGACTACAGCGACGCGGCCGTGGTGGTGCTCACCCGGGAGGGCCAGGAGGGCATCGACCTCTCCACCTCCGAGCGGGACGAGGGCGGCACCATGCTCCAGCTCTCCAACCAGGAGAAGGAGCTCCTCCAGT
The DNA here is from genome assembly GCA_946538975.1 of uncultured Clostridia bacterium. Classification (GTDB taxonomy): domain Bacteria; phylum Bacillota; class Clostridia; order Christensenellales; family Aristaeellaceae; genus RUG11272. The sequence continues at coordinate 21,596 of CAMNHF010000006.1, read as the reverse complement.
ACGTCAACGACCGCTTCGACACGGTGATCGTGCTGCTGAACAGCTGCAATCCCATGGAGCTGGGCGCGCTGAACGATTATCCCCATGTGAAGGGCTGCCTGCTGGTGGGTTACTTCGGCTCCACGGGCATCGACGCGGTGCCGGCGGTGATCTCCGGCGCGGTGAACCCCTCCGGCCGCCTGACCGATACCTTCGCCTTCGATTCCCTGTCTGCGCCTGCCGTGCAGAACTTCAAGCGCAGCAAGATGAGCAATGAGACCTACGGCAAGTTCGAGGGCAATAAGGCCAGCTACGTGGTCTACGCCGAGGGCATCTACGTGGGCTACCGCTACTATGAGACCCGCTATGAGGACGCGGTGCTGGGCCGGGAGAAGACCGGCGCCTTCGACTATGCATCCCAGGTGCAGTATCCCTTCGGCTACGGCCTGTCCTACTCCGCCTTCGAGTGGTCTGACTTCACGGCCGAGGAGAAGGAAAATACCTTCGAGTTCACGGTGAAGGTCACTAACACCGGCGCCATGGCCGGCAAGGATGTGGTGCAGCTCTACATGCAGTCCCCCTACACGGACTACGACGTCGCCAACGGCATTGAGAAATCCTCCGTGGAGCTGGTGGGCTTCGCCAAGACGCAGCTGATCCAGCCCGGCGCTTCCGGGACCGTGACCATCTCCGTGCCTAAGGAATACCGCCGCGCCTACGACGCCCGCGGCACCGGCGGCTACATTCTCGAGGCGGGCACCTACTATTTCACCGCCGCCCAGGACGCCCATCAGGCGGTGAACAATGTGCTGACCGAAAAGGCCGGCCTGCAGGCGGACAGCTTGTGCGTGATCCCCTGCACCACCGCCGCCCGGGGCAGCATGGTCTTTGCCAACAAGGTGGCGCAGCAGGACAACGCCGTCTATGCCGCCACGGTGAACCACGACGGCACCACCGGCGAAACCATCCGCAACCAGTTCGACTCCGCCGATCTGGCCACCTACGACAGGGAGTTCCGGTACCTCTCCCGCAGCGACTGGGAGGGCACCTTCCCCAAGCCCTATGCCAACCGGAAATGGGCGGTCTCCGATGAGCTGGCGGCCCTGATCACCAGCAATCCCTATCAGGACGATCCGTCCCTGCAGATGCCCGCCACCGACGCGCACAACGGCGTGAGCCTGCTGGACCTGAAGGGCAAGTCCTACGACGACCCCCTGTGGGAGCAGCTCCTGGACAACCTGGAACCCGGGGAGATGAACCAGATGGTGGCCCTGGGCGGCTGGCAGACCATCGCCATCTCCGACATCGTGAAGCCCTATTCCAAGGACATCGACGGTCCTGCGGGCATCTCCTCCACCCTGGGCGGCAACGGCGACAGCGGTGCACGCTGCGTCAACATGCCCGCCGGCACCATCGAGGGCTGCACCTGGAACACGGAGCTGATGGGCCGGGTGGGCGCGGCCATCGGCGAGGACGGCCTGACCAGCGGCTATCAGGGCTGGTACGCCCCGGGCGCGGGCATCCACCGCACCCCCTACGGCGGCCGCAACTTTGAGTACATCTCCGAGGACGGCTTCCTCACCGGCAAGATCTGCGCCGCGGAGGTGGAGGGCCTGCAGACCAAGGGCATGTACGCCTACATGAAGCATCTGGTGCTCAATGATCAGGAGGTGGACCGCTACGGCATCACCGAATTTGCCAATGAGCAGGCCATGCGCCACATCTACCTGCTGCCCTTTGAGATCGCTGTGCGCGAGGCGGACTGCCGTGGCATGATGGCCGCCTTCGACTGCCTGGGCCCGTACTGGTGCGGCCTGAACAAGGGCCTGCTGACCAACGTGCTGCGCGGTGAGTGGGGCTTCAAGGGCGTTGTCGTCACCGACTACGCCAGCGCCTATCCCAAGTACATGCTCATCGACGCCGGCATCCAGGCGGGCTGCGACCTGTGGCTGAACACCGCCGACGGCATCTACACCATGCCCGACGCCGCCACGAACCCCACCAAGGTGCACGCCCTGCGCCAGGCTTCCAAGAACATCCTCTACACCCTGCTGGAGACCAGCGCCATGAACGGCGTCAGCCAGTACACCAAGGTGCGCATGCTGACCCCGCCCTGGAAGACCTGGCTGTATGCCGCGGACGCGGTCCTGGGCGTGCTGATCCTGGGCGGCATGGTCCTGGCTGTCCGCCGGGTCCGCCGGAACCGGGACGCCGCCTGAAATATGTTGCAGAATCCGGATTTATGCTGAAACCATTGAAGGCAGGCCGCCGGACGGCTATCATCAAGTCAGCAAGGGGGAAAACCCCTCGAAGAAAGAAAGGAGACCCACCCATGAAGAAACTGTTCGCCCTGATTCTCACCCTCTGCCTGGTGTTCAGCCTGGCTGCCGTGAACGCCGAGACCTTCCGCTTCGAGGCGGAATACGGCACTGTGACCGGTTCCGTGCCCGGCCTGATCAGCGTGTTCTTCGGCGCTTCCAACAAGTGCATGCTGACCAAGTATGAAGGCTACTCCAACGGCTATGCTGTGACCGGCCTGTACAACGAGGGCAATGACGACGACATTCCCGAGATCACCTTCACCATCGTCTCCGACAAGGAAGCGGAAGCCCACATCAAGCTGTGCGTGGGTCCCGGCTGGGGCTTCGATGCCAGCTTCAACCATGACTATCGCGACACCAAGGCCGGCGAAGGCTATCCGCTGATGCTCAACGGCGAAGCCCTGGCCAGCGAGTCCGTGGTGAACAAGGCCGATGCCAAGGAGATCGCTGTCGACGACGATAACACCGTGCTGGATCCCGCCAGCTTCGTGGTGGCTGACTTCGGCACCGTGACCCTGAAGGCCGGCGAGAACGTCTTCACCCTGAAGGCCACCGTGGACTCCTGCTACATCGACTACCTGGAGATCGAGACCGACGCGGCCCTGACCTGGGAGGAGACCAAGGTGCTGACCTATCGCGTCTATGACGAGGACGAGATGGAGTACGTGGAAGTCACCGTCGAGTAATTCCCCCTTTCTTCCCCCGGCTGCCGTATCCTCACCGGTGCGGCAGCCCTTCCTTTGTCCTCCCCCGCGGTTTCGATTGACACCCGTTGCGCCGGAGTGCTATAATCTGCGTACCAGACAAGAGAAGAATCCGCCCGCGGCGGTTCGGAATCCGGAGGCACGCAGAAATGATCAGGATCGCGATTGTGGACGACCGGGAGGACCAGTGCGCCCTGCTGAAGAGGCATATCGAGCGCTTTTTCACGGAGAATCCGGAGACCTACTCCATCACGGTCTATCAGGATCCGGAGATGTTCCTGGTGGACTATACCGCTCAGTTTGACTTCATCACCCTGGACATCCGCATGCCCCAGATGGACGGGATGACCCTGGCGAAGAGGATCCGCGCCATCGACGCGGCGGTGATCCTGGTGTTCGTCACGGACCTGGCCTCCTGGGCCGCCAAGGGCTACGAGGTGGAGGCCCTGGACTTCATGGTCAAGCCGGTGAAATACTATGACTTTGCCCTGAAGATGAAGCGGGTCATGGCGCGCCATGCCCGGGACGGCGTGTCGGACAGCGTGGTGCTCACGACCCAGTCCGGCCGGGTGAAGCTCAGCCAGCGGGACATCCTGTATGTGGAGGTGATGGGCCACGCGGTCCCCTATCACACCCGCAATGGAGACTACAATTACTACGGCACCCTCAAGGAAGTCGAGGGCTATCTGAATCCCGGCATGTTCGCCCGCTGCAACAGCTGCTATCTGGTGAACCTGCACCATGTGAACAGCGTGGATCAGACCACCTGTGTGGTGGACGGCCAGCCCCTGCGGATGAGCCAGACACGGAAAAAGGATTTCGTCGAGCGCCTGACGGCGTTTTACGCATCTGGAGGAAGATGAGCATGTATCTCTTTGGCCCTTACGGAAACTATTCCCTGATGCTGGAATTGTTGATTCTCACCCTCATTTCCGTGAGGCAGTGTCCAAAGAGAAAGTCCTTCCTCCTGCGCGCCGTCCTTTGCCTGGCGGTGCTTACGGCTTACAACCTGCTAATCAACACACCCCTTGCGACGGATGACTACTCCGACCTGAACCGGCCCTATGTCTACGTCATTCTGTTGGGGCTCGGGTGCTGGTGCTGCTGGGATCTGCGGGTCTGGCATGTGGCCTATATCCTCACTATGGCCTATGCCCTGCAGTACGCCATGTACACCGTCTGGCTGATCCTGTGCAGGCTGTTTGTGCCGGGGTTTGAATTCTTTACGGATAGCCCCGTCATCAACGTCTTCTATGGGCTGGCGCTGGCCGGCGCCATAGCCGCGGCATGGTTTGTATCCCGGAGAAACAAGCATCTGCCCCGGCTGGAGAAGGTCAATATCCCGGTTCTCGTCATCTTTCTGCTGGTTATCCTGGCGGCGGTGTACATGACGAACGAGGCCATCCTCGCGCTGGAATATGAGGCGGTGATGATGGTGCGCTATGCCTGCACCGTCATCTGCCTGCTGGGCGTGGCCTACGCCGCCACCGCTCTAGTCTATCAGCGGCTGTCCCTGAACAACGCCCTCTACGGGCAGATCATCCAGCGGCAGAAGGAGGAGTACGAGCAGCGCCGGGCAAGCGTGGAGGACCTGAACATCAAGTGCCACGACCTGCGCTACCAGATCCGGTCGATCCTCCAGCGCCGGGGCGAGGGCAGCCCGGCGGAGCTGCGGGACATCGAGGAGGCCATCGGCAGCATCCAGAACGCCTATCACACCGGGAGCGACGCCCTGGACGTCATCATCAGCGAGAAGGCCCGGCTGTGCTCCGCCAAGGGCATCGCCTTCACCTTCATGGGGGACGGCGCCCTCATCGCCTTCATGCGGGACGAGGACGTCTACCGCCTGTTTAGCAACGCCATCGACAACGCCATCGAGGCGGTGGCCCGGGTGGAGGAGGAGAAGCGGATCATCGGCGTGACCGTGCAGCCCGGCGGCCCCTTCGTGAACATCCATGTGGAGAACTACTGCAGCGGGCAGCTACGCTTGGTGGAGGGCCTGCCCCAGACCAGCAAGGAGGACAAGACCAACCACGGCTTCGGCGTGCGCAGCATGCGCTCCGTGGCCCGGAGCTACGGCGGCACCCTGCAGTTCCGGCAGGAGGGGGACGTGTTCTCCCTGGACATCATGCTGCCCGCCGCAGGGCAGAAAAGCTGATCCCGTGTGAGAACCTTCGCAGTCCGTTCCGGGCTGCTTTTTTGTTTGTTTCCGCGGAGACGAATTTATGTTGCAGATCGCGGTTTTGTGCTGAATCCGTTGAGCGCCCCGCGGCGGGCGGATACAATGGAACCACCAAGAAGAAAGGTGGGATACCCCATGACCAAACGGATCCTGTCCCTGCTGCTGGCGGTCATCACCCTGATGAGCGTCTCCGTCATCCCGGCCGCCCTGGCGGAGGAGGCGGCGGAATGCCCCTATTCCCTCTTCGTCTACGACCTGCCCAAGGGCATCAAGAAGCCCAACGAGCAGGCCGGCACCGTCTATGCGGAGCCCTACACCGCCCATCGCTATTCTCCCGATGGAGAAGTGCTGGGCGAGGTGGAGAGCGTCGTGTACGTCTACGTCCCTTACGGCTATGACCCGGCAAAGCAGTATGACATCATCTATCTGATGCACGGCGCGGGTGAAACCGCAGGCTTCTGGCTGGGCCAGAACGAGTACGCTCCCGGCGGCGAGAAGTACAACAAGGCCCAGTGCACCGTGCCCACCAATATCGCGGACAACCGGATCGCCTCCGGCGAGTGCAAGCCCGTGATTCTGGTGGCCATGACCTTCCTGAATCAGTTTGAGGAGGGCGAGGACCTCTACACCCAGGGCAGCACCCTGAAGCTGCAGGGCTTCGCCTATGAGTTCCGGAATGAGATCGTGCCCTGCGTGGAGGCGAAGTACGCCACCTATGCCGGCGGCGATGTATCCCCCGAGCATCTGATCGCCAGCCGCGAGCACCGCGCCTACGCCGGCTTCTCCATGGGCTCCATGACGGGATGGCAGGCCATCTGGACCGGCTGCGTGGACTATGTGGCCTACATCGGCAACTTCTCCGGCTGCGACGCCCAGGGCGACGGCGCGGCGGAGCGTGCGGCGGAAGCCCTCAACACGAAGTTTGCGGACTATCCCATCAAGTACTGGTACAACGGCAACGGCACCGAGGACTCCCTGCACGACGACCATGTAGCGGGCTATCAGCTGATGCTGGAGCAGTGCCCCGGCCGCTTCACCGAGGGCGAGGACTATGAGAACGGCTGCAACACCATCTTCGTGGACAAGCCCGGCAAGAAGCACAACTACGCCAACTGGAACGTGGACTTCTATAACATCCTCAGCGTGTTCTTCAAGGCGCCCTGACGATAAAAGAAGGAGGAAACCGTCATGAAACGCATCCTGGCTTTGGTTTTGACCCTGATCTGCATCCTGACTGCCGTTCCCTTTGCCCTGGCGGAAGAAACGGCGGAATCCCCCTACAGCATCTTCGTTTACGACCTGCCCAAGGGCATCAAGAAGCCCAATGAGCAGGCCGGCACCGTCACGGAGGAGCACTACAGCACCTTTGTCTATGATGACAACGGCAACCCCGGCGAGCCGGTGGACGCTGTCCTCTATGTCTACACGCCCTATGGCTACGATCCGGCGAAGCAGTACAACGTGCTTTACCTGATGCACGGCGGCGGGGAGCAGGTGGGCTTCTGGTTCGGCGTGGGTGATTACGCCAAGGGCGGTCCCCTCTACAACAAGGCCCAGGCTACCACGGCGGTGAACCTGATCGACAACAGGATCGCGAGCGGCGAGTGCGAACCGCTCATCGTGGTAACCCCCTCCTTCGTCACCAACGAGACGAAGAACTTCAAGTATGAGCTGCGCAACGACATTCTCCCGGCGGTGGAGGCAAAATACGCCAGCTTTGCCGGCGGCGATGTGACGCCGGAGGGGCTCCGGGCCAGCCGGGAGCACCGCGCCTTCGCGGGCTTCTCCAAGGGCTCCATGACCACCATCTTCTCCGCCTGGGACGGCTGCTTCGACTGCTTTGCCTACATCGGCAACCTTTCCGGCATGGATCCCTTCGACGAGGGCATCGTGGAGTCCATTCTGGCCAAGATGGCCGAGGGCGGCGTCTACGCCGGCCTGAAGATGAAATACTGGTACAACGGCAACGGCACCGAGGACACCGCCGAGGCGGATCACCTGCGCAACTACGCCAAGATGCTGGATCTGGGCGGCGAAATGTGGCAAGAGGGCGAGCACTATGAGAGCGGCGACAACTGCATCATGGTCGACAAGCCCGGCAAGAAGCACAACCATGCCAGCTGGATGGTGGATCTGTACAACATGCTGAACGTGTTCTTCAAGGTGAATTGACGCCGGCACGCCATTGCCGCGAATCAACAGACAGGGAGATGAACCGAGTTGAAATCCCGTATCTTCTCTGCATTGGCCACCTTCTTTGCCCTGCTGCTGGCCTTCCTGATCGGCGGACAGGCCATCGTGAACGGCAACCGGACGTATGTGAACCGCCTGATCGGCACCACGGATTCCATCATCGTCAGCGATGACAGCATGAATTTCCGGTCCGACTTTGCCAGCCCGGCGGAGCTGATCGAATACCACCAAACCCTGGGCGCCAGGATCAGCGCGGAGGGCAGCGTGCTGCTGCAGAGCGGCGGCGCGCTGCCCCTCGGGGACAGGAATATCGCCCTGCTGGGCGCCCGCGCCTATGACCTGATCTACGGCGGCAAGACGGGCAGCACCCCCAAACCGAACCAGAATGTGACCCTGGAGGACGCCCTGACCCAGGCGGGCTTTACCCTGGACCCCGCCATGCGGCAATACTATGCCGAGCACAGCCCGGACAAGTCCGTCATCAGCACCACCTTCTCCTCCGTCACCGACAAGCCGGTCATCGGCCTGTACAAGGTGATGGAGGCGGAGTGCCCCACGGAGGCCGCCATGACCCCCGGCTTCGGCACGGCGGTGGTGGTCATCGGCCGGCAGAGCACCGAGGCTGGCAGCTTCTACCTGGGCACTTCCGGCATGAGCAAGAAGGCCAATGAGTTCGACGAGGGCACCAACGTGCTGGGTCTGGCGAAGAACGAGAAGGCGGAGATTGCGTTCGCCATTGAGCACTACGACAATGTGGTGGTGCTCATCAACAGCGCCAGCGCCATGGAGGTGCCGGAGCTCTCCGGCCCCTATGCGGCCCGGGCGGCGGAACTCGGGAAAAAGCTGGACGTGCTGTGGATCGGCCAGCCCGGCAACTACGGCTGTGTGGGCGTGGCCTCCGTCCTCAGCGGGCAGACCGCGCCTTCCGGCAAGCTGACCGATATCTATGTGGCCAACGGGTATTCCAACCCCGCCAACACCAACTACGGCATCATCCGCTTCAGCGACGCCGAGGGCGACCTGGGCTCCACCAAAAACGGCTGGTATGAAATTTGGGCGGAGGGCATCTACACCGGCTACCGGTACTACGAGACCCGCTACGCCGACACCTTCAGCACGGAAGAGGCCGTCCGCACAGCCGCCCTGGCGCCCACGGGTGTCACCACCGGCGGAGATCACTGGTCCTACGCGGACGAGGTGGTTTACCCCTTCGGCTTCGGCCTGTCCACCGTGCCCACGAAGCAGGTGCTGAACAGCGCCTCCGTGGACATGAAGGGAGAGTCGGTCTTCAACGTCACCGTCACCAACAACGGGAACAGGGAAGTGAAGGACGTGGTGGCCATCTATGCCCAGAGCCCCTTCACGGCCTATGACCGGGAAAACGGCGTGGAGAAGAGCGCCATCCAGCTCCTGGCCTTTGAGAAGGTGACCGTGCCCGCCGGCGGCAGCGTGACGGTGGATGTCCGGACGGACATGGAAGACCTGGCGTCCTACGACGCGGCGAACGCGAAGACCTTCATCCTGGACTACGGCGACTACTACTTCTCTGTGGGCAACGGCTCCCATGAGGCGCTGAACAACGTGCTGGCCCTGCAGGGCGTGACGGGACTCACCGACCACAACGGCGCGCCTTATGCCCCGGAGAATCCGGCCAGGCTGGCGGTGAAATACACCTACAGCGGCGAAGGCGCCGTGGACGACAAAACCTGGGCTGTCAGCCGCAACGGCACTCCCATCACCAACCGGCTGGACAACGCGGATTACAACCATTATGTCCCCGGCACGGTGGATTATCTCTCCCGCACCCGGTGGAACTTCCCCGTTTTCTATGACGGCCTCCCGGGCCTGGGCGTGAATCACCCGGAGATGACCGCCGGCCTCGGCAACCATGTGTACACGGTGCAGACCGATGGAGATACCTCGTCCTTCGTCTGGAGCGCGGAGAATGACGCTGGCCTCTACAGCGTCAAGGCAGAGCCCGGCACACTCTGCGACTACGATGCCCCGGCCTGGCAGGACGTGGTGGACAGCATCAGCCTGGAGGACGCCCTGCATATGATCGGCGGAAGCGCCAACTACGTGCAGTTCGACGCCATCGACATGGGCATCAGCTGGTTTGCCGACGGCCCCATGGGCATCTGCGACCAGTCCCTGAGCAAGCGCGGGTCCAACACCACCGCTCCGGACAAAGCCTTCTATGTGGATCCCGCCAGTCAGGAAGCCAACTACTATCTCAACACCCTGCCCATCCAGGTGGTGATCGCGGCCACCTTCGACCACAAGATCTTTGAGGAAGTGGGCCGGATGATGGGCAACGACGGCCTGTGGAACGGCGTCCGGGCCATGTGGGCCCCCGGCGCCAACCTGCACCGCACCCCGTACAACGCCCGGAACCACGAGTACGCCTCGGAGGATCCGGTGCTGACCTCCTGGGTGGTGGACGGGATCTGCCGCTCCGCCCTGCGCTATGGCATGGTGATGGCGCCCAAGCATTATGCCTTCAACGCCACCGAGAACAACCGCTACGGCATCGCCGAGTTCTTCAACGAACAGAGCGCCCGGGAGGGTGAGCTCCGGGGCTTCCGCCGGGCCTTCGAGCAGAAGCACGCCCTGGCCACCATGACCGCCTTCAACCGGGTGGGCCCCGTCTACAGCTCCGCCCACAAGGGACTGATCACGGACATCCTCCGCACTGAGTGGGGCATGTCCGGCCTGGTGGTGACCGACCTGGTCGCCACGGCCAACATCTTCTACATGAACGTCCGGGATTCGGTGGCCGCCGGCACGGACATCATGCTGGCGGAGGACAGCTTCCGCACGCCCGACGGCGCCTGGTATGAGTTCACGCCGGAGGGGCTGAAGGGCGATCCCTTCCTGATGACCCAGGTGAAGAACGCCGTGCACCATGTGGTGTATTCCGTTGCCAACAGCGCCACGCCGGCGGGCAAGGTCGTCCATCTGGACACCTGGTATGACCAGGCCTTCCGCTGGTCCATCGTGGGCAGCGCCGCCCTGTGCGCCGTCTGCTTCCTGCTGAGCATATGCCTTGGCGGCAAGAGAAAGGAGGGCTGAGCCGCATGACCGTGAGTCCAAAGAAAAAGACCGGCCTCATCACCGTGACCGGCATCCTGCTCCTGATCGCCTTCGCCCTGGGCTTCACCGTCCATCCGGCGGTCTGGGACACCCGCAACGTCATCCTGACGGGCCTCCCGTACTTCATCGGCTGCGGGGCGGCGGCCATCCTCCTGGCGGTAGCCTGCCGTTTCCTGACTGCGCGCAATGTCAGCCGCATCCTCCTGCTGGTGGTCTGCATGCTGACGGCGGCCTCCGCCATGTTCGCCCTCACCGCCCTGTGGTATGACGCGGTGGTGGAGGTGGCCTACATCTACGGCGAGGGCAACCTGGAGCTGGGCAACGCGGCCGCCGTGCGGGGCTCCATCCTGCTGTTCGCGGCTTCCGCCCTCTACCTGGGCGCCTGCGGCTGCACGGTGGCCCTCGGCGCCGGCAAGCGGCAGGCGTAACGGACGGTCGCAGCGCGCCTTTCTCACTGGGGAACAGGCAGGCCCCCGGGCCTGCGCCGGATCAGCCTCATCGTGAACTGACAGAAGCCCGGCCTTCGGCACAAACCGGAGGCCGGGCGTTATCATTCACGGAATCATCTGAAAGTGCCTCAGCGCCTCCTCAATGGCCTTCTCCTTCTCCGGCGGGCATTTCGGCACCCTGCCGCCTTCACTCTTCGCCTTGTTGTAGCACGCCCGTTCGATGATCCCATGCTTTGCCTTCACCTGGGCAATGTAGAGGGTCGAGACATGCAGTCCCGTGTGCTCAAGGACGTAAGCCTTGATCTGCTGGTAGGTGGCGTCGTTCAGCAGGCAGGAGGTGTCCAGGCCTTCCAGGGAGAACTCGACCCGGACAGGCTTGCTCGATATCTCACCCTTGGAAAGTTGCACTACCGTCTCCACGCCGCTGGTCCAGCAGAACATATCCACAGGCTGGACCTGGTCGAGGTGCCAGCCGAGGGTGCGGAGGAGGGCGATGTCGCGGCTTTGGGTGGCGACGTTGCAGGAGACGTAGACCAGGCGGCGAGGCGCGGCGGCGTCGATGGCGCGGATCACAGCCTCCTCCAGGCCCTTGCGCGGGGGATCAACGACGATGACGTCCGGGCGCAGGCCGGCGGCGACCATGCGGGGCAGCTCGTCCTCGGCGGCGCCGCAGACGAACTCCGCGTTGCGGATGCCGTTGCGCGCGGCGTTGGCACGGGCATTTTCGATGGCCTGGGGGACCACCTCGATGCCGACGGCACCGGCGCAGTGGCGGGCCATGTTGAGGGTGATCGTGCCCGCGCCGCAGTATACGTCGCAGACGGTGTCCTCGGGCCGGAGACCGGCGAAGTCCAGGGCGGTCCGGTAGAGCACCTCAGTCTGGACGGGATTGACCTGGAAGAAGGCGCCGGCGCTGACCTCGAAGCGCAGGCCGCACAGCTCGTCCTCCAGCACGCCCGGGCCAAACAGCACGCGGCTGTCCCGGCCGAGGATCACGTTCGTGCGGCGGGGATTGTGGTTCACCACCGCTGTCACCGCCCCGGCACGCCGCAGCAGCTCCGCGAGCGCCTCCTCAGCCGGCAGCTTTTCCTTCGCGGCGACCACGCAGACCAGGGCCTCGCCCCGGCGGTTGACGCGCACCACCAGATGGCGGATGAGCCCGGCGCCGCTCTCCTCGCGGTAGGGCTCCACGTGATGCTCCCGCATCCAGCGGCGGAAGGCCTGCCCGATGGCGTCGGCGGGCGGCAGGGCATTGGGGCAGCGTTCGATGGGGATCAGGGCATGGCTGCGCGGCGCGAAAAAGCCGAGCTGCGGGCTGTCCGCCGTTCCGCCCGCGGGCAGGGCCGTTTTGTTGCGGTAGGCGCCGGGTTCCGCCATGCCGAGCACCGGCGGCACCTCGATCTCCCCGACGCCGCCGATGCGCCGCAGGCAGTCCTCCACCTGCCGGCGCTTGGCGGCCAGGGTGGCGGCGTAGCTCATGTGCCGCCCGGTGCAGCCGCCGCAGCGGGGGTAGGCAGGGCAGTCCGGCGCGCGCCGCTCGGGGGAGGGCTCGCCCTCCAGCGCTATCAGCCGCCCGAAGGCGTAGCGCTTCTCCACCTTCACAATGCGCACCCGGGCCGTCTCGCCGGGCAGCAGGCCGGGCACGAACACCACCTGATTCTCCGCGCGGCACACGCCCTCCAGCTCGGCGCCCAGCCGCTCGCAGGTCAGCGTCAGCTCCTCGTTCTTCCGCATGCCCTTCTCCCTCCATCGTCATGTTCGCCTCTATTGTACGGCGTCCGCGGCGAATTTGCAACTGTGCGGCGGGGCCTCCGGGCATGAAAAAGCACCCTGTCCGGGCGGGCAGGGCGCTGTGGGATTCGGGTTTGGCGCTTACTTCACGGGCACGAAGTCCAGCTCGCTCAGGAAGTCGACGCACATCTGCACCTGGGCGTCGGTGAGCGTCTGATTCTTCGCGCTGGGATTGGGCATCATCACGAACTCGATGGAGTATCCCTTGTACACGGAGAGGATGTCCACAAAGTCCGTGTCGTCGCCGATCTCGCGGGCGACGAGCAGCTTGGTGCCGTAGGCGGTTTCCTTGTAGGTGATCTCCACGTCGTTCATCGCGGTGAAGGTCTCCTCCAGGCCGCGGAGCGCTTCGTCGGTCAGGTCGTTCATGCGGTCCACATTGGCGAAGAGCTCATCGAAGGCGATGGAGAGCTGCAGCACCGGCTTCTCGCTGTCCTCGGAGGTGATGAAGGCGGTGATCGTGGAGCCCAGCGTGTTGATCAGCTGCATGCTGTAGCCCTTGGGCAGCTCGCACTGCAGGGAGAACTCGCCGTTCACGTTCAGGGTGCCCATCTGCTCCTTCTCAGCCTTTTCGGGCGTCGCGGGGCCCAGCACGGTCACATAGCTCTTGCTGATGTAGCCGGTCTTGCCGGTTTCCAGGTCGATGGCCTGATACCACTTCGCGGTTTCGCCGATGACCTTCAGCTGGCGGCCGTCGGGCAGGGAGGCGATGCGGTTCGCCGCCACACCGGGGCCGACGCGGAAGTTGATCCAGCCGGAGGCACGGGTCGCGCGCACGGCGATCAGGAAGGGCTCAGCCACGGACTTGGCGCTGGCCAGCTGGCGGTTCAGCTCCTCCAGATTCTTCTTGCGCTCGGCTTCCTCCGTGCGGGCCTTGGTGTCCTTCGGCTTGGTGTTCACCAGATAGCGGGTCATCACATAGCCCACGCCGGTCTTGCTCTTCTTGCTCCGGATGACGGACCAGGTCGGGTCGATGATGACGGGGCTTTCCACGATGACTTCGGTGCCGTAGTCGAGCTGATCAATCACGTTGTTGCCGGACTTGGGCTCGGAGCGGACGTTCAGCTTGCCGCCGTTCTCGGTATAGACGTACATGGTCTTGGGCCAATCCTTGGGATTGATGCCCATCATCTCTTCCAGTGTCATTTCGGGGCCTTCGGGCGCTTCAGCCATCGCCGCGGGGCACACGCCGGCCAGCATCAGCAGGGCGCACAGCAGCGCGAGCAGTCGTTTCATGAATGATCCTCTCCTTCTCAATGAGCGGCATTGGGCCGGTCATGAATTTTCGGCGTCGGAATGCCTGGCCCGGCGCTACTTCTAATTATAGCACACAAGCGCCTCGCGTGGCAAGGATTTCAAGTGTGAATTTACGTTCGGGAATTTACGTTCGGTCTCATTCTTGTTTCATAATAGTTTTGCAATTGTTGCATGATTCGTTTTCCATCATCATGCGGAATGCGATTCGGCCGGAAAAGCGGCATCCGGGCTTTACACGGGCAGGCGGGTGTGCTACAATTGTGAAGGAATGCGGGGAGCCGAAGAATGACGGAAGCGGAGGCTGGCCTATGGATACGAAGGAATATGTGAGATTCGTGAGTCACCGGTCAGCGCCCCTGATGTGGGGCGTGTTGGCTGCTATTTGGGCCTTTGCTTTTGTGATGTGCGTCACCACGGGCACGGGCGGGATCTTCATGCTGTTGCTCAGCGTGGCCGGCATGGTGTTATTTGGCCGGGGTTCCGTTTTTGAATGGCGGCATATTCAGGAGCTGCGCCTGAAGGTGAAGGTCGGTCAGCTGGACGGGCTGATCAGGGAGTTCAACGCGGCGGAGCCTCATGCGAAATACCGGCTGGGCGAGGAGCACCTGTTCCTCCGGGGGACGGATGAGTACGTCAGATGCGAGGACATCACGGTGCTGCGCGTATACTTTGACCGTTCAAGGAACAAGATAAGCCTGAGCGTCTGTGTGAAGGATGAAAAACTCCCCGTGACGTCCCCCTTGCTGGAATGGCGCCGGAAGGATCCCGATCTGGAACTGCTGATTGAAAAACTGCAGAGCAGGGTGCCGGAGATTCAGGTTGTGCGGACGATCATATAACCGGCCGGAACCCGGTGGACTGCGCGGCGGATTGATCGGCCGCGAAAATGCAACAGCACCCTGCCCGAAGAAGCAGGGTGCTGTATAGCTTTTGGAATTTTGTTTCAGCCTGGCCGAGGCGTGCCGGAGGGGTGTCAGTCCTCGCGGAGCACGATCTTGCCGTCGCGGATGGCGTCGACGATGGCCAGGGAGACCACGCGGTAGCCCTGCTCACGCAGCTGGCGGCCGCCGTTCTGGAAGCCCTTCTCCACGCAGATGCCGATGCCGACGACCTCGCAGCGCGCCTGGCGGCAGATGGACAGCAGGCCCTCCATCGCGGCGCCGCTGGCCAGGAAGTCGTCCACGATGACCACCCGCATGCCCTCATGCAGGTAGGCACGGCTGATCTCGATGGGGTAGATCTTCTTGCGCGTGAAGGAGTACACCTCCGCCATGTACAGGTCGTTGCCGATGTTCCGCGGCTCGCCCTTCTTGGCGTAGATCAGGGGCACATTGCCGAAGGCCTGCGCGGCCATCATCGCCGGGGCGATGCCGCTGGCCTCGATGGTCAGCACCGCGTCCACCTGTTCATCGGCGAAAGCGTCGTGGATGGCCTTCCCCATCTCAGCCGCCAGCGCCACATCGATGCGGTGATTGAGAAAGCCGTCCACCTTGACGATCTCCGTGCCGATCGCGCGGCCCTCCCGCTCAATTGCCTGCTTCAAAGCCTCCAGTGCCATGGCGATTCCTCCCTGCCTGTCCTGAAATACGAACGTTTCAGTTCGATTCGACTGTATTATACGCCAGATTGCCGACATCCGCAAGGGGAAAACGGACGGAATTTGCGGAGATTCGCCGGACGCAAAAACCTCCCGCGCCCAGCTGGGGCAGGGGAGGCTGTCGGCATCATTCCACATAATCCGTCAGCGCGGGCGGCAGGGGCTCCGGCGCCTCGGCGGGGCGCAGGGAGGCGTTCAGCTCGCGCAGGCGGCTGGTGCGGCTCCTGATCCGCGAATTGATCATCAGCCGGGACTTGTAGCGGTCGAACAGCGCGCGGACGCCCATGGTGGCCGGGATCGCCGCCCAGAAGCCCGCCGCGCCCATCACCGCCGCGCCCACGCCCAGGGCCGCGCCGCTTTTCACCATGCGGTAGGCGCCGTCCTGCACGCCGGTTTTGGTCGGTTTGCGGCCCAGGATCACCTTGGTGCCCTCGGTGGCCGCGATGATGACGAAGGGCAGCGCGCCGCAGATGGTGCCGGTCAGCTCGGTCATCAAGCCGGTCTCCTCCAGCAGGCCGCTCTCCACGCAGATCTCGTCCACATAGGTCAGCCCCGTCGCCAGGGCGTCCACCACGGTGTCCCGCTGGCGCTTCCGGTAGCTCTTCACAATCTCGTCGAAGGTCTTCATGGCTCCCTCCTTATGGCGCGATGACGCTCCTGAGCAGATTCAGCAGGGTCACCACCACCCACGCGCCGGCCGCAATGCCGACGATCAGGGTCAGCTGCCCCATGAAGCCGCCGGGCAGCCGGCTCTTCTTTTCCTTCTTGTCCTGATCCTGCTGCACGGCCCGCTCGATGGCCTGCAGGCGGGCGCTCAGCTCCTTCAGCTGGCGGTCGGTGTCCCGCCGGCTCTCCTCCATCTCGCGCTCCAGCGCGTGCACCTCGCTGTAGAGCTTCTGCTCGGTATCGGTCTGATTCTGCTGCAGCTCCTGCACGGCGTCCCGCAGGCGGCTCTGATCCTCGCACAGGCCCTCCGCCACCAGGGTCATCTCGGACGTGAACTGCTCCACCAGCTCCTCGGTGCCGCCGCCCTTGACCGCGCGCAGCGCGCCTTCCCAGATCTTCCGCGGCCCCCGAACCTCGCCGGCCGGCTTCTCCTTCAGCTCTGTCACACGATCGCCTCCTTTCGCGGTGGTTCCACAGCCTCATTATAGCATACCGGACGGCTTTGGCAACGCTTCTCACCAAATTCCAAGAAAGACAGGGGAAAGACGATAATTCTGAATCAAGAATGATTTGTGCAGCTGTTGCATCTGGCCCGTCATATGACGAGAGATGGAGTTTTGATGCTGAGGACTAAAATAACCCACATTTATGGTGCCCAAATCAGCACTATAAGTACATTGTTGCTTCACAGCATGGAGACTTACTTGCAGCCACATTATTGCCCTGCTTGGAGACAATCAATGACTTCTTTTGGGCGATAGATTGTTTTGCTCTTCTTCGCATCCTTTATTTCCAGATCAAAGACAAACTGATACAACGGATCATCGGTGTTGAAGTCGCCCTTCAGGATCACGTTCCAATCATTGGTTTTCTTCAGATGAGGGCCAATGCTGCAATAAAGGCTAGAATACATAGCCCAGCCATTTACAATGACATCATCTTTATTGTGCACGATGATTTTATAGTCTGAGTTGTTGACAACCACAACTTTAAACACGAGCACTGGAGTTCCAGCGATACTGGCAGTGATGTAAGGCGCTTTTTCAGTGTATACCTGCCAATCTGGCTCATTGATGAAGTAAATCCGGCCGTCATCAGCCGTATTGCGGCGCATCAGTTCATGAGCTGCGTCACTGAGAACCGCGCGTAACTCTTCATCGCTCATAGCAGAAAAATCCGTGCTTTCAGCCCAAGCTACAGTGAAAGTCAACACGGCGGCAATCATCAAACAGATCAGCTTTTTCATTCACATATTCCTTCTTTCAATTGAAATACCGCAGCCTCATTATAGCATACCGGGCGGCTTTGGCAACGCTTCTCACCAAATTCCAAGAAAGACAGGGGAGGGGATCCTGCTCAGAGTATGGGGGAAGGCAACCCTTTTCGTGGCCGAAAAGGGCTTTCCTTCCCCCCTGCCCCCATCCTTCCGAAAAGGCCGTTTAGGGGCAGGGGCTGTCTTTCACCATGGATCTGAAACCGGACACGTTCATGCGCATTGAGCCGTAACGGAGGGGATGCGCTTTCCACATCTTCCCTTTGTCGCCTCTTGCGTTTTCGGGGAATTTGCGGCATAATGGACGGCGGAAGCGTGCCCCGGGCGCTTCCGCTTCATGCAGTCAAGCCGGGCGATGAGGAGAACATGAACGAACGCATCATCAAGATTCTGACAGACGCCTTTCCGCAGCTGATCGAGAAGTTTTTCACGATGACCATCCCGCTGACCGCGCTGTCCTTTGCGCTGGCGCTGGTCATCGCGGTGCTCACGGCCATGATCCAGTACGCGAAGGTGCGGGGCCTGCAGACCCTGTGCCGGCTGTACATCTGGATCGTCCGCTGCACGCCGCTGCTGGTGCAGCTGTATCTGGTGTTCTACGGCCTGCCCAGCCTGGGCATCGTGCTGGACGCCTTCCCCACGGCGGTGCTGGTGTTCGGCATCAACGAGGGCGCCTACATGGCGGAGACCATGCGCGGCGCGCTGGAGGCGGTGCCCACGGGCCAGCTGGAGGCCGGCTACTGCGTCAGCATGAGCTATCTGAGCATCATGCGGCACGTGATTCTGCCGCAGGCCTTCCGCACGGCCTTCCCCGGGCTGAGCAACTCGCTGATCTCCATGGTGAAGGGCACCTCCCTGGCCTCGGTCATCACCGTGACGGAGATGTTCCGCCAGGCGATCGTCATCAACGGCCGCGTGTATGAGTCCCTGGCCCTGTATACGGAAGTCGCGCTGATCTACCTGGCCTTCTGCTCCGCGCTGACCCTGCTGCAGCGCTGGGGCGAGAAGAAGCTGAACGCCTACGGAGGAACCCGCTGATGCTCGAAGTGCAACACATCCACAAATCCTTCGAACCCGGCGCCGAGGTGCTGCATGACATCAGCCTGCAGGTGAACCGGGGCGACGTCGTCGCGATCCTGGGCCCCTCCGGCTCGGGCAAGACCACCCTGCTGCGGTGCATCAACTTCCTGGAGCGGGCCGACAGCGGCACCATGATCTTCGAGGGGGAGGCGCACGACCTGCACCGCATCACCCGCCGCGAGATCGCCCGGATCCGGCAGAAGACCGCCTTTGTCTTCCAGAATTACAACCTCTTCCTGAACAAGACCGTGCTGCAGAATGTGACCCTCGGCCTCATCAGCGGGCGGCACATGAACCGCACGGACGCCGAGGCCGCCGCAAAGGAGGCCTTGGAGCGGGTCGGCATGGCGGCGCGCAGCGACGCCTACCCCCGGCAGCTCTCCGGCGGACAGCAGCAGCGCGTGGCCATCGCCCGCGGGCTGGCAGCCCATCCGGACATCATCTACTTCGACGAGCCCACCAGCGCGCTGGATCCGGAGCTGATCGGCGAGGTGCTCAGCGTGATGCGCCGCCTGGCCGACGAGGGCATGACGATGCTGGTGGTCACCCATGAGATGGAGTTTGCCCGCAATGTGTCCAGCCGCGTGGTGTTCATGGACGGCGGCCGCGTCATTGAGGAAGCGCCCTCCGCCGCCTTCTTCGCCGCGCCGAAGGAGGAGCGCTCGCGGAGCTTCATCCGCAGCATCCTGCGCCGGGGCGAGGAGGACTGATTCTCCGCCCGGCGAAAGCCTCTCTTCCCATCCGGAAGGGAGGCTTTTGCGGTGAAATCTGTCAAAAGCGCAAGAAGGGGCCCGCCTGTGCCGCGGGTCCCTTTTCTGCTGAACGGGTCTGCCGGCTGGATGGGCCGCAAAAAACCGCCCCCCTCACAGGGGACGGTCCGGGAAGCCGCGTCACTATTTGGAGAGCAGCTCCGTCAGCGCGGCTTCGAATTTCGGCAGCCACCAGTCGCGGTAGCCGGCCTTGGTCGGGTGAATCTCGTCGGCCATGTACAGGGCGCGGGCCTCGTCCGGGATGTCGTTGAAGGCCTCGTCTCGGTATAGGTCGATCACGGTGACGCCCCACTTTTCCGCGATGGCGTCCAGGCCCTCGAGCATGGCCTCATAGGCGGCATTGCCCATGTTCGTGTTCGTGTAGAACAGGACCGGGCAGCCCCACTGCTCCTGCGCCAGCGCGATGATGTATTCCATCGCCCCGAAGGTCGTCTCCCTGTCGAAGGCCTCCTTGTCCCGCACGTCCGCGGCGGTCACCGCGCCGAAGGTCTCCGGGTGGTGCATGTCATTCGTGGACAGCTGGCAGATGAAGGCGTCCGGCGTGACAGGGCAGACGCCGTCCGCGAGGAATTTCTCGAAGCGGGTCACATAGCTCTTCCGGCCGTTTGCGCCTTTCGGACAGGCCAGCGTGGTGCCACTGACCGCCTCCTTGTAGCAGACCGCGCCGTCCCGGGCCGCGAGGAAGTCCACCATCGATTCCTTGCCGGAGGAGGCGCCGTAGGTCACGGAGGAGCCGAGGAACACAAAGGTCTTTCCGGCGAGCGGGCTATCCGGGCTGCGCTCGGTCGCGGCCACGCTGTAGGGCTCCGTATTGCCCGCCTTAGTATAGAACACCACCTGCATCACGCTCTTTCCGCCATAGGTGAATTCCACCACACAGGAGCCGTTCGGCGTGGGCTCGCCGCAGGTCCATGCGCAGTCCACGCCCTCCAGCACGCTGCCGTCCTCCAGCACCGCGTTGATGACCGCTCCGGCCGGGTCGAAGGGCTCTCCCTCGACATACTGCGTTTTCTCCGGCGGCTGCGCGATCACCAGTTTGGCCACGGCTTCCTCCGCCGCGCCGGGCATGGCCGTCAGCACCGCCAGCAGCAAGGCAGCCAGCAGCGCCGGGAGTTTTTTGCCGAAGAACATCTTCCTCATCTCCTGCCGTTTCTCACATCTCGCAGGGCTGCACGATCGCGCCCAGCAGGCCCAGGCCCGTGTGGATGGCCAGCGCCGGGCTCACCGGGCTGATGAAGGATTCCGCCACATCCAGCGACTCACAGAAGCGCTGCCGCAGCTGCTCCGCCTCCTCGGGCACATTGCCGTGGACGATGGCCACGCGCACCCGGTCGCTCTCGTAGCGGCGGAAGAACTCCGCGCTCATCGCGTCCACGGCTTTTGTGAAGCCGCGGGCCTTCACCAGGGTCTGGTAGACGCCGTCCGCGTTGACGAAGATCACCGGCTTGATCTGCAGCAGGGAGCCGACCACGCCTTCCACCAGCCCGATGCGGCCGCCCTTGCGCAGGTATTCCAGCGTGCGGATCACGAAGGTGCCCAGCTGGCGGCTGCGCAGCTTCCGGACCCGCGCGATCACCGACGGCACGTCCATGCCGCCATCCAGGCATTCCGCCGCGTCCAGTACCAGCAGGCCCAGCCCGCAGGAGAGCGTCTGCGAATCGACCACGTCCACCGGGATCCCCGCGTCGCCGGAGAGCATGCGCACCATGTTGTAGGTGCCGCTGAGCCCCGAGGACATCGCGATGTGCAGGATGCGCGTGCAGCCCTCCTCCCGCAGCTCCCGGTAGAGCCGGGTCACGTCCTCCGGCAGCGGCAGCGAGGTCTTCGGCAGCTCGGTCTGCATCATCTCATAGACTTTTTCCGGCTGAATCTCGGCGCGGTCCCGCCATTCTCCCTTTGTCGTGGCGATGCGCAGGGACACCAGGCGGATGTCATACCGCTGCAGCTGTGCATCGGACAGATCACAGGCGGAATCCGTCACCAGCGCGACCAGATCCTCTCCAATCCGGAACAAGGGCTCACCTCCCGAAAATCGCCGGCGCATATCCGGCGGGGCTATTATACCATGCTTCGGTGGATTCATCAAGCCGCGCGGCACGCTGTATACGGGATACAGGGTGAATACAGCTGCTCAGCGTATGGGGGAAGGCAACCCTTTTCCTGGAGGGCTTTTGCAGGGGCAGCGTCTGGGGGAAGGAGAACCCCTTTCTCTGAGAGAAAGCGGGTTCTCCTTCCCCCAGC
>CAMNHF010000005.1 GCA_946538975.1 uncultured Clostridia bacterium | reverse complement strand
GAAACCCTTTTCGAGGCCGAAAAGGGCTTTCCTTCCCCCAGGCCCCCATCTTTCCGAAAAGCCCGCTCCCTGGGGCAGGGGGGCTTTGGCTTGTGTATGCGCTCCCGGCCCTCTCAGATCCATCAGGCCCGGCTGGCTGAGCAGCAGCCGAAAATTCCCGGCAAGATTTTTGCCGGTGCGGGAAGAAAACACGCCGCCGTGCCGTTGAATTTCCGAGAGCCGCTGAGCGGCCCATCAAAGGGAGGAATTGCACCATGAAGAAAATGCTGAGCATCCTGCTGGCTGTGATGATTGCCGTTACCTGCGCCGCGGCCCTGGCGGACGAGGTTCCCCAGACCGAGGGCGGCAAGAAGTTCGAAGGCGCATGGGCCCTGACCGGCGGCCTGGTCGAGATCTTCTACGAGGAAGAGGGCTACCGCGTCGCCGTCGATCTGTGCACCATCGGCGAAGGCACCGGCACGCTGTGGGAATACAGCTGCCTGTACAACGAGGCCGAGGACGCCCTCGTGTCCGTCTCCTCCACCAAGCGCAGCTACACCTACAACCTGAGCACCCTGGAGCGCACCGACGGCGAGCCCGTCTACTACGGCGCCGAGGAGGAAGCGGGCAAGGAAACCGTGTTCTCCTTCGCTGAAAACGGCAGCCTGAAGTGGACCTCCGCCCGCGAACCGGAGGCGGGCGCTGATCTGGAATTCCGCAGCATCGGCCGCTTCAACGGCAGCTGGTACTCCGCCGAGGGCGAGGAGCCTGTCTGGGTGGACTTCCACTGGCTGGGCCTGGAATCGGAGAACTTCTGCTATGAGGTGTACCTCCACCGCGGCGACGACGACGTCTACACCGAGTTCACGATGACCGGCGTGTACGACGAGGAGACCGGCAAGCTGACCTGCACCGGCCGCAGCGTCGACGAGGCGGACACCGAGACCTATGAGGCTGTGTTCTCCATGCAGGAGGACGGCAAGATGCTCTACGAGGCCGCCAACGGCATCGTGATGGAATACGACCTGCTCGGCGCGAACAACGGCTGAGCCGGCAGCTATGATCGGGCTGTGCGCCGCGGACGTTCCGGCGCACAGCCCTTTTGCGTGCGGCGCGCTTCGAATTATTACAAAACTGTTGAGATTGAATAACAATTTGCGGTTTTGGCTCCATTCGCTTGTAAATTGAGAAATATTTGCTATATTGGAGTAGATCAGGAATAGGAATCACCACAGCCCGATATGGAGGTGTCTGAGATGAAAACCAACCGCCGCTTTTTGGCCCTGCTGACCGTGCTGGTTCTGCTGCTCGCCGCCCTGCCCCTCCCCTCGATGGCCGAAACCGTCGCCTATGTCAAGGGGGGCTGGCTGCGTCTGCGCAGCGCGAAGTCCACGTCCAGCCAGATCCTCGGCTCCTACCCCACCGGCACCAAGGTGTTCATCGAATCCAATGACGGCACCTGGTGCTATGTGCGCATCGCGACCAGCGGCAAGCACGGCTACATGATGTCCGAATACCTGTCGCCGGCCGGCGCCGTCACCACCAGCACGCCGCCCTCCTCCTCGCTGTACATCCGGTACATCACCAGCGGGAACGGCAAGTTCGTCAACCTGCGCATGGGCCCTGCCTACAGCCACCTGACGATCGCCTCCTACCGTGTGGGCACGCCGGTGAAGGTGCACGGCTACAGCGGCAGCTGGGCGCACGTGACCGTGAACGGCAAGGAAGGCTACATGCTGCGCTCCTTCCTGTCCGAGTACCAGGTCTACGGCCCCAGCAAGGCCTCCTCCTACAGCAACACCACCGCCCGCATCACGAACACCACCGGCAATGTGGCCCTGCGCACCTCCGCCGCGAACAACGCCACCGTGATCCGCTGGATGGCCAACAACCTGAAGGTCAACGTGCTGTACCGCGGCGCCGCCTGGAGCTTCATCAGCCGGGACGGCCAGGTGGGCTATGTGCGCTCGCAGTACCTCTCCGGCAGCGAGTCCTCCACCCCCGCCAGCGGCACGAAGGCCTATGTGGTCAACACCTCGAAGACCTACGTCAATCTGCGCGCCTATGCCAGCCTGAGCGCCGGCGTGCTGATGGAGGTGCCCTACGGCACGCAGGTGACCATCGCGACCCGCGGCGCCACCTGGAGCTGGGTGCAGGTGGGCAAGACCTACGGCTACATGATGACCAAGTATCTCACCATGAAAAAACCGTAATCCTTCCGCACCAACGGGGAGCCGCGCGGCTCCCCTTTTTGATGCGGTGATTGCTGAGGAGATACGTTGCTTCTCAGTCTGGCTTCGCCAAGCTGCGCCTGAGCATGTCGGGAGCATATGCAATCCGTGCCCCCCACCCCCCAAAGGAAAAGCCTTTTCGGAAGGATAGGGGCCTGGGGGAAGGGAAGCCCTTTTCCGCCCGGAAAAGGGTGCCCTTCCCCCAGATACTGAGCAGGAACACAGATACCGCAAAAATACAGCGCAGACCCGCGCAGGGGCTTGACATTTCCGAATATGTATGCATAATAGAGCCTGCAATTTGCATATTTATGCAGATTGTACTGCATGACGGAGGCATAGTGCATGAAGACCGTATTTATCGACGGCGCGGCGGGCACCACGGGCCTGCGCATCCATGAGCGGCTGGCCCGGCGGCCGGATCTGCAGCTGATCATTCTGCCCGAGGAGCAGCGCAAGGATCCCCAGGCCATCGCGGAGGCGCTGAACGCCAGCGACCTGAGCTTCCTCTGCCTGCCGGACGCCGCGGCGAAGGAAGCGGCGGCCATGGTGGAGAACCCGGACACCATCCTGCTGGACACCTCCACCGCGCACCGGACCGCGCCCGGCTGGGTCTACGGCATGCCGGAGCTGGGGGCCAGCCAGCGCGCTGCCCTGCTGGCGTCCCGGCGCATCGCGGTGCCCGGCTGCCACGCCAGCGGCTTCATCGCCCTGGCCAGGCCGCTGGCCGAGGATGGGCTGATCCCCCGGGACACGGTGCTGCGATGCTTCTCCCTGACCGGCTACTCCGGCGGCGGCAAGAAAATGATCGCCGAATACGAGGCCGCGGACCGCTCCCCCCTGCTGAAGGCGCCGCGGCAGTACGGCCTCTCCCAGCAGCACAAGCATCTGCCGGAGATGGCGAAGATGTCCGGCCTGCCGGAGCCGCTGTTCTGCCCGATCGTGGCGGATTTCTTCAGCGGCATGGAGGTCACCATCCCCCTGGCGGCCGCCGACCTGACCCGGGGCGTCACCGTGGAGGACATCCGCGCGGCCTACGCGGAGCGATACCGGGGGCCGGTGGTGCGCTATGCCGAGGGCGTGGACGAGGCCGGCTTCCTGTCGGCGGGGGCCTTCTCCGGGCTGGACAGCATGGAGATCTCCGTCCAGGGCAGCGAGGAACGCATCCTGCTGTGCGCCCGCTATGACAACCTGGGCAAGGGCGCTTCCGGCGCGGCCATCCAGTGCATGAACCTGCTGCTGGGCCTCAGCGAGACCACCGGTCTGGCGCTGTGAGGCCGTGAAGCGCAGCCATCAAACAATTGAAAGCAAGAATTGAAAGCAAGAAAGGGATCGTCATGAAAATCATCGAAGGCGGCGTCTGCGCCGCGAAGGGCTTTTCCGCCAACGGCCTGTGGTGCGGCATCCGGAAGAACAAGACAAAGAAGGATCTGGCGCTGATCGTCTGCGAGGTGCCCTGCACGGCGGCCGCGGTTTATACGGCGAATCTGGTCAAGGGCGCGCCGCTCATCGTCAATCAGGCGCATCTGCGCGACGGCCGGGCACAGGCGGTGATCTGCAACAGCGGCATCGCCAACACCTGCAACGCCGACGGCATCGAGGTGGCCGAGAAAATGGCGGAGCTGGCCGGGCAGGCGCTGGGCCTCCCCGCCGCCGACGTGCTGGTGGGCTCCACCGGCGTGATCGGGCAGCCCCTGCCGGTGGCCCCGATTGCCGCCGCCCTGCCGGAGCTGGCCGCCGGCCTCAGCGCCGACGCCGCCGGCAGCGACCGGGCCGAGGCCGCCATCATGACCACCGACACCCAACCCAAGTCCGTCGCTGTGGCCTTCGAGCTGGACGGCAAGGTCTGCCATCTGGGCGGCATCGCCAAGGGCAGCGGCATGATCCACCCGAACCTGGCCACCATGCTGGTCTACCTGACCACCGACGCGGCGATCTCGGCGGAGATGCTGCAGGCCGCCCTCAGCGAGGACGTGCGGCACACCTTCAACATGACCAGCGTGGACGGCGACACCTCCACCAACGACAACGTGATCCTGATGGCCAGCGGCCTGGCCGGCAACACGCCCGTCACCGCGCCCGGCGGGGATTTCGACACCTTCATGCGGGCGCTGAACACCGTGACCGTCGCCCTGTGCCGGATGATCGCCGGCGACGGCGAGGGCGCGACCCGCCTGCTGGAGTGCTCCGTCACCGGCGCCGCCGACGAGGCCGCCGCAAAAAAGATCGCCAAGGCCGTCATCTGCTCCAGCCTGGTGAAGGCCGCCATGTTCGGCGCCGACGCGAACTGGGGCCGGGTGCTGTGCGCCATCGGCTACGCGGGCGCGCCGGTGGATGTGAGCCGGGTCGCGGTGACCTTCCGCTCCGCGGCCGGCGAGGTGCTGGTCTGCGAAAACGGCAGCGGCGTGGCCTTCAGCGAGGAGGAGGCCAAGGCCATCCTGCTGGAGAAGGAGATCGACATCGTGATCGCGCTGGGCGATGGGGATGCCTCCGCCACCGCCTGGGGCTGCGATCTGACCTACGATTATGTGAAGATCAATGGGGACTACCGCACCTGACAAGCCCCCGCATATGAAAAGAACCCGCGTCCTTCCCCGCGGGTTCTTTTCTGTGCTGAAACGCCCCCAAAGAGCGCCCCCCGGAGTGCTCTTTCCGGAGAGGATAGGGGTCTGGGGGAAGGAGAACCGCTTTCTCTCAGAGAAAGGGATTCTCCTTCCCCCAGCTTCTGCCCCAAGACACCCTTACTCCGCCTCACCGGCCGCCTGGCGGCGCTGATAATCCTCGATGGCGGCGTGGATCGCCTCCTCGGCCAGCATGGAGCAGTGCATCTTCACCGGCGGCAGGCCGTCCAGGGCCTCGGCCACGGCCTGGTTCGTCAGGCGCAGGGCCTCCTCGATCGTCTTGCCCTTCACCATCTCCGTGGCCATGGAGGAGGTGGCGATGGCCGCGCCGCAGCCGAAGGTCTTGAAGCGCACGTCGGTGATGACGCCGTTTTCCACGCGGATGTCCATCTTCATGATGTCGCCGCACTTGGGGTTGCCGACGGTGCCGGTGCCGCTGGGGTTCTCAATCTCGCCCACATTGCGCGGGTGGGAGAAATGCTCGATCACTTTCTCGGAATACATGGCTGGGCCTCACTTTCTCGGACAGACGAAGGTTTCGTCGGAGACGGTGGTGGTGTTCGCGTTCAGCACGCTCATGGCGCGCAGATCGGCGACGATGCCGGGCAGCGTGTCCAGCACGGTGTCGATCTCCGCCTCGGTGGTCGCCTCGGACAGGGTGAAGCGCAGGGAGCCGTGGGCTACCTCATGGGGCAGGCCGATGGCCAGGAGCACATGGCTGGGGTCAAGGCTGCCGGAGGTGCAGGCCGAGCCGGAGGAGGCGGAGATGCCGGCCAGATCCAGCCGCAGCAGCATGCTCTCGCCCTCAATGTAGCGCACGGAGACGTTGCAGTTGTTCGGCAGGCGGCCCTCCCGCGGGCCGTTGACGCGCACGTCCGGAATGCGCGAAAGGATGCCGTCCATCAGCCGGTCGCGCAGCGCCGCGATGCGGGCAGCCTTCCCCGTGAGGTTCTCCGTGGCCAGGGTGATGGCCGCCCCCAGGCCGACGATGCCGGGCAGGTTTTCCGTGCCGGCCCGCTGGCCCCGCTCCTGGGCGCCGCCGTGGATCAGGGGGTCCAGGCGGATGCCCTTGCGGACATACAGGGCGCCGACCCCCTTGGGGCCGTGGAACTTGTGGGCGCTCATGGAGAGCATGTCCACCTTCAGCTCCTGCACGTTCAGCGGGATCGCGCCGACGGCCTGCACCGCGTCCGTGTGGAAGAGGATCTTCCGGCTGCGGGCGATCTCGCCGATCTCCGCGATGGGCATCAGGGTGCCGATCTCGTTGTTGGCGGTCATCACGGTGATGAGGATGGTGTCGTCACAGATCGCGTCCGCCACCTGCTGCGCGGTGACGCGGCCCTCCCCGTCCACCGGCAGATAGGTCACGCGGAAGCCCTGCTTTTCCAGCCAGGCGCAGGTGTGCAGCACGGCGTGGTGCTCCACGGCGGTGGTGATGATGTGATTGCCCTTCTTCCGGTTCGCGAAGGCCGCGCCCTTGATGGCCCAGTTGTCGCTCTCCGAGCCGCCGCCGGTGAAATAGATCTCCTGCGGGCTGGCGGCCCCGATCGCCGCTGCTGTCTGGCGGCGGGCGTTCTCAATCGCCTTGCGCGCCCCGCGGCCCTCCGCGTGCACGCTCGACGGATTGCCATAGATCTCCGTGAAATACGGCAGCATGCTTTCCAGCACGGCCGGCGCGACCGCCGTGGTCGCCGCGTTGTCGAGATAAATGCGGTCCATGTGGTTCCGTTTCCTTTCCGCCGGGTAATTCCCAGCCATCAGGTGGGATTTGACATTGGCATTGTAGCACGACCGGGCAGGGATGTCAAGGGCGCGCGCCGTGCCTTTGCGGCTGTTCATGCGTAAGCCCTGCAGAACAGGTTCGGCCGGCTTGCATTGGCAGCGCTGAAGTGTTATGATTTATACTGAAGTTCCATGCGAAATTAGGAGGGCGTTCATCATGAAACGCATATTGTCCGTACTGCTCTGCCTGAGCCTGCTCCTTGGCCTGCTGTCCGCCGGGGCGGAAGAGGTGGCTGCTGTGGAGGAAGCCTTCGCCATCGCGGCGGAGGAAGAACCGCTTCAGGCGGAACCAGAAGAGCTGTCCGCGCCGGAGGAGGAGTTTTTCGCCCTGGAGGAGCTGATCCCCGAGGAGGCCATCGAGGAGACTTTGGCAGTTGAGGAAACCGCCGTGGCCGAGCCGGAGGAAGAGCCGGAAGACGCATTGCAGGTCGAGGAATCCCTGGAGCTGGCGTCCAGCGGCACCTGGGGCCAGCTCAAATGGACGCTGGACAACAGCGGCCTGCTCACGATTTCCGGAAACGGCCCCATGAATGACTCTGGCCGCTCCAGTTCGGAGGCCTGGCACGCTTACAAAGAATCCATCAGGCGCGTGGTCATCGGGGACGGCGTGAAGCGCATCGGCTGCTATGCATTCTACGAGTGCGACTCCATCGAGAGCGTCTCCATCCCGGACAGTGTCGCGGCCATCGGCGATTTCGCTTTTTCGTGCTGCAGCAGCATGACCAGCGTGGTCATCCCGGACAGCGTCACATCCTTTGGCGTAGCAGTTTTCGATAGCTGCGTCGACCTTGCCGATGTGAAGCTGCCCTCCACCCTCACGGAGATCCCGGAAGCTACGTTTTGGCAATGCGCCACACTCCGCACTGTAGCCATCCCGGACAGCGTCACAAAGATCGGAAGCCAGGCATTCCAGTGCTGCCACCTCCTCACCAGCCTGAACATTCCGCACAGCGTCAATGAAATCGGGAGTGAGGCATTCTCGCAGTGCAACAGTCTCTCTTCCATCACCCTTCCGGATGGCATCAGGGACATTGATGATAATACATTCTGGTACAGCGGTCTCCGGGAGATCGTCATTCCGGACAGTGTCATGCGCATCGGTGCTTTCGCTTTTGAGGGCTGCTACAACCTCACCTCCGTGACCATTCCGAACAGCGTGATCACCATCGAAGCCAGCGCCTTCAGCGACTGCGCTGCGCTCTCGGACGTATCCTATCAGGGCACCCGGGAAGAGTGGAGCCGCATCAGCATCGGCGACTACAACGAGAATCTGAAGGAAGCGAACATTCACTTTATCGAGGGACCGATCATCCCCGGCGCGGTCACAGGCCTGACTGCCCGGCCGGCCGACACCAGTTCCGTCCGCCTCACCTGGAACCGCATAGACGGCGTGACGGGATACCAGCTCTGGCGCAGTGATGATCACGGGGATTTCAAATGGATCAAGAACTGCACGACCAGCACCGTGTACAACTACTGCCTGGAGGCCGGCAGATACCAGTACAAGGTCCGCTCATATACAACGCATGGCAGCAGCCGGATCTATGGCGCGTTCTCCCGGCCGGTCACCGTGTATATCCCCGGCAAGACCACCGATCTGCGGATCATCTGGCGCGGCCAGAACAGCGTCCGCCTCGCCTGGAGGAGTCAGCCCTGCGTCACCGGGTATCAGGTGTTCCGCGCCTTGGGCAGCGACGGCAAGTTCACCTGGCTGAAAAACGTCACCGATGCGGAAGCGATCAACTACGCCCTCACCCCGAACACGACCTACTGCTACAAGGTCCGCGCCTATGTCGACCTGGAGAACGGCAAGCGCGCTTATGGCGGTTTCTCGGACATCCTGTTTGTCTACAATCAGCCGAAGATGTACATCACCGTGAAGTCCGGCGCGCAGCCGGAGATCTCCTGGACCGAGGTCAGCGGCGTGACAGCCTACCAGATTGTGATTGCAGAGGACGGTCCCGGCGGCGATTATGTCTGGTGGAAGAATTTCCCCGCCGGTACAACCTCCGCGGTGCTGGACGGGCTGAAGGCGGGCCAGCTCTACAGCATCAAGGTCCGGACCTTCGTCGAGATGCCGGACGGCTCGCGGAGCTATGGCCTGTACAGCGATCCGAAAACCATTCGGGTCAGATAACCCCCCCCCGAGAACAATTGGCCGCCGTGCTTGACTTTTCCCCGATTTATGCTATGCTTTTGATGTTGTCTGACTGCCTGACAATCCGACAGGAGGTATGTTGTCATGATGAAACTCGTGCTGGTCCGCCACGGCGAGAGCGAATGGAACAAGCTCAACCTCTTCACCGGCTGGACGGACGTCGATCTGAGCGAGAAGGGCCATCAGGAGGCCTGCCAGGCCGGCCGCGTACTGAAGGCCGAAGGCTACGACTTCGACATCTGCTACACGTCCTATCTGAAGCGCGCGATCCACACCCTGAACCACATCCTGGACGAGATGGACCGCTGCTGGCTGCCCGTCGTCAAGTCCTGGAAGCTGAACGAGCGGCACTACGGCGCCCTGCAGGGGCTGAACAAGTCCGAGACCGCCGAGCGGTACGGCGAGGATCAGGTGAAGATCTGGCGCCGCTCCTTCGACGTCAAGCCGCCGGCCCTGGAGCCCACCGACGAGCGCTCCGCGGCCCGTCAGGCCATGTACCGCGACGTGGATCCCGCTCTGCTGCCCGCCAACGAGAGCCTGGAGACCACCATCGAGCGCGCGGTGCCCTACTTTGAGGAGGTCATCCGTCCGCAGATGGCCGCCGGCAAGCGCGTGATCATCGCCGCCCACGGCAATTCCCTGCGCGCCCTGGTGAAGTACTTCGACAACCTCTCCGACGAGGAAATCATCGGCGTGAACATCCCCACCGGCGTGCCGCTGGTGTACGAGTTCGACGATGAGTTCCACGTGATCCGCCACTACTACCTGGGCGACCAGGAAGCGCTGCGGGCCAAGATGGAAGCCGTCGCGAATCAGGGCAAGAAGAAGTAAGCCGCCAAAAAGCCCGGTTTCCCGCCGTGGGAAGCCGGGTGTTTTTCAATGGTTTGAATCAATCTGGCATGGACAGGATGTGAGAACGGATGCGCTTCGGCAGGGTGCGCACCGCGGACGAGCTGGCGGCGCTGACGGAGGAAGTGGGCTTTCTGCCCTTCTTCCGCTGCGGCGTGCCGGGCTGGTCCCTGGAGGAGAATATTGATCCGTCGGTGTGGTTCACCGAGGAGAACGGGCCGTGGGAGTGGAAGGGCCAGCTGGCGCGGGAAAAGCGGCTGGTCTACGCGAAGCTGATCCGCCGCAAGGCCGCCTTTGTCAGCCTCCGCTGGTTCCCGGACCTGTGCAACTGGCGGCGCGACGGCTATGACTTTGAGGGCCGCTGCGACGACGGCCTGGTGCCGCACGCGGACCGCCTCGTGATGGAATACGTGCAGGCGCACGGGCCCGTGCGCTCCAAAGAGGTCCGGCAGCAGTGCGGGACCGCGAAGGGCTTCGACATCGCCCTCGGCCGCCTGATGATGCAGACCTTCATCATCAACCGGGACTTTGTGTATGAGACGGACCGCTTCGGCCAGCGCTACGGCTGGGGCGTGTCGCTGCTGGACACCCCGGAGAATCTCTTTGGCGAGGCGCTCGTGAACGCCGCGGAGGGCCGCACCCCCGCCGAGTCCCAGACGCGGCTGATCCACCACCTGTGCTGCTGCATGCCCGACGTGGACGAGATGCTCCTGCGGCGGGAGATGCGCGTCTAACGTTACTACTCAGTCTGGCTTCGCCAGTCTGAGTAGTAGAAGGCATTTTCAGCCGACCAGAGGTCGTCTGAAAATGTAAGGTATGTTTTCGCTAAAGCGAAAACGCCCCAGCAGGTTGCAAATCAAATGCCAAGCATTTGATTTGTAAGTCACGCTTTGCGTGACCTGATGAATCCAAAGGATTCATCAGCCTTTCCGACGGCAAAGCCAGTCGATACGATTACAATCAGGGGGCGCTGCCCCCTGATCACCCCCGATAGTAACTTTGCCTGCAACTGGCTGAGTAGTATCCCTCTGACACGTCAGCCCTCCGCCCGCAGGCGGTCCCGCACCTCCATCAGCGCGAAGCCCAGCAGATTCTGGCCCTGCCACTCGGCAGGGTTTTTGACGCGGGGATCTTTTTCCCCAAGGCGGATGCCCCAGACGTTGTCCCAGGGGCTGGCCTCGACCAGCACGGCGTCGCCGGTTCCGGTCAGGAAGGCCCGCAGCTCCGGGTTCTGGCCGAACTTCGCAAGGTTCCCGTTCACGACGACGGCGTACTTCTCCCGGTTCCACACCGCGGAATCGAAGGGCTTCACCCGCCGGCCCAGCGCCTTGCAGGTCTTCGGGTCCTCCGCCGCCATGATCTGCGCGAGGGTCTCCCGGTCGCCGAAGGTGAGGGCCTTGTGCGCCATCATGTACTGCTCCGCGCAGTTGTATACCACGCCGTCCTCCTCAAAGCGGCAGGGATACCACTGGCTCAGGCAGGTCTCCGTGATCCGGTCCGGATAGGCCGTGTGCCCGAAAAAGGCCAGAACCGGCAGCTCTCCCTCCGCCTGCTGCCGGGCAATGGCCCAGGCGCGGCTGTATTTCATCGCGGTCTCCTCCTTTTGCATCATACGCATTCCTCCGGCTTGACACAGATGCTCCGCAGGTGCTCCTCCATGCGGGGGCAGACCGCGAAGCCGTCGTCCTCGTAGAAATCCAGCCTGGTCTCCCGATCCAGCCAGCCCAGCGGGCGCATGCGCTTCAGGCTGGCCTGCGCGCTGCGCTCGGCGGCCTCGCCCAGGGGGATGAAGTGGCCGCGCCGGATGAACAGGGCGAACTCCCGCAGCGCCAGCGGCACCCAGTGCCAGCCCTTTTCCAGCCGCTCGGTATCAAAATCCTCCGCGCTGCGGAAGCGCACCAGCAGCATGTCCTCCGGCAGGTACACCATGCGGCCCGCGGCGTTCTGCTGATATACGGGGGCAATCATGCAGTGGGCGCCCAGCGTCAGCTGATCCTCGCACTGCCGGGCCAGCGGATCCTCCGGCCAGACGAAGGCCAGCGGGCGGAACAGCATGCCGTCCGTCAGCGCGGCCTGCATGAACTCGCTGTACAGGAAGGGCAGCAGGGCATAGCGCACCGTCAGCACATTGCGCATATCCTCCCAGACCGAGAAACGGTAGATCTCCTGATCACGCGTGTGCAGGGCGGAATGGTTGCGCATCAGCGGCGTGAACACGCCCAGCTGCAGCCAGCGCAGCAGCAGATCCTCCGTCGTGTCCCCGGAGAAGCCGCCCAGATCGGCCCCGCAGTACAGGAAGCCGCACATGTTCAGCGAGGGCAGCATCTTCAGGTGCAGCAGCAGGTGGCTCCACCAGGAGGAGTTGTCGCCCATCCACATGCCGCCGTCCCGGTGCGCGCCGATGAAGCCGCTGCGGGAGAAGAGCAGGAAGCGCTTGCCCGGGTCGAAGGCGCGGAAGCCATCCGCCGCGGCCGCCGTCATCGCCGCGCCGTAGAGGTTGTGCACGCGGTCGTGCCGCACGCGCCGCCCCTCAACGCGGTGGAAGAAGCGGGCGTAGTCCGCGCGGCTGTTCTTCACCCCGTCGAAGGCCCCGGTCAGGCGGAAGGAGGCGTCGTGCTCCATCGCCTCCCCGCGCAGACCCTCCACCGTGGCGAAGGCCTCCTCCAGACCCTCGGGGGAGTAGAACAGCGCGGGCTCGTTCATGTCGTTCCAGAAGCCCTCGATGCCCGCCGCCATCAGCCGGTGATACTTCTTCCCGAACCAGGCGCGGACCTCCGGCCGCAGGAAGTCCGGGAAGGCGCTCAGCCCCGGCCACACCGCGGCCAGGAAGGTGCTGCCGTCCGCCTTCTCGCAGAAATAGCCCTTCTCCTCCCCCTCGCGGAAGACGTCGAAGGCCGCCTCCGCCTTGATGCCCGCGTCGATGATGGGCACCAGCCGCAGCCCGTCCGCCTTCATCCGCGCGCACAGGCCCGCCAGATCGGGGAAGCGCTCCCGGTTCCAGGTGAAGTCCTTGAAGTGATCCATGTAGTCGATGTCCAGGCAGATGCCGTCCAGCGGGATCCGGCGGCTGCGGTGGGCCTCCGCGACGGCCTCGATCTCCGTCTCCGAGGCGTAGCCCCAGCGGCTCTGCAGATAGCCGAAGGCCCAGCGCGGCGGCAGGTAGCTGCGCCCGGTCAGCCCGCGGAAGGCGCGGCAGAGCGCGTCCGGCGTGTCCTCCTCCAGCAGGTACAGGTCAAAGTCCCCGTTCACGGAGACAATGCGCAGCGTGTCCTTCTGCGTGAAGCCCAGATCCCACAGCACCTCGCCCGGGTCGTCCATGTACAGCCCGAAGCAGCGGCCCGCGCCGGACAGCAGCAGGAAATTGTGCGAGCAGTACAGGTTCTCCTTGTTCTCCGTGTGGTTGAAGTCGTCCATGTTCCAGCTGCGGTAGCGGTGGCCGCGGCGGTTCAGGTTGCCCACGGCCTCGCCCAGGCCGAAGAGCTGCTCCCCCTCGCGCAGGGCCAGAGTGAACGCGGTGCGGCCGTCCTCCGCCCGCGTCATGGCGAAGTGGGGCACCGGCCCCTGCGCCTCCGGCAGGCTGCGCACCACCGCGCCGGTGGGGAGGGGCGTGCCAAAGCGATACTTCCGGATCATGCCGCCGCCTCCTTATTCCCCGTCGACCGCGCCATCGCCGGCGCACAGCGCTTCCAGCCGGGCCGCGAACTCCGGCAGCGACCGCTTCAGCCGGACAAAACGCCCCTCGCGGTTCAGGAAGCAGTGCTCGGAGGCCGCCGTGCAGACCGTCTCCCCGTCCGCGGCGTTCACCATCTCATAGCTGAGGCGCAGCACCACGCCGTTGAAGCTCTCCGGCCGCACGGTGACCGCGATCTCGTCCCCGAAGGTGCAGGAGCGGCGGTAATCGCAGGCGATGGACTTCACCGGCGAGAAGACGTCACGGGCCTCCATCTCCCGGTAGGGGAAGCCCAGCTGATCCATGAAGTCGATGCGGGCCTCCTCCATCCAGCGGACGTAGCAGGCGTGATGCGTGATGCCCATCATGTCGGTCTCGTAGTACTGCACGCGGCGGCGGTATGGTTTCATGGGCGGTCCCTCCCTGCGTCATTTTGTTTCCCACCGCAGTATACCACAGACGGGGGCGGATTGCCATGGTTTTTCGCGGCGCGCTTGCAAGGCGGCGGGCAAAATGCTATACTGATGAAAAGCGGAAGACCGGCTGTGCTGACGGGAGCGTGATCTGACTTGGCCAAGGTGACAGTTCTCCGGGGCGTCAGCGAGGAATACGCCCAGCGGCTGGAGGCGGCCGGAGTGCGCTCCGTGGCGGAGCTGCTGCGGGTCTGCGCGCGGCGGAAGGATCGGGAGCGGCTGGCCGGGCAATGCGGCATCCCCGGGGCGCTGCTGCTCAAGTGGACCCATTACGCCGACCTGATGCGGATCCGGGGCGTGGGCGGCGAGTATGCCGAGCTGCTGGCGGCCGCCGCTGTGGAAAGCGTGCCGGAGCTGGCGCGGCGCAGTCCGGAGCAGCTGACGGCCCGGCTGGAGGCGGTCAACGCGGAGAATGACCTGGTGCGGCGGGTGCCCGTGCTGCTGCAGGTGCGCAGCTGGGTCCGGCAGGCCGGCGAGCTGCCCCGCGCGGTGGAATGAGCTTTTTCCATTGCAATCGGGCCGGGCAATGTGTATAATCATGTCATACGGCAATAGGGAGATGAGACGGTTGAAGGTGCTGCTGGTGTCGGACGTGGAGTGCCCCGCGCTCTGGGATTACTACCGCCCGGAGCGGGTGGCGGGGATTGACCTGATCGTCTCCTGCGGCGACCTGAAGCGCGAGTATCTCGAGTTTCTGGTCACCATGTCCTCCCTGCCGGTGCTGTACGTTCCGGGCAACCATGACACCCGCTACCTGACCGCCCCGCCGGAGGGCTGCGACTGCATCGACGGCGACGTGTTCGTCTACAGGGGCGTCCGCTTCGCCGGTCTGGGCGGCTGCAAGCGCTACTCCGACGGCAAATACCAGTACACCGAAAAAGAGATGACCAAGCGCGTGCACAAGCTGCACCGCCGCATCCGCAAGCACGGCGGCGTGGACGTGTTCATCACCCATGCCGCCATGAGCGGCTTCGGCGACGCGCAGGATCTGGCCCACCGCGGCTTCGACTGCTTTCAGGAGATCCTCGACCGCTGGCATCCCCTGTACATGTGCCACGGTCATGTCCACCAGAGCTACGGCTGGGACATCCCCCGCGTGGTGGACTACAACGGCATCCCCGTGATCAACGCCTTTGAGCGCTACGTGCTGGACATTCCCGAGCGCTGAGAGCAAAGCTATATGCAAAAAGCCGCCTCCGGAACCAGGGCTCCGGAAGCGGTCTTTTTGTGAGGGAATCCGTTCGGGAAATCAGTTGTTGTAATAGCCGCTCAGGTCGGGGGCTTCCTCCGTC
The DNA here is from genome assembly GCA_946538975.1 of uncultured Clostridia bacterium. Lineage (GTDB taxonomy): Bacteria > Bacillota > Clostridia > Christensenellales > Aristaeellaceae > RUG11272. Next base: position 38,062 of record CAMNHF010000005.1, on the reverse strand, counting down.
GGTACGTCCAGCGAACCGGCGCGCACATAGCCGCGGACCGCCTGGCCGTTCACGGTGGTCTCCACGTAGTCCCACACGACGCCGTTCTGGTTGGTCACGGTAGTCAGGTAGGTCACCGTGCTGCCGGCGCCCAGGCGGGTGATGGTGGTGCCGCTCTGCAGCGGATCGTCGGTCAGGGAGCAGTTCTCCATCACGGACACCGGGGTCCGGGCGAAGGTCAGCTGGGTGTTCAGGCTGATCTTGTTCCGCAGGGCCGTGCCGTCCACATAGCCCACGCGCAGGCCGCCGTTGTTCACCTCATAGAACACCAGCAGCCAGCCGTTCTCCCAGCCGGCCGCCCAGACCGCGCCGTTGGTGCTGACGGAGGCCTTGCCGTTCGCGCCGCGCCAGGCCGCCGTGGAGGGCGCCGAGTACACGGGCAGGCTCTGGTTGCCGCTCGTCTTCACGTACTCAAAGCCGGTCAGGGACCAGTTGCCCGGGGGCTGGAAGTCGATCCAGCTCTTCAGCTTGGAGCCGGCAGGCCGGCGGTAGGGATGGCCGGCGGCGACCATCTCGTTGGTGACCTTCTTGATGGTCTCGTAGTTCTTCCACTCCAGGCGGGTGGTGAGACGGTAGGCCTCCTGATCACTGACCTTGGGGGTCTGCTGATACCAGGGCTGGCTGTTGAACCAGTTGTAGAACTTGCCGCCCACGTCGAAGGTGAAGCCATGGCGGGCGAAAATCTCATTGAACATGAAGCCCAGCGATTCCCGGTCCCACTGCCACAGTTCCTCCTCGGTGATCTCGCGCTTGTCACTGTCCAGGAAATACTGCTGATCGCCCAGCGCCGTCGCCGGCAGCAGCAGCGCCGCAATCAGCATCAGGCACAGCAGCTGGCACAGTTTCTTCATTTTGTTTCCTCCTTCATCCATTCTCACGGCTCGTGCCGAAGTCATTTTTATTATACCACTCCAAAGTTCTTTGTCAATCAGCCGCACGTCGGCGATGCCGATGTGATGCTTTCCCCAAAAACGGCCTTTTCGGAAGAATGGGGGTCCGGGGGAAGGGAAGTCTTTTCCTCCAGGAAAAGGGTGCCCTTCCCCCCAGAAACCACCCCATTCACAAAAGGACGGCCGCGGGGCCATCCTGTGATTGGGCTTATTTCGTTTTGGGCAGATCCTCGCCGCGGATGTACTTGCCCAGCGGCACGTACACGGCCATCGCGACGACCTCGGTGATGATCAGCTCGATGAGCATATACCAGCCGTTATAGAGCAGGGAGTAGATCCACGGGCTGGTCATCGTCATGTCCATGAAGCGGTCAGGCATCCACTCGCCCCAGATCCACACGCCGGAGAGCCAGTGGCACACGAAGCGGAACACGACCGTGACCAGAATGCCGAAGTACACGCCCTGCTGGCTGTTGCCGAAGGCCCCGGAGAAGCCCAGGCCGGTGTAGGCCAGAATGTAATCCAGCATGATGACGCCCAGCGCCATCACGAAGCCGGTCGCGTAGCCCACGTTGTCCAGCCCCAGCAGCAGCTGGATGCAGCCGTACACAAAGGCCGCCAGCACGCCGCGCTGCCAGCCCCAGCGGTGGCTCAGCAGCAGGATCGGCAGCATGCTCACCAGGGTGACGCCGCCGCCAAAGGGAAGATCGAACTTGATGAAGCTCAGCACGGTAGCCAGGGCGATGAAGATCGCGCTCTCGGCAAGGAAACGGGTGGTGGTTTTGCGCATGGACTGCTTCCTCCTCTTCCGGCGGCCGCCCCGTTCACCCTGCCCAATGAAAAACCCGCGGCATGCGCGGGCAGCGACACGCGCAATCCATGCGCGGCTGCCGCTTCCCTTCGGTAGGATGATCTACACAGGTTCCAAGGGTCGGGCCGAAGCCCTCTCAGCGGCAGTGCCGCACCCCCAGCGGTCGTCTTCAATTGTCACCGGTTGCCCGGCAGACCTATCATAGCGCAACTCCCCCGTCTTGTCAATGCCGCCCGCCAAATTCGGCCCGCAAGCCCCTTCCCAAACCGCGGCAAGAATGATAGAATAATAATGGAGGAAGATGGCCCGGGGGCCGGCCGCCTCCGCAGAAAGGATGGAACAGCGCTTATGTATCGCATCGGACTTGACATCGGCTCCACGACCATCAAATGCGTGGTGCTGGATGCGGACGGGCAGATTGTCTTTCAGACCTATGACCGGCATTATTCCCTGATCACGCAGAAGGCGCAGGAGATCATCACCCGGCTGGACACGGAGATTGTGAAGGGCGAGAAAGCCCTGCTGAACATCTCCGGCTCCGCGGGCATGGGTCTTGCGCTGGGGGCGGGGATTCCTTTTGTGCAGGAGGTTTACGCGACGAAGGTGGCGGCGGATCTCTACGCGCCCGGCACGGACTGCGTGATCGAGCTGGGCGGGGAGGACGCGAAGATCCTCTTCCTCAAGGGCACGCTGGAGGTCCGCATGAACGGCTCCTGCGCGGGCGGCACCGGCGCCTTCATCGACCAGATGGCGACCCTGCTGGGCGTGACGCCGGACGTCATGAACACGGAGGCCGCCCAGGCCGGCCGCACCTACACCATCGCCAGCCGCTGCGGCGTGTTTGCCAAGTCCGACGTGCAGCCCCTGCTGAATCAGGGCGCGAAGCGGGCCGACGTGTCCCGTTCCATCTTCCTGGCCGTGGTCAACCAGACCATCGCCGGCCTGGCCCAGGGGCGGCCGATCGAGGGGCAGGTGCTCTATCTCGGCGGGCCGCTGACCTTCCTGAGCGAGCTGCGCGCCTGCTTTGACGAGGTGCTGGGCCTGCGCGGCGTCTGCCCGGAGAACTCCCTGTACTATGTGGCCATCGGCGCGGCGCGGCAGCCCTCCGAGCCGATTCTGCTCCGGGACGCGCTGGCCGCCATCGACCTCTTCCACGGCACGGAGAGCTATGTCGCCCTGCCGCCGCTGTTCGCCTCCGAGGCGGAGCTGCGCGAATTCCGTGAGCGGCACGCGCGCGACCGCGTGCGCCGCGCCGATCCGGACAGCTATCACGGGGAGGTCTATCTCGGCATCGACTCCGGCTCCACCACGATCAAGTCCGCCGTCATCACCCCCGCGGGCGAGCTGCTGATGACCCGCTACCAGTCCAACAGCGGCGACCCGGTGCCCCATGTGCGCGATTTCCTGTCCGACCTGCGGCGGGCGCACCCGGACTGGACGATCCGGGCCGGGGCGGTCACGGGCTACGGCGAGGAGCTGATCCGCAAGGCCTTCCATGTGGACTTCGGCATCGTGGAGACCATGGCGCACTTCGCCGCCACCCGCGCCTTCATGCCGGAGGTGGACTTCATCATCGACATCGGCGGCCAGGACATGAAGTGCTTCAAGATCGCCGGCGGCGTCATCGACAGCATCTTCCTGAACGAAGCCTGCTCCTCGGGCTGCGGCTCCTTCCTGCAGACCTTCGCCAGCGCCCTGGGCTATGAAATCGAGACCTTCGCCCGCCTGGGCCTGAGCGCCGCCCGGCCCGTCGACCTGGGCTCCCGCTGCACCGTGTTCATGAATTCCTCCGTCAAGCAGGCGCAGAAGGACGGTGCGGGCGTGCCGGACATCTCCGCCGGCCTCGCCATCTCCGTCGTGAAGAATGCCCTGTACAAGGTGATCCGCTGCTCCCGGCCGGAGGAGCTGGGGCGGCATGTGGTGGTGCAGGGCGGCACCTTCCTGAACGACTGCGTGCTGCGCGCCTTCGAGCAGGAGATGGGCATCCATGTGGTGCGGCCGGACATCGCGGGGCTGATGGGCGCTTACGGCGCGGCCCTGTGCGCGAAGGACTGGCGCGCCATGCACCCGGGGGAGAGCGCCATCCCCTCGCTGGAGGAGCTGGGCGCCTTCACCCACGAGGTCACCCAGACCCGCTGCGGCCTGTGCGAGAATCACTGCCTGCTGACGATCAACCGCTTCCCGGGCGGGGAGCGCTACATCACCGGCAACCGCTGCGAGCGGCCGGTGACCGGCGGCAGGCGGCAGGATGAGCTGAACCTGTACGCCTGGAAGCAGCGCCGGATCGAGCAGCTCTGCGCCGCGCATCCGGAGCGGGCGCCGCGCGGGACCATCGGCCTGCCCCTCGTGCTGAACATGTACGAGCTGCTGCCCTTCTGGCACACCTTCTTCAGCCATCTGGGCTTTGACGTGCGCGTATCGCCCTTCTCCACGCGCAGGCTGTACATCTCCGGCCAGCACACGATTCCCTCGGACACCGTGTGCTTCCCGGCCAAGCTGGCCCACGGCCATGTGGAGGCGCTGATCGGCCAGGGCGTCGGGACCATTTTCTACCCCTGCATGAGCTACAACCTGGACGAGGGCCTGGGCGACAACCATTACAACTGCCCCGTGGTGGCCTACTACCCGGAGGTCATCGCCGCCAACATGCCCGACGTGCGCAGGATCCGCTTCATCCACGGCTATGTGGGCCTGGATCACCGCCGCGCCCTGCCGGGCAAGCTGCTGGGCATCCTGCAGCCCTTCTTCGGGGACATCACCCTGCGCGAGATCCGCCAGGCCTGCGACAGCGCCTACGCCGCCTACGAAAAGTGGATGGCCGACACCCGCAGCGAGGCGGAGCGCATGGTCCGCGAGGCCCGGGCGGCGGGGAAGGAAATCATTGTGCTGTGCGGGCGGCCCTACCATGTGGATCCGGAGATCAACCACGGCATCGACCGGCTGATCACGGGCCTGGGCGCCTGCGTGGTCACCGAGGACGCCCTCTCCGCCCGCATGACCCGCCAGCCCCAGCACGTGCTGAACCAGTGGACCTACCACGCGCGGCTGTACGCGGCGGCGCACTGCATCGCGGAGCAGCCGGACATGCACCTGGTGCAGCTGGTCTCCTTCGGCTGCGGCGTGGACGCCATCACCTCCGACGAGGTGCGCGAGGTGCTGGAGGAAAGCGGCCGCATCTACACGCAGATCAAGATCGACGAGATCACCAACACAGGCGCGGTGCGCATCCGCCTGCGCTCACTGCTGGCCGCCATCGAGCAGAAGCAGGCGCTGAGAAAGGAGGCGCGGCATGGCTGACCACGCGGTATTCACCGAGCAGATGCGCAAGGACGGCTATCTGATCCTCGCGCCGAACATGATGGACTTTCACTTTGCCCTGCTGGCGCCGGTGTTCCGCCTGAACGGCTACAACCTGGAGGTGCTGACCAACGACGGGCCGAACGTGGTCGCGGAGGGCCTCAAGTACGTGCACAACGACACCTGCGTGCCCGCCCTGCTGGTCATCGGCCAGTTCCTGGACGCCCTGCACTCCGGCAGATACGACCTGCACAGGGTGGCGCTGATCATCACCCAGACCGGCGGCGGCTGCCGCGCCTCCAATTATATCTTCCTCCTGCGCAAGGCGCTGAAGAAGGCGGGGCTGGACTTCATTCCGGTCATCTCGCTGAACCTGAGCGGCCTGGAGCGGGGCGGCGGCTTCCATCTGTCGCTGCGGCTGGTGCGGCACATCTTCATCGGCGCGATCTACGGCGACATGATCATGCTCCTGTCCAACCAGACCCGCCCCTACGAGAACCACCGCGGCGACACGGACGCGCTGATCCGCCGCTGGCGGGAGAAGCTGGTCGATCTGTTCCGCGCCGACCGGGGCCTCAGCAAGAAGGAGGTCCGGCACTACCTGGAGGAGATCGCCGCCGACTTCGACGCCATCCCCCGCGCGCAGGCGAAGAAGACCCGCGTCGGCATCGTGGGCGAGATCTACGTGAAGTACAGCCCCCTGGGCAACAACCACCTGGAGGACTTCCTCCGCACACAGGACTGCGAATACATGGTGCCCGGCGTCAGCCATTTCCTCCAGTTCAAGATTGACAACCGCATCGAGGACATCCACCTCTACGGCGGCAGCGCGGTGAAGCTGAAGGCCTGCGAGACCTTCCTCCGCTTCGTCACCGGCTATGAGGAGATGATGCTCGAGGTGGTGAAGGCGCACCCGTCCTTCATTGCGCCCTCCTCCTACGCGCACACGAAGACGTTGGTGGACGGCGTCATCGGCCACGGCAGCAAGATGGGCGAGGGCTGGCTGCTGACCGCGGAGATGCTGGAGCTGGCCGAGAACGGCTTTGCCAACATCATCTGCGCCCAGCCCTTCGGCTGCCTGCCGAACCACATCGTCGGGAAAGGCATGATCCGCCGCGTGAGCGAGGTGCACCCCGGCATCAACATTGTCCCGATCGACTACGACCCCTCAGCCACCCGCGTCAATCAGGAGAACCGCATCCGCCTGATGCTCGCCGTGGCGCGGGATCAGATGTGAGATGGGGCGGCGGTTTCTGGGGGAAGAAGAGCGGTTTCTGGGGGAAGGAGAACCCCTTTCTCTGAGAGAAAGCGGTTCTCCTTCCCCCAGAAACCCATCCTCTTCGGAAAGAGCAGCGTGGGGCGGATCTTTTTTTCATTGGATATGCGACAGCAGCCGACATTAGCACAAAACCACACCATGCGACACCCCGACTTCCATTGGGCAGCAACCCTTGCGACCTGCGTTTTACCCAGCCGTGATCCCGTGTCCAAAAGCGCTCGCAGGGGGTCTGGGGGGGCCCACGCGCAAGGGCCCCCACAGGACCTTTTGCCTACTTTTCGGTCACGAAAAGTAGGACCCTGCCGAATCACGCAACAAGCCGTTCAACAAAAAGCCATGGGATACGCGCGGTGATTCCGGGCGAAAACTCAGCTGCACCCGGGGGCTCAGCCGCGCGGAAAATTTTTGCGAAGGTCTTGCAATTCGCGCAATGTCTGGTATAATTCTCAATTGGCACATCCTTGCGCTGCACATGGAAGGATGCAGCGCCATAGGTCCATGAGGAGGTGAAACGAATGAATAGGTACGAACTGACCTACATCATCGATCCCACGCTGGAGGAAGCTGCCCGCAAGGAACTGATTGCCAAGGTGGCCAATCTGATCACCAGCGGCGGCGGCGAAGTCGAAAAGATCGATGAGACATGGGGAAAGCGCCGCCTGGCCTACGTGATCAACTACAAGACCGAAGGCTGGTACGTGCTGGTGACCTTCCAGGCCCCCGCCGAGCTGCCCCGTGAGCTGGAGCGCAACCTGCGCATCAACGAGAGCGTCATCCGTTATCTGACGGTGAAGCTGGAAGAGAAGCACAGCAAGGTCAAGCCGCGCGCCGTGCGTCCTGCCCCTGTGGCGGAAGCGCCCGTGGCCGAGGCCCCTGCTGAGGAAGCCGCGCCCGTGGCCGAGGCCCCCGCTGAGGAAGAGGCTGCCCCTGTGGCCGAGGCGGAAGCTCCCGCTGCGGAGACCGCGCCCGACGCTGAATAAGCAGCGCAGCAAATTGCCGAGCATGAACACGAACATGATTTTGAGGAACGAACAATGAATAAGATTATTTTGATCGGCAATCTGACCCGTGATCCCGAGACCCGCACTGTGTCGGGTTACAATGGCGATACGCCGGTGTGCTCCTTCACCATCGCGGTGAACAGCCGCCGTCAGAACCGCAATCAGCAGAGCGGCCAGAACGGCCAGGAAGAAGCGATGTTCATCCGCATCAATGTGTGGGGGAACCGCGCCGCCGTGGCCCAGCAGTACCTGCGCAAGGGCAACAAGGTCGCCGTCACCGGCGAACTGCAGCCGCCACGCACCTATCAGGCGCAGAACGGGGAAACCCGCGTCTCGCTGGATGTGCGCGCGGACGACTTCGAATTCCTGACGCCCAGGAATGAGGGCCAGACCGGCGGCTACAGCGCCCCGGTGGAGCCCATTGCTGCGCCGACCGCCCAGAACAACGGCTTTGCCACCCAGGTGGGCGAGGACGAGCTGCCGTTCTGAAGCCGTCAAACGAAACAATCCCCGGCGCAACCCGCCGGATGAAGCTCTGATTCCGCGCGGATCGAACGCCGCGCGAAGAAAGGAGGCTGACCCATGTCTGAGGTCCGTGAAGAGAGAAGGCCGCGCCCGCGCGGGGGCCGTCGTCCCCGCCGCAAGGTGTGCAGCTTCTGCGTGGAGAAGATCCCGTATATCGACTACAAGGACGTGAATCACCTGCGCCGCTACATCAACGAGCGCGGCAAGATTCTCCCCTGCCGCATGACCGGCAACTGCGCCAAGCATCAGCGTCAGCTGAGCGAGGCCATCAAGCGCGCGCGTGCCATCGCGCTGCTGCCCTACACCGCCGAGTAAGTCTCCGCGGTATCCCATCCTTCCAAAAACCCTCCTGCCTTGCGCGGGAGGTTTTTTGACCCGATCGAGCCGCTGCGTTGAGGAGAGGAGAACGCGTCATGGAATACATTCACGGAAAAGATCAGCTTCTGCCGCGCGTGGCCTCCGTTGAAATCCGTCCGGATTATCATTTGCTGCTGACTTTCCGAAATGGTGAAAAGCGTCTGTTTGATGTTTCCGACCTGCTGAAATTGCCTGCGTACCGCACGATCAAAAACGTGTTTGCTGCCGCTCATGTCGAATATGGAACGGTTGTCTGGCCGGGAGATGTTGACATCAGCCCGGAGACATTGTATCTCAAGTCTGTCCCTGCGGATGTGATTTGCCAATAACCAGCCTGTCACCGACCGGGAAAACGCATACGAAACCCGCGGTATCCCATCCTTCCCAAAAACCTCCTGCCTTGCGCGGGAGGTTTTTTGTGCGGTCAAGGGGCCGTGCAGGGCAAAAGAAAAAACCGCCGCAGCTTCCCCGCTTCGGCGTCATCGGGTGAGAAGGGTGTCCAGCACGGTGGAAATGCAGGCTTTTTCGTGCGGCTTCAGGCTGCGGTATCGGATCATGAAGTGCAGCTCCTCCTGCGTTAAGTGGGCTTCCTCCACACGCTCAATCCTGCGGCGGACATCCGTGTGGCCGACCACGAAGTCGATGGACGTGTTGAAATAATCCGCGATCCGCGCCAGCACCGCCAGATCCGGCTCGACGGAGTGGTTTTCATACTGGTTGATGGACTGCTGACTGACCCCGATGGCCTCCGCCAGCCGCTGCTGACTGATGCCGTATTCCTTCCGATCTCCACAGTTTCCCCGCCTTCTCCACAGCTCATCCACAGAAATGTAACAATTATCAACAGCTTATTCACAGAAAAGTTGACATTCGTCACAAAATGGGCTATGATGACTTTGAATGGCGATTTCATCTGTGGAAAGGAGCTGAATTCCATGATTGGGAAAAGCCATGGCGCGCTCCGCCGGGGGCTGGCGCTGCTGTGCGCGCTGGTGCTGCTGCTGCTGTCCTGGCCGCTGGGCGCCTCTGCCGCCTCGCAGAAGGGCGTGGTGAACACCAGCAAGCTGGTTCTGCGCACCAGCGCGTCCAAATCCTCCAAGGCGCTGGCGACCCTGCCCCAGGGCGAAAACCTGACGATCCTCGGCACCCAGGGCGACTGGTATCACGTGCAGTACGGCAAGTTCAACGGCTACGTGATGAAGAAATATGTCAAGCTGTCCAGCGGCACCACCGCGGCCAGCACGCAGACCGCCTCCGCCAGCACCTTCAAGCTGTCCTCCCAGACGCTGGCCGAGATGAAAAAGGTCGGCAAGCCCAACCCCTGCAAGCTGGGCGATGAGAACAGCGACGTGAAGAAGCTCCAGCAATGCCTGAAGCTGGCAGGCTATTACAATACCGCCGTCACCGGCTATTTCGGCACCGTCACCCAGCAGGCCGTGCGGAAGCTGCAAAAGGCCCTGGGGCTGAACCAGACCGGCGTGGCCGACAAGACCACGATCAACGGCCTGTTCGGCGCGAAGGTCTCCGCCTCGACGCAGACCTCCTCGATCCCCGCCGCCTCCAGCACCAAGTCCGCCGACACCCTCACGCAGCTGAAGGCCATCGGCAAGCCCGCCGCCTGCAAGCTGGGCGATCAGAACGCCAATGTGACGAAGCTGCAGAAATGCCTGAAGGTGCTCGGCCATTTCAGCGGCGAGGCGACCGGCTATTTCGGCACCGTCACCCAGCAGGCCGTGCGGGCCTTCCAGAAGAAGAGCGGCCTGCAGCAGACCGGCATCGCCGACACGGGCACCATCGCCGTCATGTTCGGGGCAAAGGCCAGCTCCGTCCGCCAGAGCAGCACCGAGCGCCTGAACTGGTTCAGCCACACCGGCACGATCCCCAAGGGCGCCGTGTTCACCGTGAAGGACTGCTACACCGGCAAGACCTTCCGCTGCCGCCGCTGGAGCGGGGCCAACCACATGGACTCCGAGCCCCTCACCGCCGCGGACACCGCCGTCATGAAGTCCATCTACCGCTCCTGGGCCTGGACCCGGCGGCCCATCCTGGTCTACTACAACGGCCACATCTACGCCGCCTCCATGAACGGCATGCCCCACGGCACCACCACGATCGCGGACAACAACTTCGACGGCCACTTCTGCATCCACTTCTACGGCAGCAAGACCCACGGCACCAAGCACGTGGACGAGGAACACCAGCGCTGTGAAAGCATCGCGATGAACTACTCCTGGTAAGCCCCTGCCCCTTCCCCGGCGGGAGGGGGGTTTTGCTTCGGCGGGCGCCGGCTGCGCAGGCCGTGAACAGTCCGCTTTCACACACATCGTGAAAGATACCCCCAGACCGGCCTTTTCGGAAGGATGGGGGCATGGGGGAAGGAAAGCCCTTTTCGGCCACGAAAAGGGTTGCCTTCCCCCAGACGCCGATCAGGAAGCCGCGCCGCGCTTTGATTTCCGACCGGCCGCACCCTTGCGCAGCGGCGGGATTTGTGGTAAAATCAGGACAGAGAGACATCCGCGGGACGGTCGGATGCGCGTTTTCGGACAAAGAGAGGTGTTGCACATGGCAAAGACCGGCATGGTGATCACGATCGGCAGGCAGTACGGCAGCGGCGGGCATGTGGTCGGCAAGCTGCTGGCGGAAAAGCTGGAGATCCCCTATTACGACAAGAGCCTGCTCAGCGAGGCCTCCCGGGACAGCGGCATCAGCGAGGAGCTCTTCGAGAACCACGACGAGAAGCCGACCCGCTCCCTGCTGTACTCGCTGGTGACGGGCATTCAGTCCCGGCCCGATCCCGCCGGCATGTACCTCGACATGCCGCTGAATCACCGCATCTTCCTCGCCCAGTTCGACACCATCCGCCGCATCGCCAGCGAGGGCCCCTGCGTGCTCGTGGGCCGCTGCGCCGACTACGTGCTGCGCGACCGGCCGGACGTGATCAACGTGTTCATCCGCGCGGACATGGAGCACCGCGTCGCCCGGGCCATTGAGCGCGGCGACGATCCGCTCCACGCCGAGGACATCATCCGCCGCGAGGACAAGCGCCGCGCCAGTTATTACAACTACTACGCCACCGGCACCTGGGGCGATGTGAACAACTACGACCTGTGCATCGACTCCAGCAAGCTGGGCTACGAGGAATGCGCCAACCTGCTGGTCAGCTATGTCGCCGTGCGGGAGCGGCTGCTGCGCGCGGCCTCCAGCCGGCTGGCGCCCAAGGGCCCCGCGGAGGAGAGCAGATGAGGCTTCGCCGGATCGCCGCGCTGGGGCTCGGGCTGCTGATGCTGTTTTCCTGCGCCGCGGCCCTGGTCTGGCCAGAGCAGCCGACCGCGGGACAGCTGGCGCTGATGGCCTGGACAGAGCGCGCGAATGACGCCCTCCGGCAGCAGCAGGCCCCGCCGATCAACTCCGTGCTGGAGTGCTACCCCGGCTTCGCGGTGCTGGGCGTCACGGCGGAGGACAATGCCGACGCGACGGAGAACGTGGAGATCGAGATCATCCTGAGCGAGAGCGGCCCGATCCGCATCGACGTGCGGACCAACGATCTCGGCGCCTTCCCCGCCCTGGCCGCCGCCTGCGTCACCGCCTGCGAGCCCGCCAGCGACGCCGCCGCCGTCCGCCGCGCCGCCGATGAGTATGTCAGCCGCGCGCGGAAGAACCCGAACAACAGCTTCGGCGACGCCATCGACAGCTGGCAGGGCGACAGCCTGCGCATCTATTACACCTACAATGCGGAACAGTATGTGATCGGCTACGACGGGGACGGCCGCGCCATCTACGACAGGTGGATCACGCTGACGCTGATTCCCCCGCGGGACGGCAGCGGCGGTGCGGTGGTCACCCCCCAGCCCACCCGCGAGCCGGACGAGTCCAACCCCTACGACGGCGACCCGGAGTATGCCGGCTACAACCCCGAGGACGAGTTCACCCACCTGGAGGTCTTCGTCAGCCCGACGCCGGAGCCCTATATTGAGCCGTGAACAAAAGACAGCCTGCCGGATGCGTGATCATCATCCGCATCCACACAGGCTGTCTTTTTCGGTGCCTTTTTCAGAGGGCTTTTATTTGCGTGTTCGGCTCACACATTGCCCAGCAGCATCCGGTCGTTGTCCAGGGCCGCGCCGCTGGACTGCTCGAACATCTGCAGCAGATCCTCCACGCGCAGGCGCAGCTTGGTCTCCTGCTCAATGTCCACAATGATGCGGCCGTCGTTCATCATGATCGTGCGGTTGCCGTACTGCAGGGCGTCCTTCATGTTGTGGGTGACCATCAATGTGGTCAGCTGCTGCTCCCGGACCAGCTGCCGGGTCAGCGAGAGCACCTTGGCCGCGGTCTTCGGATCCAGCGCGGCGGTGTGCTCGTCCAGCAGCAGCAGGCGGGGGCGCTCCAGCGTGGCCATCAGCAGCGTCAGCGCCTGCCGCTGGCCGCCGGAGAGCAGGCCCACCTTCGCGGTCAGCCGATCCTCCAGGCCCAGATCCAGCATTTTCAGCAGGTCGCGGTACCGGCTGCGCTGGCTGTTCGTCACGCTCCAGCGCAGGGTGCGCTTTTTGCCGCGGCGGGCGGCGAGGGCGAGATTCTCCTCGATGGTCATGCCGGCGGCCGTGCCGGTCATCGGATCCTGGAACACCCGCCCCAGCAGCGGGGCGCGGCGGTGCTCCGGCAGGCCGGAGACGTCCGTCCCGTCGATCAGGATCTGGCCGCTGTCCACCGGCCACACGCCGGCGATGGCGTTGAGCATGGTCGACTTGCCCGCGCCGTTGCCGCCGATGATCGTCACGAAATCGCCGTCCTGCAGCTTGAGGCTGACCCCGTTCAGGGCGTGCTTTTCGTTGATCGTGCCGGGATTGAAGGTTTTGCGGATGTCACGAATCTCCAGCATGTCTCACGCCCCCTTTCCGCTGTCGGCATTGCGCCGGGTCAGGCGGCGGAAGGAGTTCTTCTTCCGGTCGCGCAGGTAGGGCACGGCGAGGAACAGGGCCACGACCACGGCGGTCAGCAGCTTCATGTCGTCCGCCGGGAACTTCAGCCACAGCACGAACACGTAGACCAGGTAATAGATCACGCTGCCCAGCACGACGAACAGCAGCGTCAGCCACAGGTTCAGCCGCTTGCGCAGGAAGGCCTGCCCCAGCACCTCGCCGATGATGACCGCCGCCAGGCCGATGACGATGGCGCCGCGGCCCATGTTCACGTCCGCGAAGCCCTGGTACTGCGAGAGCATCGCGCCCGAGAGCGCCACCAGGCCGTCGCCCAGGGCCAGGCCGATCACCTTCATCGCGTTGGTGTTGATGCCCTGCGCCCGGGCCATCTGCTCATTGATGCCGGTGGCGCGCAGAGCGGAGCCGTGCTGCGTGCCCAGGTACCACCACAAAAGGGCAATGGCCGCCGCGCAGAATACGCCGGTGACGGCGATGGTCTGGCCGAGCACCTTCACATTGGACGTGATGTAGAAGGAGACCTTGTTGACGTTGACGGCCTGATTCGCGCGGCCCATGATGTTCAGGTTGATCGAATACAGGGAGATCTGCGTGAGAATGCCGGCAAGGATGTCCGGTATGCCCAGCACCGTGTGCAAAAAGCCGGTCACCGAGCCGGCGATCACACCGGTGAAGAACGCGGCAATCAGCGCCAGCGACGGGTCGCAGCCGTTCAGCACCAGCATGATGCACACCGCGCCGCCCGCCGCGAACGAGCCGTCCACGGTCATGTCCGCGATGTTCAGCATGCGGAAGGTCATATAGACGCCCAGCGCCATCATGCCCCAGACCAGGCCCTGCGCGATGCCGCCGGGGGCCGCCCGGAGCAGGGCCGCCGGATTCAGCGAGGAGAAATAGCCAAGTATCGCTTCCATCGATTGCCTCCAGATCCATTCTCACGCACAAACCCCGGCAATGGTTTTTCGCCTTGCCGGGGTTGTGCGGCTGCCGCTGCGGGTTTACTCGGCGGGCGCGTACGCCACATAGTCCTCCGGGACCGTGAAGCTGATGGCCTCGGCGTATTCCGGATTGTACTCCTTCACCGGCTGCGAGCAGTAGGCGATCGGGGTCGCGCCGACCTCGCTCTGGCCCTTCAGGATCTTGTAGGCCTGCTCACCCGCGAGGGTGCCGACCTCCGTGTAGCTGATGGACACCGTGGCCAGGCCGCCCGCGGCCATCATGTTCTCCTCGCCGCAGATCACGGGGATGCCCGCCGGCTGCAGGATGTTGCTGACGATGGTCATGTTGGAGGCGGCGGTGTTGTCGGTGGGGATGTAGATGGCGTCCACACCCTCGGCGGCGCCGGTCACCACGGCCTGAATGTCGTTGGAGTCGGCGAAGGTGTAATTGTTCACGGCCACATCCGGGGCGATCTCGGCCATCGCGGCCTTGAACGCCTCATACTGCACAACGGAGTTCGCCTCGGCGGAGCAGTAGACCACGTTGACCGCCTTCGCGCCGGGCACCAGCTCCATCACCATCTTCGCGTAGAGCATGCCGTCCACGCCGTCGGAAGCGCCGGTCACGTTGATGCCGGTGCCCACGGTGATGTCCATCTCCGGGTCGGCCAGCGCGGTGGCATAGTCGGTGACGGAGGTGCCCACCAGCGGGATGTCGCCGGTGGCGGAGACGCAGGCCTGCAGCGCGGGGGTCGCGTTGGCCATGATCAGGTCATAATTGTTGTTCACAAAGCCGGTCGCGATGACCGAGCAGGTGGCGCTGTCGCCCTGCGCGTTCTGATAGTCGAACACCACGGTGTCGCCGTCGGCGGCGAGCAGCTCGGTCAGCTTGTCCATGAAGCCCTTCGTGGCGGCGTCCAGCGCGTCATGCTGCACCAGCTGCAGGATGCCGACGTGGAATTCCTCCGCCGCGGCCGCAGCCGTGGCACACAGGAGACAGAGTGCGAGCACCAGTGCGAGAAGCTTTTTCATGATGGGTTCCTCCTTCATTTCCTACTTGCGGCCGGTTTCGCCGCAGCTACAAAAGGCAGTTTATCCCAGCTCGGCGGCGCTGTCAAGGCATTCAAAAAGAAGGAACAAAACGAAAACAAAAGCGCGGTTGCTGCTCAGTGCCTGGGGGAAGGAAACCCTTTTCCAGGTGGAAAAGGGCTTTCCTTCCCCCAGACCCCCATCTTTCCGAAAAGGCCGTTTTGGAGCTTTTTACATGGTGTGGATGGTGCAGGACACGCTAGGAGCATCATGCTCCACCCCTCCTGCAGATCTTCTTCCGCGGGCAGCAAAAAGGAGGCCGCCCTTGCGGGCAGCCCCCGATGATGCGAATCGGGCTGATCTTACTCAGCGGGCTTCACGTCGACGTGCAGCAGCTTGCCGCCCTTGGCTTCCGCATAGTCAGCGGAGATGGAGGCAATGTCGCCCTCGTCATAGGTCTCGGTGATGTTGGCCACGTACCAGTTGGAGGTGAAGACTCCCCAGTAGTCAGCGACAACGTTCAGGGGCTTGAAGGTGACTTCCACCTTGCTCGGAGCCACATCGTTGTTGAAGTAGTTGGCACCCTCGACGGTCACGGTGATGGCAACGCACTCGCCGAAGCGGCCATAACGGACATGCACGCCGTCCTGGGTCTCGCCGTCATAGGCAAAGCCCTGGTCATACCAATAGGTATAGCAATGCCACTCAGTGTCACGCCAAGCGCCGCCGCCGTGGCCGGTGCCGAGCTGGGACTTGCCATCGCCATGGTCGACGACCGCAGTGTTGTTCTCGTCGAAGGTCATGTCGACCCACTGCCAGTTGTACACAGCGCTCATCCAGGCGGGAGCTTCGCTCATGGTCACGGTGGTGGTGTTCTGGCCATCGCCCTTGGTGGTCATGGTGGGCACTTCGGGCTTCTCCGGCAGACCTTCGATCTGGGAGCTCTTGCTCGGCACGGAGTAGTCGGCAGAGGCGATGCTGACAGACAGAACCATCATCACAGCCAGAACCAGCGCAGCAAGACGGACGAACAGTTTCATGCGAGATTCCTCCCTCAAATAATTTGCCCGTGGTACGGGCTGTATTGAGATTATATCACAGTTTCGCCGTTTGTCAACTGCGAACAATTGAATACGGTGATAAATTCCGCCAGATTTTCCAACTGTTTTTCAACACGATTCATCATCACTCCCGCAAGGAAAACTCCGAAACCGCGCTCCAGATGAGCATTGCATGAGAATTTCCGAAAACGCTTGCCATCCGCGGGAAAAGCGGTTACAATGCCCTCTACCGGATGAGAGGGGGGCCTGAGATGACGGAAGACCGCTATTCGGCGCTGGCCCGGGAGGTGCTCAGCATTGCCAAGGGGCGGGTGCTCGTGCGCCTGCGCTTTTTTGACCGCGCCCTGTACGAGCTGCGCCCGCGGGAAATGACCCCGGCGCAGCGGCAGAAGGCGGAGCTGCTTTTGGGGCAGCCGCTGCAGCTGCCCGCGACCGAGGGGCAGTACCTTCTCTACGATGCGAAAAGCCTGCTGCTGCGCTACCGCGAGGATCAGCTGTGGCCCATGCGCGCGTGGCTCCACATGATGATCCACTGCCTGTTCCGCCACATGTTCGTCTCCACCCTGGTGGAGCGCCCGCTGTGGAACCTCGCCTGCGACATGGCCGTGGAGGCGATGCTCCAGTCCCTGCAGCTGGAGGAGCTGGCCCCGGCTCCCCTGCCGGAGATGAGCGGCGTGAAGGTGTTCACCGCGGAGAAAATCTACGCCTGGCTGCTCGCGAACCCGCAGGACGAGCTCCGTCTGGCGGAATGGCAGGCGCGCTTCTCCCTGGACGACCACAGCCTGTGGTACCTGACCGAGCCGCAGCTGGCCGAGGCGCTGGGCGAGGGCGGGCCGCCCCGGGACGACGGCAGCCCCGGCCCGGAGGATGCGGACGGCGGCGGCATGCGCGTGTCGCTGAATATGTTATGGAAGGAAATCAGCGCTCACCTGCAGGTGGACATGGAGACCTTCAACCGCGCCATCGGCAACACGGCGGGGCATTTCGTGCAGTCCCTGCGCGCCGTGAACCGCGAGCGGACGGACTACCGCTCCTTCCTGCGCAAGTTCGCCAGCCCGGCGGAGGTCATGCGCCTCTCCCCGGACGAGTTCGACTACGTCTACTATACCTACGGCATGGAGGTCTATACGGACATGCCGCTGGTGGAGCCGCTGGAGTACCGCGAGGACAAGCGCATCCGCGATCTGGTCATCGCCATCGACACCTCCGGCTCCGTGCAGGGCGAGCTGGTGCAGCGCTTCCTGCAGAAAACCTTCAATATTATCAAGCAGGAGGAATCCTTCGACGTCCGCTTCAACCTGCACATCATCCAGTGCGACGCCCAGGTGCAGGAGGACGCGGTCATCCACACGCAGGAGGAGTTCGACCTGTACCTGCAGAACATGCAGTTCCACGGCTTCGGCGGCACGGACTTCCGGCCGGTGTTCCACTACGTGGAAAAGCTGCGCCGGGAGCGGGCCTTCACCGAGCTGAAGGGCCTCCTCTATTTCACGGACGGTTACGGCATTTTCCCGGAAAAGATACCGCCCTATCAGACCGCCTTTATCTTCCTTGAGCGGGATGAGGAGACGCTGCGCGAGGTGCCGCCCTGGGCAATCCGCGTGCTGCTGGAGGAAAACGAGATCCGCGAACTGTGACCGCGCGAGTGTATGGGAGGTATCGCATGAACATTCAGAACGCCAAGGAACAGATCAAGAACGCCGTCATCGCCTACCGCACCCGGGACGAGTACGGCCGGCTGGTCATCCCCGTGCACCGGCAGCGCCCCGTGTTCCTGCTGGGGGCGCCGGGCATCGGCAAGACCGCCATCATGGAGCAGATCGCCTCCGAGCTGGGCATCCCGCTGGTCAGCTACTCCATGACCCACCACACCCGCCAGAGCGCCCTGGGCCTGCCCTTCATCCACGACCGCGATTTCGACGGCAAGTCCTACCGCGTCAGCGAGTACACGATGAGCGAGATCATCGCCGCCGTCTATGAGCGCATGGAGGAGACGGGCAGCCGCGAGGGCATCCTCTTCCTCGATGAGATCAACTGCGTCTCCGAGACGCTGGCCCCGGCCATGCTGCAGTTCCTGCAGTACAAGGTGTTCGGCCAGCACCAGGTCCCGGAGGGCTGGATCGTGGTCACCGCCGGCAATCCGCCGGAGTACAACCGCTCCGTGCGCGAGTTCGACATGGTCACCTGGGACCGCGTGAAGCGCATCGAGGTTGAGCCGGACTGGACCGCCTGGCGCGGCTGGGCGGCGGATCAGGGCGTGCATCCGTCGATCCTCAGCTACCTTGAGGTGCGCACGATGGACTTCTGGAACATGGAGACCACCGTGGAGGGCAAGCGCTTCGTGACGCCCCGCGGCTGGGTCGACCTCTCCGAGATGATCCACCTGTACGAGAAGAACGGCCTGCCCGTGGAGGAGAACCTCATCAGCCAGTACCTGCAGAATCCGGAGACCGCCCGGCAGTTCGCCATCTACTGGGATCTGTGGAAGAAGTACCGCAGCGACTACCAGATCCCCTCCATCCTCGCCGGCAAGAACACCCGCGCGATCGCGGCCCGGGCCGAAGCGGCGAAGTTCGACGAGCGCATCGCCCTGGTCGGCCTGATGATGGACGCCCTGCGCACGGAGATCGCCCCGGTGGTGCTCCGCCACACGATGTTCGGCACCGTGGTCAAGCCCCTGCGGGACAGCCGCGCCCAGACCCTCACGATGCCCAAGCCGGATCTCTCCGTGGCGCTGCAGCAGCTGGCCGACAAGCGGCTGGCGGAGCTGGACCGCAAGCTGAACGGCCAGATGATCAGCCGCGAGGCGGAGAAGCTGGAGCGCGAGGCGGTGAATTTCCTGCGCGTCTGCGCCGAGAAGGCCAAGGAGGGCAGCACCGTGCCCGAGGCCTTCCAGCGTGTGAAGGTGTTCTTCGACGCGGAGGTCGCCCGGCTGAAGACCGACGCCGCCGAGGCCGGCGAGAAGCTGACCAACGCCCTGCTGTTCACGGAGGACGCCTTCGGCGAGGGACAGGAGATGCTGATCCTGGTCACCGAGATGACCGCCTCCCGCGACATCAGCCTCTTCATCGCCACCTACGGCTGCGAGGCCTACTACCGCCACAACAAGAGCCTGCTGTTCTACCAGCGGCAGATGAACGTCCTCAGCGAGCTGGAGCGCCTCGACCTGGACGGCCACTCCGAGCTGGAGTGAGGGAGAAGGAAAATCGCCCCTGAAGCGGACACTGGCAGAGCATGCCAGCCCGCTTCAGGGGCATTTTTACGTGCAGGCATCCGCGCGCTGCACAGCCGAAGCGCCCAGCCCGTTCAGGCAAGGCGCTTCGGTCTCCGCCTCCCGGTCTGCACGGATCAGGCAGGCCGGAAGCACGGAGATCACAGGCTTACTTCGCGAGCATGTCATTCGAATCCAGATCCGCATCAGCGAACCACAGACCATACCCGTCATCGTCATAGGAGTCAGTGGTCAGCACATAATAGTAGCCATTGTAGTAGAAGCCGAACATCGACTCCGCATCCTCATCATACCTGAGCCGATAGCTCGTCTCATAGATGAAGCGTGCCGTGCTCTGAGGCGCAAGGTAACGGGAATTGTAGAGCGAGCCAAGATAATTGCCGTAATTGCGTCCCAGCGGCATGACAAGGCAGGTCGTTTCCGCATACAGCGGCATGTTCCCGAGATTGGCCACATTGATGTAAGAGAAGTAGTAGCTTCCGGGTGAATTGTCCTGCTGGACAACGACCAGCGGCATGCAGCCGGTCTCCGCTTCAGACCAGTTGGTATAGCAGGTCTTTCCGCCGCGGGTAAGCACGCCGCGGATGCGGAAGCCATAGATGACGCCGCCGTTCACGTCCTCTGTGACGGTGTATATGGTCGTATGGTAGCCGTTGCTGCTTTCGGTGACGGAGCCGTAATTCATCCATCCTCTGCCATCGCTGCACTGCATTTCCCACTTGTCGATGCCGGTGATGTCACTCCAGGCGACGCGCATCGCCGCATTGCCGGAAGAGACAATCCGCGTGCCGCGGGCCGACACCATGCTGGGCGTCAGGTTGGCCGTGCAGCTGACCGCAGTCGAGGGGCTGGAGTACTGGCGCTTGCCCGCGTTGTCCCCGCGGTAACTGCGCACCTGGAAGGAATAGGCCGTGCCCCAGGTGTAGCTGGACCAGGTGAAGCTGGTTCCCGAGGCGCCCACGGAGGTCAGCGTAGTATAGGAAGACTGCGCGGACGTCTTGTAGAGGATCTCATAGCCCGCCACATCGGTATCCGTGTTCTTCCAGTTGATGGTGATGCCGGAGATGGCGAAGTTCACACTGGTGATCTCGGGCGTGCTGAAGGTGAACTTGGCCGCGATGTACTTCGCTGCGGACGCGGCGGAGTACTGGCGCTTGCCGGCGTTGTCCACGATGTAGGAGCGGACCGCGAAGTTGTAGTTCTTCCCGTATTCGTATCCGGTCCACTTGTAGCTCAGCGTGCTCGCATTGGTTTCCGCCAGAACGCTGAAGTCCGCCTCGCCGACCGCCTTGCAGAGCACCTCGTAGCCGTCCACGTCCTGGTCGGCGTTCGTCCAGCTGAGCGCGATGTTCGCCTTGCTGAACACCGGCGTGTTCATCACGGGCTGGCTGAGGCCGAACTTCGCCGCGCAGTACTTCACAGCGGAGGACGTGGAGTACCGGCGCGCACCGGTGGCATCCAGCTTGTAGGAACGCACCTGGAAGTAGTAATTCGTCCCATAGGTGTACCCTGCCCAGTTGTAGGCAAGGACATTCTTGCCGGTCGACACCAGCACGGAGAAATCCGCCTGCCCGGCCACCTTATAGAGCACCTCGTAGCCGTCCACATTGCCGTCCGCATTGGTCCAGCTGAGGCTGATGCCGGAAACACTGCAGACCACGTCATTCAGCACAGGCTGCGTGAGGGTGAATTTCGCCTGGCAGCTCTTCGCCGCGGAGGCGCTGGAATACTGCCGCGTGCCCGTGCCGTCCAGCTTGTAGGAGCGGATCTGGAAGTAGTAATTCGTCCCGTAGGCATAATCCTTCCAGTTATAGCTGAGGGCGCTCCGGCCGGTCTCCGCCAGCACAGTGAAGTCGCCCTGGCCGGCCACCTTGTACAGCACCTCGTAGCCGTCCACATCGCCGTCCTCGTTGGTCCAGCTGAGGCTGATGCCGTCCTTGCCGAAGGTGGGATTGTTCAGCACGGGACGGGTCAGGTCAAACTTCACCGTCGTGTGGTCCGCACCGGAGAACTGGCCGTAGTAGCGCGGGTGATCCTCGTCGTCCGGATAATCGATGTAGCCGCGGACGCGGAAGTAGAAGTTCGTGCCGTAGACCAGGTTCTTCGTGATCTTCACGCTGGTCACGGTGTCCGGCACGCAGTTCATCACCCACTTGTAGATGCCGTCAGTGGCTTCCTGCAGGTAGAAGATCTGGTAGCCGGTGACGCCGGGAATCCGATACCAGGAGATCTGCGCGGCGCCGTCATAGCTGACGGAGGTGATGACCGCCTGGGGGAGGATGTCCACCTTCACGCCGCCGGAATACGGGCCGTAGGCGCGGCTGCCGTCGGGCAGGTCGATGTAGGCGCGCAGCTTATAGTAATAGGTAGTTCCGGCGGTCAGGTCGTAGTTCGCGATCTGCGCGGTGGAGCAGTTCTTCACCCAGATGTACTCGCCGCTGCCCGCCACGGCGCGGAACACCTGATAGCCGGTCGCGCCGGCCACCTTGTCCCACTTGAGGAAGGCGCAGTTCGTGTCCAGGCCGCGCACGGTCAGGTTGTCGATCGTGCCCAGGATATGCACATGCACAGCGCTGGAGTAGCCGCCGTAGATCTTCGTTCCGTCCTGATCCGTCCGGTAGGCGCGCACGCGGTACCAGTAGTCCGCGCCAGGGGTCAGGGCGTAGTTGTTCACCTCAGCCGTGGTGCAGTTCTTGATCCATTTGAACGTTCCGTTTTCGCTGTCCTTGCGCTCCAGCTGATAACCGGAGGCATTCGGCATCGAGGACCAGCGGATCCGGGCCGCGTTGGTGTCCACCGGATTGGCGGCAATGCCCGTCACCGTGCCGACCGAGATGAAGGGGATGTTGGCGACGGTCCTGGTCTGCACCTGGAAGGCCTTGTTGGTGAAGGCCGCGCTGATGTAGGTCGTCTCGCCCAGCGCCGAGGCAGACGGCTCTCTGGTGACGCGGGATGTGGTCCGAACCGTCTCCGTCTCCCGATGCGAGGCATCCCGCATGCAGGTCCGTGTCGCCGTGACGGTGCTGTAGTCCCCGGCCCAGGTGTATACAGCAGCGCGCCAGGCATGGCCCATGGCCGGGACGATCTGCTGAGCCTCGAGCACCTCGCCGCAGCCGGGGCAATGGGTGCCCTCAGTCAGGCCTGTCGATGTGCAGGTCGCAGGGACGGCAGGATCGGTCACCGGCTCGCGGTGGATGACCGTCAGCGTGTCCGTCCGCTTCGAGAAGTGCGCAAAGGCCTCCGAATTGCACGCAACCTGAATGTCCGTCAGGCTGTCGCAGCCGGTGAAGGCATAGCTGCCGATGCTGGTCACGCTGGCCGGGACCGAGATCGCCTGCAGGCTGCTGCAGGCATTGAAGGCCCGGGTGCCGATGCTGGTGACACCGGAGGGGATCACGATCTCCGTCAGGCTGGTGCAGCGGGAGAAGGCGCTGTCACCGATGACGGTGACGCTGTCCGGGATCTCGATCTCCGCCAGCGACGTGCACCCGGCGAAGGCGCCATAGTTGATGGCGGTGACGCTGGACGGAATCGTGACGGCCGTCAGCTGATTGCAATAGTAGAAGACGTACGCGCCGATACTGGTCACGCCGTTCCCGATCCGGACAGTCCGGACAGCGGACCGATAGCTGTACAGCGGGCTCTTTCCGCCCTCATAGTCCTCCATCGGCCCTGTGCCGCTGATCGTCAGCAGCCCGTCGCTGTCCAGCGTCCAGGCCACGCCGGCGCCAAAGGTTCCGTACGCTTCGAGGCTTGCTTCTTCCAGCACTTCCTCGACCGCGACGGCCGTTTCCTCGACTTCAACTGCATAGGCCTCCTCCTCGAAGGCTTCCTCCGGCAGGAATTCCGCTTCCTCCTCGGCCGCCTCCATGAAGGGCTCTTCCTCGATCGCCACCATCTCTTCGATGCCGACGCTCGTCTCCTCCTCGCCCGCCGCCGCAGCTGCCAGCAGCAGCATCGCCAGCAGCAGGAGCAGGATGCGCTTCAGTGTCTGCTTCATTTCCGGTCTCCTCTCTTTCAATGTTTCTGTTCATTGTCACAAGTCCTTTTTGTCCCGGAATGCATATTACTGCATTTCCTATCCTTTGACAAGATGTTTTTGTCCAATTTGGCTGATTTGAGTACAAAATTTATCGCCGCCCTTCGGCGTCTCTGCCTCCCCGCCAAAAATATGAAAAATCTGTGAACTGGCTGTAATTTCTTTTTCGGAAACCATTGACAGAAATGGGCAATTGGCTGTATAATAGGCGTACGGTTCGCCATCCGTCCATTTTGTGGCCGGCTGCTGCCGAGGCAGATGTGCGAAAGGAGGGATAACAGTGTCCGAGATTCGTGTTCGGGAGAATGAATCCCTGGAGAGTGCGCTGAAGCGTTTTAAGCGCCAGTGCCAGCGCGCAGGCGTCATCCAGGAGGTTCGGAAGCGTGAGCATTACGAGAAGCCGAGTGTGAAGCGCAAGAAGAAGGCGGAGGCCGCTCGCAAGCGCAAGTGGTAATCATCCGCGTCAGCCAAAGGCCGTGGCGGTCCCAATAGACGGTGCCCCATATTGCGGCCTGACCGAGAGCCCTTCCCCAACCGGTGCGAGCCGGCGGCGGGAAGGGTTTTGCATTGCGGGCAGCCCGCGTTTTTTGCGCACGGCCCGGCCCCGCCCTTGCAAAGCCCCGCCGGCGGTGGTATAATCTGCCGCGTACACTGTATTTTCCGCAATTCTGAACCAAAGGAGCTGTCCTGCCATGAAACAGATCACTTCCGCCGAGCTGCGCGAGATGTTCCAGTCCTTTATGGAGTCCAAGGGCTGCCACCGCATCCCGTCCGCGTCGGTCATCCCGGAGAACGACCCGACCGTGCTGTTCACCACCGCCGGCATGCATCCGCTGGTGCCCTATCTGCTGGGCACGCCGCATCCCGCCGGCACCCGCCTGACCGATGTGCAGAAGTGCATCCGCACCGGCGACATCGACGACGTGGGCGACGCCAGCCACCTGACCTTCTTCGAGATGCTGGGCAACTGGTCCCTGGGCGACTACTTTAAGAAGGAAGCGATCGCCTGGAGCTGGGAATTCCTGACCGACGAGCGCTACCTCGGCATCGACAAGTCCCGCCTGGCCTTCACCGTGTTCGAGGGCAACGAGGACTGCCCGCGCGACACCGAGAGCTATGAGATCTGGCGGTCCATGGGCGTGCAGCCGGATCACCTGTTCTACCTGCCCAAGGAGCACAACTGGTGGGGCCCCGCCGGCATCACCGGCCCCTGCGGCCCGGACACCGAGATGTTCTACATCACCGACAAGCCCGCCTGCGGCCCCGGCTGCTCTCCCGCCTGCTCCTGCGGCCACTACATGGAGATCTGGAACGACGTCTTCATGCAGTACAACAAGCAGAAGGACGGCACCTTCATCCCGCTGGCGAAGAAGAACGTGGACACCGGCATGGGCCTGGAGCGCACGATCTGCACGCTGACCGGCAAGAAGTCCGTCTACGAGACCGACGCCTTCACCGGCATTCTGGCGAAGATCAGCGAGCTGTCCGGCAGGGAATACGAGGCCGACGCGGAGACCACGCGCGCCTTCCGCATCATCGCCGACCACATGCGCACCGCCACCTTCATCCTGGGCGATGACCGCGGCGTCTCCCCCTCCAACACCGACCAGGGCTACATCCTGCGCCGCCTGATCCGCCGCGCCGTGCGCTACGGCATGCAGCTGGGCATGCCCGCCGGCTTCACCGCGGAGATCGCCCGGGTGATCATCGCGCAGTACCGCGAGGCCTGGCCCGAGCTGGAGCGCAACAGCGCCTTCGTGCTGGAGCAGCTGCAGGAGGAAGAGACCCGCTTTGCCCGCACCCTGAAGCAGGGCGAGAAGGAGTTCGAGAAGGTCTGCGCCGGCATCGCCCAGACCCGCGAAGTGCTGGAGAGCATCCTCGCCGCGCAGGACAAGCCCGCGAAGGCGAAGGAGCTGGCCCAGACGAAGAAGCTGCGCCCCTCTCCCGACATGCAGCCCATCATCGAGGCGGCGAACGCCGGCGACGCGGCCGCCCTGGAGAAGGCCGTCAGCGCGCGCCTCGCCTCCCTCAGCGTGATGGACGGCCGCAGCGCCTTCAAGCTCTATGACACCTACGGCTTCCCGATCGAGATGACGAAGGAGCTGGCCGCCGAGAAGGGCATGACCGTCGACGAGGCCGACTTCGCCGAGCGCTTCAAGAAGCATCAGGAGCTGAGCCACGCCGGCGCCGACCAGAAGTTCAAGGGCGGCCTGGCCGACCAGACCCTGGAGACCGCCCGCCTGCACACCGCCACCCACCTGCTCCACGCGGCCCTGCGCAAGGTGCTGGGCGACGAGGTGGCGCAGAAGGGCTCCAACATTACCGCCGAGCGCCTGCGCTTCGACTTCTCCTTCGGCCGCAAGATGACGCCGGAAGAGCTCGCCGAGGTGGAGCGCCTGGTCAATGAGGCCATCGCGGCGGATGTGCCCGTCGTCTGCGAGGAGATGACCGTGCCCGAGGCCAAGAGCAAGGGCGCCATCGGCCTGTTCGAGAGCAAGTACGGCGAGCGCGTGCGCACCTACAAGATGGGCGAGTTCTCCTTCGAGATCTGCGGCGGCCCCCATGCCACCCACACCGGCGAGCTGGGCCACTTCAAGATCCAGAAGGAAGAGTCCTCCTCCGCCGGCGTCCGCCGCATCAAGGCCGTCATCACCGGCGACAAGCAGGCCTGAACGAAATAACAAAGCCGCCGTCCTCCGCAAAAGGGGGACGGCGGTTTTTTGCGTATGAACATTTCATCGGAAAGGCGGCCGCCGGTTCTCTCCTCCGGCGGCCGCGAGAGGTGTCACTTGGTCCAGGTGTGCTTGGCCTCGGAGTATTGGCCGTAGTACCGCTCGCCGCTCGGGAGGTCGACGTAGCTGCGGATCTTGAACCAGTAGTCGGTCTTGGCCTTCAGGTTGGGCACGGTGACGGAGAGCTGCCCAGCGGGGACGTTCCGCACCCAGGCATAGTCGCCGCCGGTGCCGGCCTCGGTGCAGAAGATCTGGTAGCCGGTGCAGCCCTCGGCCTTCGACCAGGTGATGGTGATCCTGCCGCTGCCGCCCACCAGCTTCTGGATGACCACCTGCGGCTGGATGTAAACCTTCACGCCCTCGGAGTACTGGCCGTAGGCGCGCTTGCCGTCCGGGAGGTCGATGTAGGCGCGGACCTTGTAATAGTAGGTGGTGTCGGGGGTCAGCGCGTAGTTGGCGACCTGATTCGTGGTGGCGTTCTTCACCCAGGTGAAGTCGCCGCTGCCCTCCACCTTGCGGAACACCTGGTAGCCGGTGCAGCCCTCTACCTTCTTCCACTTCAGGAAGGCGCAGTTGGTGTCCTTGCCCGTCACGGTGAAGTTGTCAATCGTGCCCAGAATGTGCACGGACACGATGTTGGAGAAGTCTCCAAAGATGCGCTGGCCGTTGCTCAGGTCGATGTAGGCGCGCACCTTGTACTGGTAGTTGGCGCCGGGGGTCAGGGAGTAGTTGTTGACCGCGTCGGTGGTGTTGTTCTTCACCCACTGGAAGGCGCCGCCGTTGTCGCTGCGCCACAGCTGGTAGCCGTCGATGCCCTCCATGTGCGGCCAGGTGATGCGGGCCGCGTTGGTATCCACGGGCTGGCCCTTGATCACCGGCGTCCCCAGCCGCACGTAGGTGTCCTGGCGGTTGTTGCGGTTCTCCGCCAGGTACTGCGCCTCATAACCGCCGCTGCTCTGCTTGGAATACCACCAGCCCTCCGGCAGGGTGCACAGCACGGAGCTGCCGCTGCCCTTGAAGGTGAAATTGCTGCCCAGCGACACCTGGATCAGCCCGTCGCACCCCGCGAACATGTTCTTCATGGCGGTGACGTTCCGGGTATTGAGGCCCGAGAGATCCAGCAGCGCCAGCTTCCCGCAGCCGCCGAACATCGCGTGGCAGTCACTGAGCGCCGGGGTGACAAAGCTGTGCACGTCCAATTCTTCCAGATTCCTGCAGAGATAGAACATGCCGGCCGCCGTCTGCAGCTTCGGGGTCTGGAAGCCGGACAGATCGAGGCGGGTCAGGCCGATGCATTCGTCAAACATCTCCGACATGTCCGTCACGTTCCGCGTGTCGAAGGAGGAGAGGTTCAGCGAGGGCACCTTCTTGCACTCGTAGAACATGGCTCTCATCGTGGTGACCTTGCCGGTCCTGAAGCCGGAGACGTTCAGCGAGGTCAGGCTCTCGCACCGGAAGAACATATAGCTCATGTCCGTCACATTGGCGGTGCTGAAGCTGGAGATATTCAACGAGGCCAGCTTGAAGCACATGTTGAACATGCTGTTCATGTTGGCTGCCCTGGCGGTGCTGAAGTTCGACAGATCCAGCTTGGGCAGAACCTCGCAGTTGGCGAACATGCCGCTCATGTCCGTCACGTTCCGCGTGTCGAGGCCGGAGACATTCAGCGAGGTGAGGCTCGTGCAGAAGCCGAACATGTAGGACATGTTCTCCGCCTTGGGCGTGCGGAAGCCGGAGAGATTCAGGCTCTTCAGCGAATTGCAGTCATAGAACATCCACCTCAGGTTCGTCGCATTGGCCGGGTCAAAGCCGGAGAGATTCAGGCTCTCCAGCGCGATGCAGTGATTGAACATGAAGGACAGGTCCGTCACCTTCGCGGTGCTGAAGGTGGAGAGGTCCAGCGTCTTCAGCGCGTTGCAGAAGCCGAACATCGAGGACATATCCGTCACATTGGCGGTGCTGAACGCCGGCGCCAGCGAGGTAAGGCTCTCGCAGTGGCTGAACATCTGCTTCATGTTCGTCACCCTGGCTGTGCTGAAGCTGCTGATGTCCAGGGTCTTCAGCACGGAACAGCCGTAGAACATGCCCTCCATGTTCCGCACGTTCGAGGTGACGAAGCCGGTGAGCTTCATCGAGGTGCAGGCGCTCTGGTACCCAGCCTCCGAATCATAGACATAGAGCGACAGCAGGAATGAGCAGTTCTCCGGCAGCACGATCCGCTCCGTCGCAACGACCGATTTGATCAGGCTCGCATGATCCCGCCAGGGGCTGATGCTGCCTGTATTGGCGCCGGTGCCCGCGTGGATCGTCAGCACGCCGCGGTCGCTGATGTTCCAGTCGCAGGTGCCCCACGTGCCGGATTTCAGGACGGCCTCCTCCAGCGATTCCTCAATGGAAACCGGCTCCTCGAGGGCCTCCATCTCCTCCACTTCTTCCAGCGCCTCCTCGGGCGCCAGCTCTTCCTCGGATTCAAAGATCTCCTCCCACGCGGGCTCCTCCTCCGCGATGGTCAGGACCTCTTCCTCCGCCACAATGGCCTCCTCCGCCCAGGCCGCGCCCAGGAGCAGGCACAGCGCCAGCAGGGCCGACAGCAGTCTCTTCATGAAATCTCCTCCTCCCTCAGTCAGTCGTCACAGAGCCGCTGGTATCTCATTTTGTCGAACGCCGAAAGCATATCGCTGCAAATCCATTATACCATACCGCCGCGGGCCGCACAAGGGGACGCCGTCACTTCGCTGTTCCTGCTCGGGACTGCTCAGGATCTGGGGGAAGGCAACCCTTTTCCGGCGGAAAAGGGATTTCCTTCCCCCATACCCCTATTCTTCCGAAAAGGCCGTTTGGGGATGGGGTGATCTTTCACGATGTGTGCGAAACGGACGCGTGCCTCACGGCCCGGGCGGCAGCCGTTCTCGAAAAAAAGCCCGCCCTGCGGAGATGCGCAGCGGCGGAGCTTTCACTTTCGATGGGAACGGGGCCATTGCGGTCAATTGCTGCAGCGGATGGCCTGGGCGATCATATAGACGGTGAAGGCCGCCTCGGTGAGCAGGATGTGCTCGTCGCGGGTGGCGATCAGCCGCAGCGCGTCGATCCGGGTGCCGTTCATCATCAGGTACTGGCAGACCAGCGCGGCGATCGCGATCAGCGCGGGGAACCACAGCAGCACGCCGAAGGGCTCCTTCTTGCGGGCCGCGCCGATGGCAGGCAGCAGCAGACCCAGCGCCAGCCCGATCAGCGCGCCGCGGCCCACCGGCGTCCAGAAGGCCACGGCCGGGAACAGCGGCAGCAGCAGGCAGACCACGGCCAGCAGCGCCAGCGGGGCCAGCAGCGCGGTCAGTTTTCTGAGAAACACGGCTTTTCCTCCTCCTCCAGCTCGCGCAGCAGCTTCCGGTCCTTGTCCGTCAGCGGGGCCGTCTCCAGCAGATCAGGCCGGTGCCGGAGGGTGGCGCGCAGGCTCTCCCTGCGCCGCCAGGCCCGAATCTTCGCGTGGTCGCCGTTCAGCAGCACCTCCGGCACGGCCATGCCGCGGATCTCGCGGGGGCGGGTGTACTGCGGGTATTCCAGCAGGCCGTCGGAGAACGATTCCTCCTCCGGGCTCTCCGCCGAGCCCAGCACCCCGGGCACGAAGCGGGCCACGCAGTCCACCAGCACCATCGCGGCCAGCTCGCCGCCGGTCAGGATGTAGTCGCCGATGGAGATCTCCTCGTCCACGCAGGCGTCCAGCGCGCGCTGATCCACGCCCTCATAG
This sequence comes from uncultured Clostridia bacterium, assembly GCA_946538975.1. Classification (GTDB taxonomy): domain Bacteria; phylum Bacillota; class Clostridia; order Christensenellales; family Aristaeellaceae; genus RUG11272. Next base: position 8,150 of record CAMNHF010000005.1, on the reverse strand, counting down.
TGCCCGCAGAGCAGCACCAGCCGCTCCTCCCGCGCCAGCTCCCGGGCCAGGGCGGTGTTCAGCGTCCTGCCGCGCGGCCCCAGATAGATGCGCCGGCCGTTGAAGTCCGGCCCGCAGACCGCCTCCATCGCGTCCATGATCGGCTGGGGCATCATCACCATGCCCGCGCCGCCGCCGAAGGGGTAGTCGTCGGTGTTCTTGTGCTTGCTGGCGGAAAAGGGGCGGATGTCCGTGCAGGCGATCTCCAGCAGCCCCTGCTGCCGGGCCCGGCCCAGGATGCTCGTGTCCAGCACCCCGGGGAACATCTCCGGGAAGGTGGTCAGTATGTCGATGCGCATGGCGGCTTACTTCACGTCCAGCCCGTTGGGGATGCCGCGCCAGCTGCTCAGCGGCCAGATCACCTGCGCCGCGTGGCCGTAGATCATCGTGCGCGGAATCGGTCCCTGGGCGCGGCTGTCGTTGGAGTTGTTGCGGTGGTCGCCCATGACGATGTAGTTGTCCTCCCGCAGGGTGAAGGTCTGCCCGGCCACCTGCTCCAGGGTTTCGGCGGATTCGATCTGCTTTCCGTTCAGGTACAGGCTGCGGCCGATCAGCATGATCACGTCGCCCTGGCTGTTCTCCGCCTCGGACAGGTTCGGGAAGCTCCAGGTCCCGCCGTTCACCTCCAGCGAGAACCTGGTGTGGTTCTCGTTGGCCCAGACCACCTTCACCTCCGCGCCCGCCTTGGGCACGGTGCACTCGGCGAAGCTCCGGCCGTTGGAGCCGCCGGCCACGCGGTATTCGTCACTGATGTAGGGCTCGTCGTATTTTTCCCCATTCACGTAGAGGTACCCGTCCTCGATCTTCACCGTGTCGCCGGGCAGGCCCACCACGCGCTTGACGAAGTTCAGGTCGCCGCGGCCCGGATACCGGCAGATCACCACGTCGAAGCGCGCCGGATTGCCGAACACCGCCGCCCGGGCGCTGGAGACGGTCTTCGTCACATCATCCCAGAAGGGCCAGGTCGCCCACACGCTGGCATACTCGAACTTGGTGACAAACATGACCTCGTGGTTTTCCAGCGTGTCCTGCATGGACTGGCCGTCCACCTTGACCAGCTCGAAGCACAGGGAGCGCACCACCAGCGCCAGAATGACCGCGGTCAGCAGCGTGGCGATCCATTCCAGGATGTTGCGGCCCAGGGATTTCTTTTCCTTTTCCTTCTTGCCCTTCTTTTTCCCCTTGCCGTCCTCTTCCTGCGGCGCCGCGTCGACCGGCTGCGGGGCTTCCTCCTGCACAGGCTGCGGCAGCCCGCTCTCCACAGGCAGCTGGCCGTTCTTCTCGTTCTCCATCATGCTTACCCCTTTCGTTTTCCGTCACGCCCGGGCCTGCAGCCTGGCGATCTCCGCCTCAATGGAGGCCTTGTCCTTATAGTTCAGCACGGAGAAGCTGCCGTTCACCGCCTTCTGCAGCCGCTCCAGCGCCCTGGCGGTGTCGCCTGCCTCCAGGTCGTAGCGCGACAGGAACCACAGCGTGTCAATCTGGCTGTCCCGCTCCGCGATGGCCCGGTCGAACCAGCTCCGCGCCTCGGCCCGGTCGCCCTTCACGCGGTACCAGAACTGGCCCATGTTGTCCAGGCAGATGGGATCCTCGTCGTCGTAGTCCACGGCCTTCTCCAAAAAGGCCTGGGCCTTCGCAATGCCGGCCGCCCACTGCTCCCGGGCGGGGACGGGCTCCGTCAGCGGCTTTTCGGCCTCGCCGCCCTCCTCCGGCTGGGCGTCCTCCGCCTGCCGCCGGGCCAGCTCCTGCTCATAGGCCTCCCGCGCCTCCCGATCAAGGGCGTCGAAATCCGGCGCGTGCTCCGCGTCGTACTTTTCCACATAGAGGTAGCCGAGGGTCTGGTAGAGCGCCCCCGTCGGCCGGTGCGCGTGCTGCCGCTCCAGCAGGCGGATCCCCTTGTCCAGCTCGCCCAGCTTGTACACGCAGGCCGCGTAATTGATGAACAGCTGGGTCTTCATCTCATCGGTCAGGCCCGGATTGTGCTGCAGTTTGACCAGATATTCCCGCATCTCGGCAAAATGGCCCGCCCGCACCATCAGCGTGGAGTAGGCCAGGAGGTAGTGCGGATTGTCCATGCCCTCCGCCATGCCCTCCTCATAGAGCTTCCGGGCTTCCTCCAGCTTGCCTTCACCGTGCAGCCTGTACGCCTGCCGGCCCTTCAGATTCGCCAACAGCTTCATTTCATCACGTATCCTTCCTGCTCGCGCCGGCCTTGCGCGCAAGGCGGTCGTAGCGGTATTGTAACGCATTTCGCAGGGTTTGTACAGCCTCCCCCTGCAGCGAGGGCTCCGAGAGCAGGGCAATCGCCTTCACCGTCATCTCCAGGGCGGCGGGGATGTCCCGCTCCACATGCTCGTAATGCTTCGCCAGCTCAATGTAGGGCTGGGCTCCGCCCTCCCGCCGGCGGATCATCCCCAGCCAGACCTCCTTCGCGTCGCCCCGCGCACCGCTGCGGCGCAGGTTCGCCGCCAGCCGCAGCTGGCCCATCGCGTGCAGGCGGCCGGCGGGGATCAGCTGATAGCAGCGCCGCGCCTCGGCCGCGTGCCTGCCGTGCTCCAGTGCCGCGCCCATGGACAGCAGATCCTCCGCGTGCCCCAGCAGCTCCGGGTTCGCGTAGCAGCGCACCATGTGCCGCAGCAGCACGCACATGCTGGCCACGTCCTGCTCGTTGTGAGCCAGCACCTCCTCCAGCAGGCCGAACTCGCCGGTCTTCAGGTAGGTGAAGAAGCGCTGCGGCACCTCGCTGCCGGGCAGGTCGCCCTGGCGGGGCTGGCCCAGGATCACTTCCTCCAGCCGCCCCAGATTGCAGTGCCCCAGCCGCAGGCGGAACACCCGCCGCGCGATGTGCACAAGATCAATGTGGGGGAGGTCCAGGCAGGCCGGATCCATGCGGTTCATCAGGAAGCGGCTCCGCAGCAGCGGCAGGTCGAAGGTGCTGCCGTTGAAGGTGCACACCGCGTCGAAGCGGCTCAGCAGCGCCTCCGTCTCCCGCAGCAGCCAGCGCTCCTCCGGGTAGTCCCGCATCACCAGCTGGCGGATCGCGAAGCCCTCGGAGGTCTCCCAGCCCAGGCCGATCTCGAAGGCCACCGTGCCCGCGCCGCCGCCCAGGCCTGTCGTCTCCGTGTCCAGGTAGAGGATGCGCTCCGGCCGCAGCCCCGCGGGCACCTCGCCCGGCTGCATCAGCGGCACGATGTCCCCCAGCGGGGCGTTCAGCGCCGGCAGGCTCTCCGCGCCGCGGAGGGTGTCCCGCCGCCAGCAGTCGTTGTGCGCGGTCTCCGGCGGCGGCGCGGCGGGCTTCTTTTCGCCGGCGACGGCCCGCAGCTTGTCGCGCAGATTCATGTGCTTCTCCTCACCAGCTCCCGCAGCAGCTGCGCCGCGGTGGCCTTGCCGTCCATGCCGATCTCGCCCACGGGGCCGGCGCAGCTGGGGCAGCCGTTCTCGCAGGCGCAGGAAGTCACGATGTTCAGGCATTCGCGCAGCAGCAGCCCCTGCATGCCGAAGGCCTTCTGGCTCAGGCCCACGCCACCGGGGCAGTTGTCGTAGAGGATGACCGTGGGCTTGTCCGTGATGGGGCTCTTCACCTGATAGAGGACGGCGATGTCCTGGGGCGCGCACATCAGGTACAGCGGGGCGACGATCCGCAGCAGGTTCGTCACGCCGAGCATGCCGTTCTTCAGCGTGTCGCTGGAGAAGGCCGCCGCCGTATCGTCCGGCAGCGTCCACCACATCGCGGTGGTGTGCATGTCCGTCTCCGGCAGGCGCACATGGCCGAAGCCCAGGTTCTCGTGCGTGTCGAAGCGGATCTTCTTGAACATCGTCACCAGCGCGGTCACCTTCACCTCGCCCAGGGCGCGGGTGACGCCGCCGCGGCTGACCTCCTCCTCCACGTCCAGCAGGCTGAGGGAGATGTTCAGGTCGGCGTCGGTGTAATAGGCGGACTCCACGCGGCGGATGAAGGCCTTGCAGGCGTCGAAGTCCAGCTTCTCCACCTGGTAGGTGACGCCCTCGTGCAGGTAGATCGCGTTCTCATGCAGCAGCATGGGCGCGGTGAAGCGGTCCATCTCGCCGATCACGCGGTGATGGGCCGGATCGGTCTGGTCGATGATGACGAAGTTCTCGCTGGCCGCGCTGCGCAGGCTGATCTCGCTGGCCGGGAAGTCCTCCGCCGACCAGTGGTAGCGGCCGTCCACGTGGTGCAGGATGTGCTCCTCGGTGAGGAAGTCCAGCAGCTCCTCCGGGGCCGGGGCGTTGCCGAAGCCGTCGCCGTCCTCGAAGGGCAGCTCGAAGGCCGCGCACTTGAAGTGGCTCAGCAGCACGTACAGGTTGTCCGGGTTCAGCAGGGCGTTCTCCGGCGACTTTTTCAGGAAGTAGTCCGGATGGTTCACGATGTACTGGTCGATGGCCGCGGAGGAGGCGATGAAGAACACGATGCTGGTGTCCTTGCGCCGCCCGGCCCGGCCCGCCTGCTGCCAGGCGCTGGCGATGGTGCCCGGATAGCCGCACAGCACGCAGGCGTCCAGCGCGCCGATGTCGATGCCCAGCTCCAGGGCGTTGGTGGAGACCACCGCGTCGATCTGCCCGGCCCGCAGCCCGCGCTCGATCTCCCGCCGCTGCGTGGGCAGGTAGCCGCCGCGGTAGCCGCGCACCCGGCCCGCGTTGCCCATCGGGTCGCGCACCATGTCCTTCAGGTAGCGGGTCAGCACCTCCACCGTCAGCCGGGAGCGGGCGAAGGTGATGGCCTGGATGCCGTTCTTCAGCAGCATGCCGGAGATGCGCCGCGCCTCGGGGATGACGCCCTTGCGGATGCCCAGCTGCTGATTGATCACCGGCGGATTGTAGAACACAAAATGCCGCCGCCCCATCGGCGCGCCGTTGTTGTCGATGAGGGTGACGGGCCGGCCGGTCAGCGTCTCCGCCAGCTCCTGCGGGTTGGCGATGGTCGCCGAGCACAGGATGAACTGCGGCCGGCTGCCGTAGAAGGCGCACAGCCGCATCAGCCGCCGCAGCACGTTGGCCAGGTTGGAGCCGAACACGCCGCGGTAGGTGTGGATCTCGTCGATGACGATGTAGCGCAGGTTCTCGAACAGCTTCACCCACTTGGTGTGGTGGGGAAGGATGCCGCTGTGCAGCATGTCCGGGTTGGTGACCACGATGTGGCCGGCCTGCCGCACCGCCCGCCGGGCCGCCGCCGGGGTGTCGCCGTCGTAGGTGTAGGTCTTGATGTCCTCGCCGCACTGCTGGATCATGTCGTACAGCTCGCTGACCTGGTCGGCGGAGAGGGCCTTGGTCGGGAAGAGGTAGAGCGCGCGGCTGTCCGGATCGCGCAGGATGGACGAGAGCACCGGCAGATTGTAGCACATGGTCTTGCCGGAGGCCGTCGGCGTGACGACGACCACGTCCTCCCCGCGCAGCACGGCCTCCACCGCGGACGCCTGGTGGCTGTAGAGCTGATGAATGCCCCGGGCCGCCAGCACATCCCGCAGCTTCGCGTCCAGCCCCTCCGGAAAAGGCGCGTAAACCGCCGGGCGCACCGGGAGCTCCTCCCAGCGCACCACGTTTTCCATAAAGCTGCTGTCGCGGCGGAGCACCTCCGCCAGCTGATCCACGTTCATGCGATTGTTCCTCCCGGGCAAAAAGGCTTATCAGTTCTGCAGCACTGCGACCTCGGGCAGGCGCTCCTCATCCGCGGTGATGCGGTTGCCGGCCACGTCGGTCTCAATGAACACGTGGGGCAGGGCGGGGGCCATCAGCTCCCCCCGGGGCGTGCTCAGCACATAGATGTCCGTGGGCCCGTACTGCAGCACGTCCCGCAGCACGCCGATCCGGCCGCCCTGCCGGTCGAAGACCTCGCAGCCGATCAGGTCGCTCAGGTAGTATTCGCCCTCGTGCAGCGGCGCGGCGTGGGCCCTGTCCACATAGACGGAGCGGCCGCGCAGCTTCTCCACATCCTCCGGCCGCGCGCAGCCCGCGAAGGTCGTGTAGGCAAAGCCGCCGTCCACCCGGGAGGTGTGCGCCTCCACCGGGATGTAGGCGTCGCCGTCCTTCCAGTACAGGGTGGTCACCCGGCGGAAGGCCTCCGGGTCGGCGGCGTCGCAGCGCAGCTTCGCCTCCCCGTGGATGCCCTGGGGCCGCAGCACCTCGCCGATGAGAAAATATTCCGTAATCATTTGTCCTCCAACTGATGGGGTGATGGGCCGGCTCAGCCGTTGGCATCAGGCTCCCCGCCGCTGAACATCAGCAGCCACAGCTCCTCCTGGCCGTCCAGCCGGGTGTCGCTGATGACGCGCGCCGCGCCCGGGTCAAAGGAGACCCGCAGGGTGAGCAGCACCGCGGCGCAGCTCTGCCCGTCCACGGCGATGCCCTCCTCGGGGCTGCCGCTGGCGCCGGTGAAGCCCCGCGTGCCCAGGCTGCCGATCTCCTCCGGGGTGAAGGCCGCCGCCAGCGTGCCCGAGCTGACGACCGCGCCGATCGCCGGATCCAGCGCGATCTCCGCAAAGAGCCGCCCGCCGCGCACGCGGAAGGAGACCTGCCCCAGGCTGTAGTAGCCGCCGGTCTGCAGCGGCACGGTGAAGGGCGCGATGGCCGCGTCCCGCAGGTTGACAAAGGTCACCGCGTTCCAGGTGTTCTGGCCGTTCAGCCAGGAGAGCGGGTAGCCGCAGGAGGTGGCGATGTTGTTCTCCAGCCGGGGCTGGGTGCGGGTGACCGTCAGCCGCCAGGTGCGGCCGCGGACGTCCAGGAGCACCTCATAGACCGTGCTGCCGCCCTGCAGCGGCAGGTACACATCCTCCGAGACAAACTCCCCCCGCTGGCCGGTCCACATGCGCTGATAGGCCAGGCGGCCCGCGCAGTACACGGACAGGGAGACATCGCTCTCCTCCTCCAGGGAGCAGGTCACGCGGATATAGCTGGCGGCGGTGGACACGTCGCTGTCCACACCGGCCCGCAGCACGCATACGTCGCCCTCCGCGCCGCCGATGACCGGCACGGCCAGCACGAGCGCCAGCAGCGCTGCCAGCAGCGGAATCATCCTGCGCACGATGCGTCCCCCCCTTTCTTTCGTCTTCAACTGCTCAACGAAAGACACGGCCCGCTTCTTCCCGCCGCGGGAAGATCTTCACGCCTTTTCCGTGTCCCGGTAGACGACAAACTTCTGCCACAGGAACTCGGTGACGAAGTTGATCACCATGGTGCCGGCCTGCACGACGTAGTTGTTGACCAGCGGCGTCTCGGAGGCCGCCGCGCCGGTGAAGGGATTCTCCCCGGTCAGCGCCGCCGTCCACCAGGTGCTCAGCGGCGTGAACACCACGTAGAACAGCGCCACCAGCAGCATGGACCTGCGGAGATCCGCGTCGCTGCGGAAGGTGTACTTGCGGTTGAAGGTGAAGTTCCACAGCACGCTCAGCACCAGGGACACCAGGTAGCTCAGCCAAGGCGCCCAGTGGAGCACCTCGTAGAACAGGGTGTAGGTTCCGATCTGAATGATGCCCGCGGAAATCGAAAACAGTGTGAACTTCACCGCCTGCATCACATTTTTCTTCGCGCCGCTCTCGGGGCGGCCTTTCTTCTGCTCGCTCATGGTTTTCCCCTTCCCGTTTTCCGGATCGTGATTCAGACCAGCCGCAGGGCGGGCTGCGCGTTCAGCCGCAGATCGGCGATTTCGCCCCGCATCAGCCGGTAGAAGGCCGCGCTGCCGATCATTGCGCCGTTGTCCGTGCACAGCTCCAGCCGGGGCATGTACAGCGGAATGCCCGCCTCCGCGCAGGCCTCCGTCATCAGCCGCCGCAGCAGGCGGTTCGCGGAGACGCCCCCGGCCAGCGCCATCGCGCGGGCGCCGGTATCGCGAACGGCCTGCATGGCCTTCTCGGTCAGCTGGCCGCAGACGGCCTGGCGGAAGGAGGCGGCCAGATCGGCCTTCGGCAGCTCCTCGCCGCGCTGCTCCAGGCGGTGCACCGCGTTCAGGAAGGCGGTCTTCACGCCGGAGAAAGAATAGTCATAGGGCCCTGCGGTGTGGGGCACCGGCAGGGGCAGCGCCTGCGGATCGCCCTCCTCCGCCAGCGCGTCGATCCGCGGCCCGCCGGGATAGGGCAGGCCCAGCACCCGCGCCGCCTTGT